>JBBRTW010000294.1:0-8995 GCA_038244055.1 Tepidisphaerales bacterium | reverse complement strand
GGTGATGGGGGGGATGCTGGTGGCGTTGCTGGCGGGGGGATGCTGGGTGGGGAGGAGAGAGGAGGGAGCTGCGCGGATGGAAAGTAACCTGGGTTCGGAAAGTTCTTTTGAGGGCAGACAAGAATGTCTGCCCCACCGGGGGGCGATGGGGGTTGTAGTGGCGGTGGGGTTTGGGATTTTTCTTTGCATGCCGTATTTGAGTTTCCGGCCGGCGACGATGGCGATTGTGCTGCTGGCGGCAATCGGGTGGCTGATCGCGCGGGATCGGGCGATGGGGGGATCGCGGGCGGTGTGGTGGATTGTGCCGATGACATTGGTGCTGGCGAATGTGCATTTGTTTGTATTTCTGGCGCCGATTTGGGTGGGGTGTGTTTTGGTGGGAGCAGTGTGGAAATGGAAGGTGGGGAATTGCGGATTGCGGATTGCGGATTGCGGATTGAAGGGATCGTCGCGATTGATGCGTGCATCAGTGCGCCGGTATGGGGTTCTTTTTCTGGCGGTGATGACGGCTTCCATGGCGACCCCCCTGCTGCCGGGGGTGATTCGGACTTTGGCGCATTATCAATTCGACGATCCGATGGTGGCTTCGGGGTATCTTGCGGAGATGAGGCCATTTTGGAGTGGGACGTTTGGGATGGTGTCGGCCGGGCTGGTGCTGGCGTTTTTCATTGGTGCCGTGATGCAGCGGCGGAGGTTTGGGGCGACCGATTGGATGCTACTGGCGGTATCGACATTGCTGCTGCTATCCAAGGGGCGGTATGCGCCGCTATTTGCGATCGTCGCGACGCCCATGGCGGCGCGGATGCTGGGAGGATTGTCGGATCGGGCATTGGCCCGGCCGGGGATGACATGGGTGGTGGGGGCGATGCTGCTCGTGGGGGTCGTTCGGATCGGAGCGGCATTTCCATCGGCCGGTACGACAATGTCGGCATGGGTGAATCGGCATGGGCCGGAGGTTCCGGGGTATCCGGCCGAGGCGGCGGATTATCTGATGGCGGAGGTTCGGCCGAGAACGGGGCGCATACTGAATGAGTTCAACTGGGGCGGGTATCTGGAATGGCGAACCGGGCCGCGATTTCAGATGTTGATGGATGGGCGGACGCAGTGTTTCAGCGGGGATTTCTGGAAGAAATCCTGCCTGGGCGGGGAGGGGGAAATGCGGGGGTTCATCGCTGGAATGGAGGCCGATGCGGCGGTGGTGCCGCGCGGCGATGGGCGGCTGGCGGCGGAGTTGAAGCGCCTGGGGTGGCGCGTGGGTTATGAGGATGTGCGGGCGCAGATTCTGCTGCCTCCGGCCGGGGTGGCGGTGGGAGAGATAAGTGGGCAGGAGCGGTAGGTGATGGACGGGTCGGCACTTTCTCGTGCGGGCATCTGGCGAGACTTGGTGAGCGGATACGGTGGGGCTAGATTCTTCGGTCGCCTCAAGCTGCCTCAGAATGACACGCTCGAAGTTCCGCGCATTGAGTAACGCGCTGCGTAATGCGAAGGGACGGTTGCCATGATAGTCGCGCGCGTTATAGTCGGGGTTGATTGGCCGACAGGATGTCGAGCCATGTCCCGAGTGAATTCCAAGGATGGAGAATTCCATGAATCGCCGCCTCAATGGGGTCATTTTTTCCGTCGCCACGATCCTGGTTCTGGGTGGGTGCCAATCCACTCCGCAGCCTGCTGGGCCGATTGCGCCGGTCGCGCCGCCGGTTGCCGCCGTCACCCCTTCGCCGGACCCGGTGATCGACACGCCCCAGGCGCTGGCGGCCAAGACGCAGGCGTGGACCAAGGAGATCGAGGCGATGATGCCCAACCACATGAAGCGCCCCGGCGAGCGCACGGATACGGGCGGCACGGCCGATTTCGCCCGGCCGGAAGATTTTCGGATCGGCCCGGCCGCCAGCGCGCCCGCGCGAAAGCCGGAAATCCCCGTGACGGTCATCCCGCTGGAAAAGCCGCAGGTGGATGCGACGCCTTCGAATGCGAACCAGGCTTCCGCGCTGATCGGAGGCGATCCGCGCAACCTCGATCCGCGCGGTGCCGAGGCGCGAAACATCGCGGCCGCCAATGCCGCGCGCCTGCTGGCGGACAGCAGCATGGAGCGCCGCCCCTACATTGCCCCCAAAGACCCGGCCGCCGAGACGGGATTCGGGCCGGTCGATCAGGCGATCGGCAAGCATCTGCGCGACAGCCCGCGCGATGTCTGGGCCCATCTGGATTACCAGCTCGCCGAGTTCTTGAAGGATAAGCCGGTCCCGCAATTGGCGGCGATGTCGAATCTGGCGGCCGAGGATCGGGAGTTGCTTTCGACCGTCCTCGATGGAATGTCCAACTTCCGGAGCGTCATTCGCTCGGACAACAACATGCTGATGTGGAAGAAAGTGCGCCCGCTGCTGGAGATGGCGGACCGGTTGCGGGCGCAGGCAGACCTGGTCATTCCGACCGTCTCGCTCTGCACGCGCGTGGATGGATTTGGCGTTTTCGAGCCGATCGAGCCGGCGCGGTTCACGGCGATGCGCGAGCATCCGGTCATCATCTACTGCGAGGTGGAAAACTTCTCATCGCATCTCAACGAGAAGAAGCAGTGGGAGAGTAAGTTGAGCCAGGAAGTCGTCCTCTACACTGAAACCGGCCTGCCCGTGTGGCAGGACAAAACCGAGAACATCACCGACTTCGCCCGCCGCCGCCGGCACGATTTCTTCATCGTCAAGAAGACGCGCTTCCCGGCCAATATCACGCTGGGGCGGTATCTGCTCAAGGTGACGGTGGTCGATCAGAACGCCAGCCGAGTGGCGGAGGCGACGATGCCGGTGCAGTTTGTGGCGCAGTAAAGCAAGCGCGCGTATTGGACGAGTTGAAGACAAAGTGCCGCAGACCCCTTACCTCCGCCCTCTCCCACGCGGCGATTGAGCAGCACGGCAAATCGCATCCAATGACGCCGCTTGGGAAAGGCCGCCAGAGGCTGTAAAATAGTTGCCCAAGCCATCCATTGGGAGGCGCGCGTTGCCACAATGCCCATGCGCGTGGATACTCTGGGCATGAAGATCACCAAGGCCATCATCACCTCCGCCGGCAAGGGGCAGAGGACCATCCCCCTGCAAACATTCGTCGATCGCGACGGCCGCCAGAAGACCGCGCTGCAAATCCTGATCGAGGAGGCGGCCAGCAGCGGAACCGAGGAAATCTGCGTGGTGATTCATCCGGGCGACAAGGAAGCTTATTCCGCGGCCGCCGGTGAACATGCGGGGCGACTCCATTTCGTGGAGCAGGCGCAGCCGCGCGGATACGGGCATGCCCTGTTCGCCGCCAAATCCTTCGCCGCCGGCGAAGCCTTCCTGCACCTGGTAAGCGATCACCTGCCGCTTTCGAGCAACACCAAGCGCTGCGCCCAGCAACTGGTGGAAGTCGCGGCGGCCGAGAACTGCGCCGTCTCGGCCGTGCAGCCGACCCGCGAAAGCCAGTTGCCCCATTTCGGCGCGGTCGGCGGGCAGCGCGTGCCGAAACGAAACGATCTCTATGAAGTTGAAAATGTGCTGGAGAAGCCGACGCCGACGGAGGCCGAGCAATCGCTGATCGTGCCGGGGTTGCGGGCGGGGTATTACCTGACGTTTTTCGGGATGCATGTGCTGACGCCGGCGGTGATGGATTTGCTGGGTGAATTGGATGCGGCGGCCGGGAAAGATGGGAAAATTCAGCTCTCACCCGCGCTGGCGAAACTGGCGGCCAAGGAGAAGTACCTGGCGCTGCAGGTGCAGGGCCGGCGCTATGACATGGGCGGAAAATACGGCCTGCTGATGGCGCAGCTCGCACTGGCCCTGGATGGACAGGATCGCGATGAAGTGCTGGCGCAGATGGTGGAATTGCTGGCGGCGCGAAAGGCGTAATCGGAACGGGAGCCCCCATGAATCCGCAGCGATCATTCGGTCCGATGGATTTGTACGAGCGCGGAATGGCGGATGCGGATTCGCTGACGCCGGAAGAGCGCTACGTCTACATCATCATGGAAATCGAGACGCTGTCGGAGTTGGAGGGGTGGGATGGTTTCTTCCTCTCGCCGATGGTCCGCTTTTTGCCCGAAGCCAAGCAGCATATGGCGGCCGCGGGGGATCGAAAATCGCTGGCTGTGCTGGACGATTATGAATCCCACCTCTGGGCGGCGGATATTTCGATGGAGCCTGAGGCGATCAAGGCATTCCTGGATGCACAGGATGATGAATACCGAAATGCCCGCCGCGACTGGCGGGCGGCCTTCGATGAACTGGTCGACAGCCGCTGGGAACTGGCACGGGCCTATCTGCTGGCGCGCGGGATCGAACTGACGTACTGAAAGCACAAAATCAACTATGACCGCCTCCCTCATTCAAATCATTCAATCCGACCAGCCCGCTGTTCGCAACCGATCGCTGGAATCGGCGGTGGAAACACTTTCGACGGCGCAGTTGCTGGCCGAGTGCGAGGGGCTGGATGCGTTCCGCCGCGCCAGCACCAACCTGTACGAGCGGGTGCGGGCGCTGTTTTTTCTTTATGCGATCCATCGGTTCATCCTGCCCTCCAAGGAAGGCGTTTCGACCAAGGGGCTCATTCCGTTCGATGGGTACGAGCATCTGCTGAACCGGCGCTTCGAAGAGGCGATCGATATTTTTCTCGCGGAGATGCGCGCCAAGGGGCCGAGCGATGCGATTTCATCGGCGCTGGCGGCCGCTTACAAAGATCTGGCCTTCGCGACCCTCGCCAATCAGGTGCGGCGCTCGGTGCGGAGCGTGCGCGGGAATCAGTGGATGTTCCGGGTGGGGCATGGATCGGATCAGCCGCTGCGGCTTCGGCCGGAGCTGTTGCAGCGCAGCGCGCGGACGGGTCTGTATCCGATCCTGGCGGAGAAGACGCCGGTGCGGATGGATTTATCGCATTCGGGGTGGAGCGATATCTTTTTCCTCGGGATGGATTTCCCCGAAGGGGCGCGGGTGTTGAATGTGTCGATCGATCTGGCGGTGACAGGCCGCGATAAAGCGCCGCGCCCGCCGGTCGAGGCGTATCTGCGGGTGATCGACAAGCCCGTGCTGCGGCTGGTCAGCGTCGATCTGGGCGCGGATGCGGAGATCGATAATCTCCCCGAAGTCTACGATTTCGCGCGCGATTATCTGGGTCTGCTGAAGGCAGCCATCATCGCGGCAGGGATTATTCCGCCGGGGCTGGAGGGGTCGGGTCTGGAACTCAAGGATGTTCTCGCCAGCACGGTCGGCCCAGGCCTGGGGCTGGAGATCACCTCCAATGTCAACAACATTCCCAAGGGATCGCGCCTGGCCGTCTCCACCAATCTCCTCGCCGGCCTGATCGCCGTCTGCATGCGCGCCACCGGCCAGGCGAAACATCTCACCGGCCAGCTCTCCGAACCCGAGCGCCGACTGGTCGCCGCCCGCGCCATCCTCGGCGAATGGCTCGGCGGATCAGGGGGCGGCTGGCAGGATTCAGGCGGTGTCTGGCCGGGCATGAAATTGATCACTGGCGCACCCGCCGGCGAAGGCGACCCGGAGCTCGGCACGAGTCGCGGCCGCCTGCTCCCCAATCACAAGATCCTCTCCAGCGATGATTGCTCCGAAGCCACCCGCCAGAAACTTCAGGATTCGCTCGTGCTGGTGCATGGCGGGATGGCCCAGAATGTCGGACCAATCCTGGAGATGGTCACTGAAAAATATCTCCTCCGCTCGGCCAGCGAATGGACCGCGCGGCA
The DNA here is from genome assembly GCA_038244055.1 of Tepidisphaerales bacterium. Lineage (GTDB taxonomy): Bacteria > Planctomycetota > Phycisphaerae > Tepidisphaerales > Tepidisphaeraceae > DASPKW01. The sequence continues at coordinate 3,279 of JBBRTW010000294.1, read as the reverse complement.
TGCGGCGCTGAAGATTCTAGATCAGATCCTCACGGCCCTGAAAAATGGCGATGTCGCCGCCGTCGGCGCAGCCACCACCAAGAATTTCTTCGAACCGATCCAGACCATCATCCCCTGGGCCAACAACTTCTATACGCAAACGCTCATCGACCGCACCCGCGCCCATTTCAAGGATGATTTCAAAGGCTTCTGGATGCTGGGCGGCATGTCCGGCGGCGGGATGGGCTTCATCTTCGAGCCCGCGCGCAAGAAAGAGGCGCAGGTCTTTTTGCAGGATGTCATGAGCCGCACCCGCCGGGAATTGCAGGATGCGCTGCCGTTTGCGATGGAACCGGTGGTTTACGATTTCGCGATCAACCCGCGCGGCACCTGGGCCGAGCTTCTGGCGGATGACAAGGCCGTCCTCCCCGGCGGGTATTACGCGATGCGCGTTCCCAGCCTCCTGCGAGCCGATCCGCGCTCGCTCTCGCCCTTGGCCCGGGCGGAGCTCGATCGCTTCGGCGCGGCCTGCCGCACCAACCCGGAGCTTTCGGGGATGGTGCAGACCCTCTTCGACCGCCTCTTCCCCCGCGCGAAAACCGATGATGGCACCGGCCAAACCCTGCAACAGTTGCTCGATGCCAACGGGTTTGATGCTAAGCAGCACGAGCGGATTCGATCCGATCTGCGCAACGGCCGGATCGGCCTGGCGCAGAATCGTCTCCCGGCCAACACGCTCATCGAAGATGTCATGCGCGAAGATGTCATCGACGCCCAGAACGGCGTCGATGCGCAGATGGTGGAGATCGGAAAAAGGGCGCTGGCGGAGGGGCAAGTGGCGGTCGTCTCGCTCGCGGCCGGCGTTGGTAGCCGGTGGACTCAAGGCGCGGGCGTGGTCAAAGCGCTGCATCCCTTCGCCAAACTCGGCGGAAAACATCGCTCTTTCGTCGAAGTGCATCTGGCCAAGAGCCGGCGGGCGGGGAAGTCGGCCGGGATTATGCCGGCGCATGTGGTGACCACTTCATATCTCACGCACGCCCCCATCGAGAACTATCTAATCGCTAATCAGCATTACAATTATGCCGGCCCCCTGCTCCTCTCCCCCGGGCGATCGATCGGCCTGCGGATGATCCCCATGGTGCGCGACCTCCGCTTCCACTGGGAAGAAACTCCCCAGAAGATCCAGGATGAGCAGAAGCAGAAGATGATTGAGTCCGGCCACGCCGCGCTGATCGGCTGGGCGCAGTCGGCCGGGGAGGGGAAGGATTACACGGATAATCTGGCGCCGCAGTGTTTGCATCCGGTGGGCCACTGGTTCGAGATTCCGAATCTGCTTCTTAATGGCGTGCTCGAATCGCTGTTGAAAGAGCGGCCGAAGCTCAAGCACCTCATGCTCCACAACATCGACACGCTCGGAGCTGATCTCGACCCCGGAATGCTTGGCCTGCACATCGCCAAAGGCGGCTGCCTGAGCTTTGAAGTGATCACCCGCCGGATCGATGATCGCGGCGGCGGGCTGGCGCGGGTCAACGGGAAAGTGCGCCTCGTCGAGGGTCTTGCCATGCCGCGCGAGGAGCAGGAATTCAAGCTCTCCTACTACAACTCGATGACTACCTGGATCGATATCGATCAGCTTCTCACAGCGCTCGGCCTGACGCGCGGCGATCTGTCGAACAAGGAAAAAGTATCCGCCGCCGTGCGCGAACTGGGCGGGCGGATGCCCACGTACATCACGCTCAAGGAAGTCAAGAAGCGCTGGGGCCATGGGCAGGAGGATGTCTTCCCCGTGGCCCAGTGGGAAAAACTCTGGAGCGATATGTCGGCCCTGGCGGGGATCCACTGCTCGTTCTTCGTCGTGCCCCGACGGCGCGGCCAGCAGCTCAAGGAGCAGGCGCAGCTCGATGGCTGGCTGCGCGATGGGTCGGCCGCGTATGTGGAATCGATCTGCGACTTCGGCGCCTAGGGGCACTCATGGCGGAAAACGACGGCCCACCCATCGATCCGCTCTTGCCGTATCTCCAGCCTTATGTGCGGGCGACGCGCGAGCACCGCGGCGGCTTCGGCTCGCTCCTCTGGGCCAGCCCGCGCACGCAGGCGATTCGATTCGATGCGATCAGGGCGCTGGTGGATCTGACCGGCGCGCGGGTCTGGGATGTAGGATGCGGCCGCGGCGATCTGCTCGATTACCTGGCGCAGCGGAATATCTGGCCGGCGGAATATGTGGGGATCGAAGGCGTGCCGGGCCTTGCGGCGGCGGCGCGGGAGAAGGCGAAGGTGTGGGACCGGAGCAGGATCATCGAGGCCGATTTCGTGGCCGACCCCCGGCGGCTGTTTGATGGGGCGGAGGTGATTGTGTTCAGTGGATCGCTCAATACGCTGGATTCCGGGTCGTTTGAGGATGTATTGCGAAAGGCGTTCGATGCGGCCAACCGCTGCGTGGTGTTTAACTTCCTCTGCTCGCCCGGGCTTGCGGCGGCGGATTATTTGATCTGGCATCGGGTGGGTGAAGTGATGGAATTGGCGCGATCGCTGAGCGAGCGGGTGCGGAAGGTGGAGGATTATATTGAGGGGGACTGTACGGTGGTGATGGGGAAATAAATTGCCGTTTTCTCTCTCCGTCGAATATAATTTGAACATGGTCACCCATGAACAACTTCGAGATTGGCTCTACCGAAAGCCGTTCGCGCCATTTCGAGTCACGCTCACCACGGGCGAGCACTATGACGTGACCCGATTGAATCAGGCCGTGGCGATGAAGCGACAGTTGATTTACGGGGATGACACGACTCAGCACTTTCGCTGGATTCGCCTGGAACTAATCGACCGCGTCGACCAGTTGGAAGCGGTGCCCAACTGACCAGGAGGGTGAATCGTGATCAAATCCGAATTAGAAATCCTGCTGGGGCGAACTCCATTCGAACCATTTCGAATAAAGCTGATAAATGGAGACATTTACGATGTTTTTGATCCCGGGACGGTCGCTTTGCTGACCTTCACGATCTCTGTTGCGATGCAAGATCAGAACTGGGTGCTCGCGCCATACACAAAGATCAACAGCATCGAATCACTCTTTGCCGATTACCAGGGCAAACTCCACGAGCACGGTGAATGACGACACAGGCATGTTGTGCCGATGTCGCCCAAACGACCGCGCTCACAACTTCGCCAATTCCCCATAAATTGCCGCCGCCGTGCGCGTTCCCTTGTAAAACGCATCCAGATCGAACTTCTCATTGGGGCTGTGAACCCGATCATCGGACAGCCCAAACCCCACGAAAAGCGTATCGATCCCCAGGTGTT
>JBBRTW010000293.1:0-9017 GCA_038244055.1 Tepidisphaerales bacterium | reverse complement strand
GAACCAACTGCATCGCCATCTCCAGCCCTCTGGCGCTGCCGGTGCAATCGACGATGACGTCCTGGTCGTGGCGCGGGGTGATGTCGCTGGCCGGGCGGCTGCGGATGCCCCATTGGTCGCAGAGTCGCATTTTTTCGGGGTGCTTGCCGATCACCCGCACCGGGCAGCCGGCGTTTCTTAAGACTTGGGCGCAGAGCAGGCCTAGCCGGCCATCGCCCAGGACTGTCACCCATTTTCTCCCATCGAGTTTGACCTGCTTCAGAATCTGGAACGCGGCCGCCAGGGGTTCGACGAAAACGGCCTGGTCATCTTCGATGCTGGTCGGGACTTCATGCAGGTTGATGGCGGGGAGGCGAAGGTAATCCGCGAAGGCACCATCGCGATTGAGAATGCCCAGGACCGTGCGATTTCGGCAATGATTGGATAACCCGCTCAGGCAGAGGTCGCAGCGCCCGCAGACGACGTTGATCTCGCCGACCACCCGCTTGCCCAGCCAGGATTTGTCGGCCGATTCTTCGACTTCTCCAACGAATTCATGCCCCAGAATCCCCTTGAAGCCCATGTAACCGCGGGTGATCTCCAAATCGGTCGCACAGATCCCCGCCTGGCGGACTTTAATGAGGCAATCCCCCAATTCCGTCCTGGGCGCGGTATGGCGCGGGCGGAAGGAGAGTTCCTGATCGAAGAGCAGGGCACGCATGGAACGAAGTGTCCATTGTCCATCGCCAATTGTCCATTGACCATGGACCATTGACAATTGACAATGACTGTTTGTGCCCGGCCTTCCATCCGCTTACTATTCCGCGCGATGTCCCTGATCACTGGAATTCTCGAACACAACCGCACCTTCGTCGCCAACAAGGATTACATTCCTTATCTGACGGACCAGTTCCCCAACATGGGGCTGGTGGTTCTGACATGCATGGATACGCGACTGGTGGAGCTGCTCCCCCGCGCGATGGGCATTCGCAATGGCGATGTCAAACTGATCAAGAACGCCGGCGCGATCGTTTCGCATCCCTTCGGCAGCGTGATGCGCAGCATCCTGGTGGCCGTCTATGAACTCAAGGCCACCGAGGTCGCGGTCATCGGGCATTACGGCTGCGGCATGACCGGCCTGGAATGCGGGCGCGTGCTCGACAAGGTCAAAGAGCGCGGCATCTCCGAGGAAGTCATCGCCACGCTCCGCCACGCGGGCATCGACCTACAAAAATGGCTCACGGGTTTCGACCATGTTGAGACTGGCGTGCGCGAGAGCGTGGCCATTGTGAAAAACCATCCGCTGCTCCCGAAAGATGTCGCGGTTCATGGGATGATCATGGACCCGGCGACCGGCCGGCTCGATCAGGTGATCGATGGATATGCCGAACGGCAAAGGAGTTAAAGCGGATTTTTCCGCTAACTTCCCTCCGCCGGCCGGGTCAGTGCTTCATGGAGTGGAATATCCATGGGTAGCAGGCTCGTTCCGGGAGGCCACATGCTCCGGCATCATTCAAATCGCGGGTGCAGAGTCACGGGGGAATGTCTTGAATCACTGGAGCAGCGCCGGCTTCTCTCGGCCGCTCTGGTGGGCGATGTGCTTCTGGTTCAAGGCGGCCGGCGCTCGGATCTGATCTCCATAAACACACGCGATGGGGGCGTTACGATTCGAGCGACGATCAATGGTGCGCGCTCCTACTTCACGGCAGCGCAGGTTCGCCAGATCGATGTGATCGGCTATCGCGGGAACGATCGCATCGAGATCGCCGAATCGTTGAGCCAACCGGTGATGGCCGAGGGGGATTAAGGGAACGATACGATCATTTCCGGATCGGGAAATGATTCGATCTACGGGAATTCCGGCAACGACCTTCTCCGCGGCGGGCCGGGCAGCGAAAGAATGCTCGGGGGATTCGGCAACGACACGCTGGCCGGGCAGGATGGGAATGACACGCTGATCGGCGCATCGGGGAATGATGATATTAGCGGCGGCGCGGGGAACGATTCGATGGAAGGCGGCACTGCTTCGGATTACATCGATGGCGGCAGCGGGGATGATTTTGTTGATGCCGGGCCGGATGCCGATGAAGTGCTTGGCCGGGATGGAAACGATACGCTGTGGGGGAGCGAAGGGGATGATTTCATCCGCGGCGGCGATGGGCGGGATTTGCTGTACGGCAACGATGATGATGACATCCTCGATGGCAACGCCGGCCGGGATGAAGAATACGGCGGGCCGGATGATGACATTCTTTACGGCACCAGCAAAGATCGCATGATTGGCGGGCCGGGGAATGATCGGATCAACCCGCGCTACAAAGATGCCGCGGATGATTTCGCGGCCTTTGACGATCCCTACTTCGCGCCCTATGACGATTCGAGCGATTTCCCGCCGGATGAGTGGACGGTGCCGGGCGCGCCTTCGACCCAGCCGTCGCCGCCGTCGAATGACACGCCTTCAGACAATTCATCGTCGGGTTCGGATTCTTCGCCCTCTCCAAGTCCCTCCGATCCGGTCCCCTTCGATCCAGGGTTTGATCCGGGGCCAGCGGATTCGGGCGGGGATTCTGATTTCTAAATGACTTGAGGGCCGGGATCGCGCTCTGTCTTTTGGGCCTGCAGCCGCAGCCAGGATGGCCGCACCACAAAGCAGCAATTAAACGACCGATCGTGTCAATTTGTCGCTAATTCACCCATGGACCGGCCCCATCCACTCCCAAATGCCATCGGCACCTCCCTTGCTCATTGTTGACCATTACTCACATGGAGGTTCAATGCGCATCCCCTTTCGAAAGATTTTGTCGGCCGGTTTCCTCGGACTTGGATTGGCGATGGCTGGTTGCCAGGAATCGGATTCACCGGGGGGCTGGCATTCGGGCGGCACGCGACAGGCGGGTGAGCGGGTGGACCAGCCGACTCCAGGCGGATCTCCCAAGGACATCCCCAAGGTTCCGCAGGCGCCGCAGGAAGAAAAATCCAACCCCAAGTCCCCCGCGCTACCGGACCAGAAATAAGTTACAATTCCGACCATGCGGGTGCGGGAAGGATATTCGCGGCGGCCGAGGCAGGCGTTCACGCTCGTCGAACTTCTGGTTGTAATTGGGACCATCGCACTCCTGATTGGCCTGCTCCTGCCCGCCCTCTCCAAATCGCGCGAGCAGGCCCGGCGGGTTGCCTGTCTGAGCAATCTGCGGCAGGTGCATACGGCGCTGCACTTCTACGCGGGAGAAAACAAGGATCAGGTGGTCATCGGCTGGCGCGGGCCTTACAAGCAATTCGACTCGATGGTCTATTCCGCGACCGCCCACGAGTACGTTCTGTTTGGCCGGCTTTATGTCGCCGGGCTGATGAAAGAGCCCAAGCCTTTCTACTGCCCTTCGGAGAACAATCCCAAGTACATGTTCGCCACCTCCGACAACCCCTGGCCGCCCGGACCCGATGGCGATCCTACGAAAAACATCCAAGCCGGGTACGCGATGAACAGCGAGAACTTCATCCCCGATGACCTCAAGGGGACCCTCGCGAATTTCGCCCTGCCGCGCCTTTCGAGGTTCAAGGACCGCGCCATCCTGGCGGATATGATGGCCACCGAGCGGCATGTTCTGACCCGCCACGCCGAAGGCTTGAATGTGCTCTATGGCGATGGGTCGGCCCACTGGCAGCCGCGCTCCATCTTCGTTTTCTCAAACGCGAACGGGGCATCGGTCGATTATCTCAAGGCACCCCAGGAGCCGTTTTCGGGGGAATATAATTCGGCCATCGACGCCCTATGGTCGGCGATGGACCAGCGGAAATAGCCTCCGTTTGTGGCATGGGCATCTTGCCCATGCGAGAAGGGGAACGCCGGAGTTTTAGATACGAATTTTTCATTCGAGAACCGGTTTCACGGGCAAGATGCCCGTTTTACCGGGGCGCACGGTGTGCCGGTGAAGGTTCACATGGACGAGAACCGGTTACACGGGCAAGATGCCCGTGCTACGACGGCAATGTCAAAACCTTGCGCTTTTGCATGATTAAAAGCGAATCACCTTTCAACGGGGTGATTCGAGCGGGCTATATTTTAGAAGTAACGAACCATCCCGGGTTCACGCGGTGCGCCCGGGTAGAACACTTCAGTGGTCCGCTTTACATGGCAGGGACACTTCTATGAGCCAGCGGAACGAAAACGGTTGGTGCAACGATCCGCGTCACGTCCGGCCGAGCCGGCGCGACTTCATGTATGTCGGCCTCATCGGAGGCCTCGGGCTGACGCTCGGCGATTTCTTCCGTCAGAAAGCCATGGCGGCCGAGGCCGTTCAGGATGCCCATGGCGGCAAGGCCAAGGAAGGGCCGGCCAAGAGCATTATTCACATTTTCCTGCCGGGCGGGATGGCCCAGCATGAATCCTTCGACCCGAAGCCCAACGCGCCGATCGAATACCGCGGGCCGTTCGGCACGGTTAAAACGAAGGTCGAGGGGGAATATTTCGGCGAAATGATGCAGCAGACCGCCAAGGTCGCCGACAAGATCACGGTCATCCGCTCGATGACCCACGGCGAGGCCGCCCACGAGCGCGGCACGCATAACATGTTCACCGGCTACCGGCCGAGCCCGGCGATCCAGTACCCCTCATTCGGATCGGTTGTCTCGCATGAACTGGGCGTAAAGAACAACTTGCCGCCGTACGTCTGCATTCCCGGCGTGCCCAACGAGTTCGCCGGCAGCGGCTACCTCTCCAGCGCATATGGCCCGTTCTCGCTGGGCAGCGATCCGACCCAGAAGGGTTTCACGGTTCGCGACCTGCGGATGCCGGCCGCGCTGGATGATGCCCGGTTTAATCGCCGCAAAGACATGCTGGCGGCGGTCGATTCGCATTTCAAATCGATCGAAAAATCGGATGCCCTCTCCTCGATGGATGAGTTCTATCAGCGCGCCTACAACATGATCTCTTCCAAGGAAGCCCGCGAGGCTTTCAATCTCGAATCCGAATCCGATGCGCTGAAGGATCAGTATGGCCGCAATACCGCGGGGATGCGGATGCTGATGGCCCGGCGACTGGTCGGCGCGGGCGTGCGGTTCGTCTCGATGACGTTCGGCGGCTGGGATCATCACGCGGGGATTCAGAACGCCTTCCGCCGGCAGATGCCGGAGTTTGATGTGGCCTTCGCCATGCTGATCAAGGATTTGGAACAGCGCGGACAATTGGATTCCACGCTGATCATGGTTTCCAGCGAGTTCGGCCGGACACCGAAGATCAACAAGGATGCCGGGCGCGATCACTGGCCGCGCGTTTTCAGCACAGTGTTGGCCGGCGGCGGGATCAAGAAGGGCCTGATTTACGGCACTTCCGACTCGACCGGCGGCGAGCCGGCGACCGATGCGGTCTGCGTCGAAGATTTCGCGACCACGGTTTATCACCAGCTTGGCATCGATCCGGAAAAGCGCTTGATCGCGGCGGGCAACCGCCCGATCGATATCGTCCGCGGCGGCAAGGTGCTCAAAGATCTCATCGTCTGATTCGATCGCGGCCGGCGAACTTGAAGCAAGCACTGGCAAGCGATCGCATCGCTTGCCAGTTGTCTAACCTCATCCAGAACAGCTCGAATCGCATCGGAGAATTTGCAATATGCCCAACAACCGATTGCCCAATGGCCTGAATCCCCGGGCGAGCAGCGCCTGGATTCGATTTCTCGCGATCATTTCGGCCGCCGTGGTGGCGGCCGGAGCACAGGCCGCTTCGCCGCAGCTCAACCGCATCCTGCCGCGTGGCGGGCAGCGCGGGACGGAAGTCACGCTTTCGTTTGAAGGGGCGCGGCTGTCGGATGCACAGGAAGTGTTCATCTACGAACCCGGCATCACGATCACCAAGGTGACTCCGGATAAGGGCGGGCAGAAGGTGGCGGTCACGGCCAAGATCGCGCCCGATGCGCGGATCGGCGAGTATGGGGTTCGCCTGCGAACGGCCACGGGCATCTCCGAGTTCCGCACGTTCTGGGTGGGGTCGTTGCCGGTGATCGCGGAGAAGGAACCCAACAACGATTTCAAGACGCCGCAGGCGATTCCGCTCAATGTCTCGGTGGCGGGCGTGATCGACAATGAAGATCAGGATTTCTTCGTGGTGGAGGCGAAGAAGGGCCAGCGCATCACGGCCGAGATCGAAGGGATGCGCCTCGGCGGCGTGGCCTTCGATCCGTACGTCGCGATTCTCGATGAGAAGCGTTTCGAGCTGTCGGCCTCCGATGACACCGCCCTGCTCAAGCAGGATTCGGTGGCTTCGATCATCGCGCCCCATGATGGCAAGTACATTATCCAGGTGCGCGAGAGCGCTTTCGGCGGGAGCGCGGATAGCTACTACCGGCTGCATGTCGGCACCTTCCCGCGGCCGCGCGTGGTTTACCCGCTGGGCGGGCAGGTGGGGCAAAAGTTAGCCGTCAAATTCATCGGCGATGTGAAGGGGACGTTCGAGCAGACGATACAACTCCCAGAGAAACCGGATGCGGATTTCATGCTCTTCGCCGAGCAGGATGGGCAGACGCCGCCTTCGGGGAATCATTTCCGGGTGGTCGATTTTCCGAATGTGATGGAGGTCGAGCCGAACGATTCGATGAAGACCGCGACGGCGTACAACGGGCCGCTGCCGGTGGCGTTCAACGGGATCATCTCATCATCCAGCGCGGACCCCAAAACGGCCGGTGGGGTGGAGAGCAAGTCCGCCTCCGCGGAGGTGAAGTATCAGGATACCGATTACTTCAAGTTCGTCGCCAAGAAGGGCCAGGTGCTGGAGGTCAACGTCTACGCCCGGCGATTGCGCTCGCCGCTCGATTCGGTGCTGACGGTTTACAACTCGGCAGGGGCGCAGATTGCGACCAATGATGATAGTGGCGGCCCGGATTCGTACGTCCGCCTGAATGTGCCGGCCGATGGGGATTATTTCGTTCGCGTTCGCGATCACCTTCGCGCGGCGGGCGATCAATACGCTTATCGAGTGGAGATCACGCCGGTTCAGCCGGCAATTACCATGGCGATCCCGAACTTCTCGGTGAATTATTCGCAAGAGCGCAACGCCGTTCCCATACCGCACGGCAATCTCTATGCCACGCTGATTCGCATCCAGCGCGCGGATGTGGCGGGTGGCCCGCTTGCCTTGAGTGGCCTGAATCTGCCTGCGGGCGTGAAGATGACGGCGATGAACATCGAGCCGGGCGTGGATACTGTGCCGGTGTTGTTCGAGGCGACGCCGGCATCGAAGGTCAGCGGTAGTTTGGTGGAACTCCAGGCGACGCCGCCGGATGCCAAGGCCGCCGCGGGCATTCACAGCGCCTTCAAGCAGGTCATCGAGCTGGTCACCAACGGCAACCAGCAGGCGTTCTATACCGCCAGCGTTGACAAGATGGCGGTGGCGGTGGCAGAGGATGCGCCCTACAGGCTGCGGATCGTGCAGCCGAAGGTGCCGCTGGTTCAGGGCGGGGAAATCAAGCTCAAGGTAATCGCCGAGCGGGCCAGGGAATTCACGGGGCCGATCACGGTGCGCTTTCTCTTCAAGCCGCCGGGGATCGAGGCGCTGGCGCAGATGGAAATCCCGGCCAACCAGAACGAGGCCGACTACATCATCAACGCCAGCGACGGCGCGCCGGTCAAGCAGTGGCATGTGCTGGTGGTGGGATCGGGAGATGCGAATGGGCTGACCTGGGTTGCATCGCCGTTTGTTTCACTCGATGTCGCCGCGCCGTTTCTCTCGGCCAAGATCGCCAACGCAACCGTCGAGCAAGCGAAGACGGTGAAGATGTTCGCCGAACTGGATGTGAAGACCAAATGGGAAGGCAAGGCCAAGGCGGAATTGGTCGGACTGCCGGGAAATACAACCGTTGAGGCGAAGGAAATCACGGCGGCGGATACGAAGATCGATTTCGATGTGGTCACGACGAAGATCACGCCGGCGGCGCAGCATAATGGGCTGTTCGTGCGCGTGACTATTATGAAAGATGGCGAGCCGATCCAGCACAATGTCGGCCGGGGCGCGGTGCTCCGGGTGGATGCGCCATTGGGCAAGGATGGCAAGCCGACGACGCAGCCGGTGAAGGCCGGTGATCCGACCAAGGCCGGCGATCCGGCCAAGCCGAAGGTGAAGACTGAGAAGCCGGCGAAATGATTTGTAGCATGGGCATCCTGCCCATGTCGGTTGAGCCATATTGAGTTGATGTGTTCCATACGATCGCTGCATACACGGGCAGGATGCCCGTGCTACGAGAGACAGTTCTTTTCCGTGAGCCCGCCTATGAAACCTAAATATCAAACGCTCACCGCGGCCGGATTGTGCATCGCGCTTCTTGCGGTTGTGGTGCTGACGGGGGCTGCGCCAGCGCCGTCGGCCGAGCCTTCACCGGGGCCGCGCGCGGAGGGGGCGGCGCGCTTTGAGGTCTTCCCGCCGAATGTCAATCTCGAAACGTCGGCCGACCGGCAGGCGATTGTCGCGCGCTACACGCGGCCCGATGGGGTGACGATGGATGTCACCGCGCAATGCCAGTTCGCCTTCGCCAACCCCGCGCTGGCGAAGCTGAATGGGCATTCGCTGTTTCCGCTGGCGGATGGGGCGACGGAATTGGCGGTCTCGTACAATGGGCATACGGCCAAAGTCCCCGTGACTGTGAAAGAGGCCAAGGTCGAGCGGCCGATTTCGTTCAAGCTGGATGTCATGCCCGTTTTCCTCCGCTCGGGCTGCAACACCGGCGGCTGCCACGGATCGGCGCGGGGCAAGGATGGCTTCCGCATTTCGCTCTTCGGTTTCGATCCCGATGGCGATTACATCCGCATCACACGCGAGCAGCCGGGCCGCCGGATCAACCTGGCCTTCCCCGAAGATTCACTCATGCTGACCAAGTCCACCGGAAAAGTTTCGCACACGGGCGGGAGCCGATTCAAGGAAGATTCGCAGTTATATGCGACCATCCTCCGCTGGCTCGATGCGGGCGCGCCGAAGGACTCGGCGGCGGTGGCCACGCCGGTTTCGCTGGAACTCATGCCGGCCGATGCGGTGCTCGAAGTCGGCGATAAGATGCAGT
>JBBRTW010000292.1:0-9022 GCA_038244055.1 Tepidisphaerales bacterium | reverse complement strand
GTGTATCCGAACGAACATCCTGGCCATACGAGACTCCTTTCCTGGTGAGTTCTTGATAAACCCATCCTAGAAAGGAGCTCTCGTATTTTCATTGTAAATTAAGCAAATACAGTGGCGCGCAGTCGCGCACAGCTATTTAGTCATCAATCCCACCGAAGCGGAGATTGTCCGGGACATTGTCCATCAATACCTTTGTGAGTCAGTTGGGTTCAAAATCATCGCCAAGAGGATGCGGGCCAAGGGGATGCTCACCCGCCGCCAGAACGCCAAAGGCCAGAATGCGAGCAGGGGATGGATGCACACGTCGGTTCAGGCCATTCTATCCAATCCGATTCTGACGGGGCGCACCCGATTCAATGCGTGCAAGATGATCTTAAACCGCGAGAAGGGGAAGCGAATCCCGAAGATGCGCGACGCGTCCGAACACCTTGAGCGGCAGGATGAAGACCTTCGCATTATCTCGGATGAGATGTTCGCGGAAATTCAAGCCAAGATGGAAAAGCGAGCGACCGGCGCAGCGCGCGCACCGCATGGGATTCAACCGCTGACGGGGCTTGTCTACTGCCACTGCGGGGCAAAATGCTACAACGTCAAGGGCCAAAGCAAGACGGCGGCGTACAGGTTCTACATTTGCTCGCGGCACATGCGCTTTGAGGATTGCGAGGGGAGCGCGCGAATCCGGGATGATGCCATTTACACGATTGTTCAAAATCGATTCGCGAATCTGTTCGGCAATGGGGAGAAGATCATCGCCCGGGCGCTGGAGATTGCCGACGCCGCCACCAAAGATAATCGCGCCGCCGCCGACAGGGTCAAGTCACAACTGGCCGACAGCGAGCGGGATGAGGCCCGACTTCTCGATCTGCTGATGGATCGGGACATTGCCCCCGCCGCGAAGAAATCCATCGGCCGGAAGTTGGCGGAGATTGAAGACGGCCGCACACTCCTGATGGCATCAATGGACGGGTTGCGTGAGCAGGCGACGGCGGATACAGAGGGTTTGGCCGCTGCGATCCGCGCGGCCTTCGATGATGCCCGACGTTCGCTGGCATCCGCATCGACGCCCGAGCAATTCAATCGGCTGGTCGATGACTTTGTCGGCCCGCTGGAGGTGCAAGCCGATGGCAACGTCAAACAAAAGTGCCTCCCCACTGGCGATGAGATTGTTTGCAAGAGTCACACAACGCCCCCCGGCTCCTGACCCTTTCGCGCAATGCCCGTGAAGGCAATCACCCCTCGATCGACTCCCCGTCTTCATCCTCCACCCCACCCTTCCCCTCCTCGTCGTCGTCTTCATCCGCCTCCTCCGCCACCGCCTTCCAAACCCATCCGCACCCCAAACACACCCGCCGCTTCTCCACGAACAGATACGGCAGCCCCAACAGGCAGAGAAAGAGGATTTTCACCCCCGGGCTCAGCGGCGCATCGTGCGTATCGGTCGACTTGCACTTCGGGCAGCGCACCATCGTCGTTCGCAATCGCCTGGGCAACAGCCTCCGCGCGTTTTCAACTTCCGGCTCGGGCACTTGCAGCTTGATGCCCCCCATCAGATTGCCGTAAATGCCAATCCCCACCGCCATCACATTCTCGTCCGCCAGAACGCACGGAATGCCCTCGTTCTCCAGCTTCCCCATCGCCAGATGCGCCTCCCACGCCTGATCAAAGGTGGCGATCGTCACCAGTTTGGTCGACTGGGATTGGCGCGCGGACGCATATTCCAAAACAGGATGGGGGTCACCATCCACCGGTCCATCCGGGGCATCATCATCGCATTCAGAGCCGTTTGCCGCCGCTACGTCCGGGGATTTCGGCTCTGATTCAAGCGGTATGACATCGCGCGGCTCGCCGGCGAGCGGGTTGGAATCCGTGCTCATCGCCGCAGCATAATCGCAACCGCCACCAAAAAGCCAAAAAGAAGGAAGCGCCGGCCACTCCGCGGCGCTTCCTTCTCATCGAACTATCCCGGCTCAACCTCGGTCAATCGACCGTGTTGGCGTAATCGTAGTAGGTCTGGATGTTGCGGCGATAGTATCCGCCGCCCTGGGCGCGAACGGCATTGAGCACCACGCCCAGATGCTCGGCCTTGTTGCGGCGAAGCTCATCGCGCATGCGCTGCAGCAGGCCGCGGTTGTTGGTCTTGGCGCGAACCACGCTGATCACGCCATCGACGCGCGGGGCCATCGCCTGCGCCTCGGCCACGACCATGATCGGGCCGGTGTCGAACACGACATGATCGAATTCCTCCAGGGCCCGCTCGATGAAATCGATCAGGAGCTGGCTTTCGAAGAGCTCGGTCGGGTTCATCGGCTTGGGGCCCGATGACATGACCGCCAGGTTCGGCACCTGCGTTTCCTGGATTACTTCATCGAACGCCGCCACCGCATTGAGCACATCGCTGAAGCCCTGGCCATTGGGCAGCCCGAAGACCTTGTGAATCTCGGGGCGGCGGAAGTTGGCGTCCACCAGCAGAATGCGCCGGCCGTTGAGGGCCAGGCCCGCCGCCAGATTGCAGGCCACGGTGGTCTTGCCATCGCCCGGGGAGGGGCTGGTGACCATGATGCTGCGGGTGGTATCGAGCGAAGCCGTGTGCTGCAGCTTGGTGCGCACATGCCGGAAGCTCTCGGCCATCACCGAATGCGGGGCGTCGAAGATCACCACCGGCAGGCGGGCGCCGGCCGACTGGGGATCATCCGATTCATCGGGAATGATGCCCAGCAGGTTGATCTGCCCGACCTTGGCGATATCGCGCGGGCTGCGGATGGATTGATCCATGGCTTCCTGGAGGAAGGCGGCCCCCAGGCTCAGCGCCAGCCCCAGGCCGATGGCGATGCCCATGACCATCGGCAGCTTGGGGAAGCTGCGGTTCATGGGCACTTCAATCGGACCGGCCAGCACCACGCGCGCCGCCGCCTGCGACGAGGTCAGGGACATGACGTTGTCGATCTGCTCTTTCACCTGCTTGAGTTGCTCGCGGAGGCCGCGCTCCTCATCCTTGAGCGTGAAATAGGTCATCATCGAATTGCTCAAATCGCCCAGGTCCTGCTTGAGCGCCTCAACCCGCTTGGTGAGCGAAGCGAGTTTGTTTTCCGCCGCATTATAATCCTGCTGATACCGTTCCAGAATCATGACCTTGGCCCGGGCCTTGGCATCGGCAAGGGCCTGCTCGTAGCCCTGCCGCAGAATCTCCGCCTGCTTCAACATCGCCTTGTAGCGCGGGTTTTCCGGGCCCACCTGTTCCAGCAACAGGGCGCATTGGATTTCCGTCTGCTTGAGCTGATAGGCGTCGTTCATCAGTTGCGGATTCAACTGATACATGATGACTTCCATGCCGGGAGGATCCTGGTTGTTCTCCATCGCCGACTTGGTCGCCTCGAAAGCCGCGCGGGCCTTGGCCATGTCCAACTGCGCGTCGATCAACTCGCCGGCCAGCTTGGACAGTTCGATTTCCTTGATGCCGATGCGGCCGATGCCGCCGCCTTCCAGATTCAACTGGATCGACTTTTGCTTCATCTCGCTGGTGAGGTCCTTGAGCCGCATTTCCGCCTTGATCTTGATGTTGTTGAGCATCGACGTGCGATCCAGCAGCGATTCGGTCTGCTGCCGCTTCTGGTCCTCGAGATGGGTGGAGATCAGTTCCTGGACGATCGTCTTGCAATCCTCGGGCTTGGAGTAGGTGAACTCGACCCGGACCAGCTTGGTATCCTGCACCGGAGTGACATCGACCGAATCGTCGAAGTCCGCCTTGGCCCGCCGGATGTCGCCGTTGAACTGCCGGAACCACTGCGTCTTGCGCAGTTCGCTGTTGGGGTTGGTGAGCAGCTTCGATAGCAGGCCGTCCGCCTTGAGGTATTTCGCCTGCGTGCGCACTTCGAGGGCGATCGTTCCGGGATCGGCCTGTTGGAACTGCACCTTGTTCGCTTCATTGGGGTTCACCTGCGGCTGCACCTGGATGTAGCCCGTCGCGGTGTAGCGCGGATAGTTCTCCTTGAGATACCAGTTGACGCCGAATCCCGCCGCGGGGGAAAGAATGACCGTGACGATCACGATCATCCAGATATGGGCGCGGATGACCCGCCAGGCCTCATTGCCGCTCTGCGGCTGCGTGCCGGCACCGCCCGATGGCGCGAGCATGCCGCCGCCCCCACCCGCCTGAATGGCACCCTGCGCCGGTCGCGGCAATCTCACGTTGGTCGTCTGCGGTAACGTCGTCATAAGCTAACTCCCGCCGGAACCTGCTCCGGCCGGCACAACCCAAATCTCGCGCACTCTCACACCGCGTGACGGCGGCAAACGCCCCGCCGGCACGCGCCGACAGGGCCCAGTTCCCATCCCAGTCTTCAACATCCTCGCCTCGATGGCAAATCGACCCGAATCGCCGGTCACCATCAAAGCCGGCCATGCCCGTCCGATAACGCCTGGCCCGCGTCCGCGATCCCTCAACTTCACTTATCGGATCGCCGCCGCTCGCAACGTCGCCTGCTCGATCTTGTCCTTCAAATCCTTCAGATTCTTGTCCGAGGGCGATTTTTCGATCTTGTCGCGCAATAACTGATCGGCGCGCTCCAGGCTCTTTTTCGCCTCATCGACCATCTTCTTCTTCATGAAGGCTTCGGCCAGATGGTAATGCGATTCGGGCAGGTCGCCCTGCTTGATCGCCTTGTCCAGTTCCTCGATCCCCTTGTCGAGTTTGTCGCCGCCGATCAGCACGTTGATCCAGCCATAGGTGTCCATCAGGCTGGCATCCTGCGCCTTCTTCTTATCCATCAGCTCCCTGGCCTTGGTCGCGTAGTCCAGCGCCTTGTTCAGGTCGGGCGGGGTCACATGCTCGGCCATCATGCAGGCCATGTTGTTGAGCGCGGCGACGTCGTCGGGCCGGGTCACCAGCAGGCGCTCGTACATCTTTCGCGCCTTGTCGAACTCGCCGGTCAGCATGTACACCGTTCCCGCGACTGTCATGGCCGTCGCCTTGTCCTTGGGGGCCATTTCATCCAGTTTCCCGGTGAATTCCTCCACGGTCGCCATCGCGTTCTTCGGATCGTTGTTCGTGAAGTACAGGTAGGACAGCACGACCTTCCAGCGCAGGGTCTCGATCGCTTTAGCGGGCGTTTTGTCCGCCGCCAGCACTGCCACGCGGAAAATCGCCGCCTCCGGCCCCAGGTTCTGCCCGATCTTTTCGACGATGCCGAAGAGCACATCCGAATTGCCCTGGTCCTGGGCGATCATAAATGCCTGCTCGAAATCCTTCATCGCCTCGGCCTTGTCGCCCAAGTTCTTTTTGGCGACAGCCCGTTTCACATACGCCCACCAGCCGTCCTTGGCCGTCTGCGGCGCGGTCTTGAATAACTGATCCACTTCCATCTGGAGCTGGGCCCAGTTCCTGCCGTTTTCCAGGATGTCCATGTAATCGCGCACGAGGTCGCCGCGCTCCACGTCCGTCTTGGCCACGCTCATGGCCTCGCGCACCTTCAGGGCCGCCGCATCGTGCTGATTCCGCGCCGACAGCATCTTGGCCGTCATCCGCTTCCACATCGCCTCGTTGGGCTCGAGTTCCTCCGCCTGTTTCAGCAGGCGATCCACATCGTTCCATTGCGGCGGCTTCATGCCGGCGTACATCCCCGCCAGCGACACGCGCACGTCGCGCCGCGCCGGCACGCGCTTTAGCACATCTTCGAGCTCCCGCTCGGCCGCGTCGGTCTGGCCTTTCTGCCGCAACGCCTCCGCCAGGGAGACGCGCCCTTCGATGTGATTGATGTTGGCATCCCGAAGCGCCATCAGATCCCGCAGCGCCTCATCCAACTGCACCGGACTGTCCTTGAGGCGGATCTGGCCGCGCGAATACAGCGCCGCCTGGTTCTTGGGATCCAGCGCCAGCGCCGCGTTCAATTCCGACAGGGCCCGCTCCTTGCGGCCCTGGTTGAGCATGACCACGCCCATCAGCGAATGGAGCTGCGCATCCTTGGCACCATCGCCGGTGAGCAGGCCGTTGAGCATCTGCTCGGCGCGGCCGAACTCGCCGGATAGCATCAGCACTTCGACGATCTGCTGCCGCACCAGCTTGTCCTTGCTGGCCGGGTCCAACAGCTCCAGCGCCTCCTTGAACTTCTTGAGCTGCGTGTAATAGGCCGCCAGACGCCGCCGCACTTCGGTGTTATCCGTGAACGTCGCGACCGCCTGCTTGAGCGTTGCCTCCGCCTGCTCCGCCTTGCTGAAGCGCAGGTAGAAATCCGCCAGCATCATCGCCGGGTCGGGACTGTCCTTGAATTCGGGGCGCGCCGCCATCTGCTTCAGAACCGACTCGCCATACGCATAGTCCCGCGTCTGATCCGCGATATCCACCAGGAACGCCCAGATCAGCCGCTCGCCCGGCCAGCGCTTGGCCGCCTCGGTGAAGGTCACCTTCGCATCGGCGATATATTTGCCGGCATTGGCATCGCGCTTGCGCGCCGCAGCGCCCTGCACGCGCCCGAGCTGGATCCATTTCTGCACATCGTCCGGCTTGGCATCTCGCTCCGCCAGCGCCTGGTCCAGCACCAGGGCCGGATCGCCCCAGTTCATCTGCCACGCCTTCATCTGCTCGCGGAAAAATGCGTTGTTCGGAAAGCTCTTGACCCCCTGCTCGATGTACTTGTACGCATCGGTCATGCGATTGAGCTGGTACAGGCAGGAGATCAGCCCCACCAGCGCATCGGGATTCTCGCTCTGCCGATCCAGCGCCATCGTATAGTTGGCCACCGCATCGTCGAACAGCCCGGCCGCCTGCAAACTTTGCCCCAGGAACACCCAGCTCCGGGCGAACTCGCCGAAGTCCTTGGTCATGTCGCGCGCATAGCTGGTCGCGGCCTTGATATCCCCGCGCACGATCGCCAGGCGATAGCGATAGATCAGGCCCTTGACCTGGTCGGCATTGATCGCCGTCAGTTTTTCCACATACGCCCCGGCCTTATCCCAGTCCTTTTCAGCCAGGTAATGCTGGAACATCAGGTCCATCACCTTGGTGTCATCGGGCTTGATCTTCTCCGCCTCCTCCAGATGCTTGAAAGCGGCAGCGCCCGCCGCCTTGATCTCCTCGGGTGTCTTGGCATTGACCTTCCCGGCCATCAGCTTGAACTCGTACAGCTTGAGCTCCATCTCCAGCGGCTTGTCCTTGTTGAGTTCGCGGATCAGGGCCTCGCCCGATCCGATCATCTTCTCCACCGATGCGCCATCGAGTTGCTCGATGAGCAAATCGATCTTCTTGTCGGCCTTGGCCGCCTTGCCGGCCTTCAGCAGCGCCAGCGCCTCTTCCTTCTTGTTCTGCGAAACCAGGATCTCCTTGGCCGCCTGCAAAGGCTCGAAATCAGCCGGGTCCTTCTCGAGAACCTGCTTGTAAAGCCGCAGCGCCTCATCGTTGTTGTTCGAAGGTGGACTCGACGCCGTCGCCGCCTTGAGCATCTGCTCGGCGCGGGTGTGCTCGGGCAGTTTGCCGACGTACTGCTGAATCTTCACCCGCTCCTTCACCGGATCCATCACCGCGATGGCCAGGCGAACCACATCCGGCTCCTCCGGCGCCTGCTGCACCAGGTAATCCACGTGCGTTTTGGCCTGCACCACATCCCCCTCGCGAACCAGGATCTGCGCCAGCATCATCCGCGCCGGAATGAAATCCTTGTTTCTTTCCATGAACTTCTGCAACTGCTGCTTGGCCTGCCCGGTCATCCCCGCGGCCATGTACGAGCGCGCCAGCAGGAACGTCAGGTCCATCTCTTCTTTTCCGTTGTGCTCGATCTGGTACTGCTTCTGGGCCCGCTCGAAGCTCTTGATCGCCTTGACCTGGGCGTCCACCCCGCCCTCGAGCAGTTCGATCTTGCCGCGCAGCTTCAGCAGCGCCGAAACTTCGCCGATCTGCGCCGCGCGCAGGCGATCCTCCGCCCGGGCGTAATAGGCTTTGATTTCCTTCAAGCTATTTTCGCGAGCCGCCGCCGCCGTGTCCTTGGCCGAGTTGGCGTAGTCGTCGATCAGCATCGACGTCAGATCCACCAGCGTGTCGATTTCCAGACCGATGCGCCGCCGGGCTTCCACGCCCTCGAACCCGCCCGATTCCTGGATCGGCAGCTGCAACTGCACGATCGCCGCCGCCCGCTTCTCCTTGTCGTACCGCCACAGCCGCGCCAGCACCAGCCGCAGGCGCTGATCCTTGGGCTTCACGCTCACCGCGTCGAGAAGGATCTGCTCCGCCTTGACTTTGTCCTGCCGCGACAGGGCCCATTCGTGGGCCGCCACGATGATTTTGACGAAATTCGGATCCTCCGGCCTGGCCAGTTGCCGGGCGCGCTCCATCTCCCGCACCATCTGCTCGGAATACCGCTGGGTCTTATCGCGCTCGCGGTCTTCGCTGCGGATCACCGACAGCACCTCGAAAAAGTGGAAGTGCAGGTAGGCGTTCCCATCCTGCGCCTTGAGCGCATCGTTGAACGTCTGCACCGACGCCGCGAAAAAGTCGTTCGCCGGCTTATCCTGGCCGCCGCGCTTGGCTTCAATGCCCCGCTTGGCCAGCGCCCCCGACAGCCAGAAGACCAGTTCGGTGTTTTCCGGGTCGGCCGGATTTTTGTCGATCATCGCCGCCAGTTCCTGCATCGCCACATCCAGCTTCTGCGGAGGAGTTTCGATGTTCGCCAGCCACTGGTGGATCGGCGCGATGTACATCAGCGAATGCGCCTTGCGGTCGTCGGGCTGAAGCTTGTGGATCGTCGTCGCCTTTTCCTCGACCTGCGCGAAAAATCCCGCCACGGGATAAAGCTGCACTTCCTGGTAATAGCTCTCCATCAGGCGTTTCAGCGCCGGGACGTAGGCCGGGTCGTTTTCCAGGGCCCGGTCCCACCACCGCCGCGATTCGCGAATGTACGTGTTGACGTCGTACTGCGTCAGCTTGGTGAACGCATCGCCCAGTTTCAGGCATAACTCCGGATTTTTCGGGTCCGAACCCTGCGCCGCCAGATAGTTGCGCACCGCGTTTTCGTACTTCTCCTTCTTGGTGATCGATGAT
>JBBRTW010000291.1:0-9030 GCA_038244055.1 Tepidisphaerales bacterium | reverse complement strand
CTGACCAGGAAAAACGCCGCCAGTGCCATGATCTCCCAGGCGAACAAGAACGCGATCCCATCCCCCGCGACCACCACCATCGCCAGCGCCGCGATCAAGATGCCATAGCAGAACCGCAGGCGGTTGCCGGTGCGCGGGTTGCGGTCCTGCCGCCAGTATCCCAGTCCGTAGATCGATCCCAGTCCCCCGATCAGGAAGATCGGCGGCAGAAAAAAGGCCGACAGCGCATCGAGCCTGAAGTGGAGCACCATCCCCGGCGCCGGCCCGCGGATTTGCATCGCCTCCAGCGCCCGGCCGGTCAGCATCGCCGCCGCCGCGCCGATTCCCAGCAGCGAGCCGATTGTCGTCAGGATCGTCGCCGCCCATTGCCCGCGCATCGACCGCCGGCCCATCAGCAGTCCCGGCAGACCGCTGACAGCCCACAAACCGGCCGCCAATAGCACGTAAATGATCATCGACCTGGGTCCTTCGCTATTCCGAAGCCGTTGCCCCCACTCCAGCCTGCGCCGGGGCGGCCGGAAGTAACTTCTCCGCCTTTGCCAGCGCCCCTAAAATCTGCTCGCGCGAGGCCTGCCCGAGCACCGCCTTCTTGAATTCCGGATCGCGTATCGCGAAGCCCAGGCGCGAGAGCAGGTGCAGATGCGCCCGCACGGTCGGGCTGATGAACGTGAACAGCGTCGAAACCGGCTGCCCATCCAAGGCCCCGAAATCGACCGGATGCTCCAGGAAACAGAGCGTTACAATCGGCCGGGTCAGATGCAGCACAATCGGATTCCTCACATGCGGAATCGCGATCCCATCCCCGATCCCGGTTGATCCCAGCGCTTCCCGCGCCAGCAATACCTGGTACAGAAAATCCCGATCCACCTCATCCGGAAGCTTCATCACATCCACGATCGCATGCAGCACCGATGGCTTGTCGGTCCCCGCCACCCGGTAATGGACCCCGCCCGTGCCCAGCGCCTCGCTCAATGAAGGCGGCGGCGATTCACCTCCCTGCGGCTCGGCGAAGATTTCCGGCGAAACGCTGATCCGCCGGGAAGTCGCCCATTCCAGCAGTTCGGCCCGGTTGAACCGGTACTGTTCATTGATCTGGTAGGCCGGGATCACCCCCTGTTTGATCCAGCGATATACGCTTTTCTCCGAAACATTGAGGAGCCTGGCCGCATCGCGAACGGTAAGTTTCATGGCGTCTGACCTTTCTGCCACTACACCTTATCGTCGCGAAGTTGTCCATTAAAGTCCAATCGGGGGAATAAACGTCAATTCGGAGGGGATTTGTCTGATTGGGGGATGGAAATGGAATTTCGAAGTTCGGGGCAATCACCCTGCAATCAGTTTGCAGCCAACTCCCAAAGTCGTAGCGGCTTGCGCCAGTACCTTGTCAGTGGTCCAAATGGTTTCACCATGAACAAACGCACACGCCAGATGCAATGCATCGAGCGTTCTAAGCGGGGTGTGAAAGCCCGAAAGCCATGTGCGCGCGAGGTCAAACTCGCGAGAACTGATATCCAGAACCTCGTAATAACCATCGCTTAGGTGCTCGCGAAACTGCGCCAGAACTTTCTGCCCGGCCGGGCGCGTCATCGCACGGGTGCGCAGTTTCAGAGCGACCAAAGAGCATAATTCAACCTCTACCAGCGGGCTGATCGCCGCGTCAGGAAGCGATGCCAACTCCCGGCCGACAACTTCGCTGAGTGCTTCCGGACAGTAATATGAACCCAGGACGCTGGTATCCAGATAAGGCATGATCAATACCGCTCCTGATCTCGGAGATGGCGGATCGTCGCCGAGGTTTTTTTGGCTGGTTTGCCCAAGGATGCTCGGAATGCTGAAAGATCTGGAAGTCGTGGGCGATCGGCAGACGGAATCGGCGCGATTTGAGCGATGGCTTGACCTCGCCGTGTGATAGCCACCGCACGGCCACGCCCCGCAGAACTTACCAATTTGGCGAACTGTTGCCGCGCGTTCTTGATGCTCATGGAGTCCATTGCTCATCCTCTGAAATGGTGTACACCTGAAGTGTACGCATAGGCGAGGTGAGGAGCAAGTTCCCTGATGACAAACAAAGTTATGCCGGCGGCCAATCCCGCCATGGCGAATTATCACAATTTCACTCCGACATTTGCGCCGCCTTCATTCCCCGGTAGTATTGCCCACCAAGTCGGCCGGAAGAGGAACACTTCACGAGGAGCATCTGTGCGATCACGTCATGCGGGGCTGAAATTGTTTGCGGGCCTTTCTCTCTCGATTGTCGTCGCCGCGGGATGCGCTGGGGATGGGCCGGCTGCCACCGCCAGGCGCCCGGTCAAAGATCAGCCTGTCATGGAAGGCGCTGATCGCGTCTCGACGGGCAAGACCATCGCCCTCGATCCCCTCTCCTCGCAGAATGTGGGCAGCCTCCCCGTCAACCTGATCTCATCGGCCGATGGAAAGTTCGTCATCTCCACCGATGCCGGCTCTCGCGAGGCGCTCTGGGTGATCCGCGCCTCCGATGGCGAGGGGATGTCCCATGTCGCCTTCAACAACAAACGCGGCGCCGGCGCGACACCGGCCGAGAAATCGGTTGGATTGTATTACGGCCTGGCCGCCGGGCCGGGAGTCGTCTATGCGGCCCAGGGCAATCACAATGAGATCGCCGTACTCACTCTTTCGGAAGATGGAAAGCTTAAAGCCGACCGTTCATTCAAGACCAAAGATCACGATTTTCCCTCGGGCCTGGCGCTCGATGGCAAAGGCCGGCTCTATGTCGCCAACAACAATCCCCAGGCTTTGCCCCCGAACTTCACTCCCTCCAGCATCGCCATTTATGATGCGGCCAAAGGTGAAGAACTCGGCCGATTCGCCTTCTCCGACAGCTTTGGCGGCACGCCCAATTTCCCGCTCGCCCTGGCCGTGACCAGCGCTGGCAAGAAGCTCTACGTCGGCAGCGAGCGCGATGATGCGGTCTATGTACTGGACACCTCCGACCCCGCGCATATCAAGCAACTCGCCAAAATCCAATCCGGCTCCCACCCGATCGCGCTGCTTTTGAATAAGGCGCAAACCCGCCTCTTCATCGCCAATGCCCACAGCGATACCGTTTCCTTCATCGATACCAAAACCGATGCCGTTACCGGCACGGTCCTCCTCCGCCCGGATATCGCCCGCAGTGTTGCCGGCGCAACGCCCACCGGCCTGGCCCTGTCTCCCACCGAGAAATATCTCTATGTCTCGCTGGGCGATATGAATGCCGTCGCGGTGATCGATGTGCCCGATACCGAGCTCGAAGGGTACATCCCGGCCGGCTGGTATCCCTCGGGCGTCATCTGCTCATCCGATGGCAAGCGGCTGCTCGTCTCCAACGCCAAGGGCACGCGGACGCGCAATCCCAATCCGGCCGATGGAAAGGCCAAGCAGACTTCACCCCTCAATCTTCTCGAAGGCAATGTCGTCAGTGTCGCGGTCCCCACCAAGGCCGATCTCAAAACGCAAACCGAAAAAGTCCTGGCCAACAATCGCCTGACGGCCAAGTTTCTCGATGCCCCCAATCCGCTCAAGGAGATCGGGTTGCAGGCCGGGAAAATCCAGCATGTGATCTACATCGTTAAGGAGAATCTCACCTACGATCACGTTCTGGGCGATATGCCCCAGGGCAATGGCGAGCCGAAGATGTGCCTGTTCAACCGCGAGATCACGCCAAATCAGCATGCCCTGGCCGAGCGCTTCGTGCTCATGGATAACTTCTACGATTCGGGTGAAGTCTCCGGCGATGGCTGGACCTGGTCCACGCAGGCGATGGCCAACGAGTACACGATTCGCAACGTCCCTTACGAATATAGCGATCGCGGGCACAAGTTCGATTACGAAGGCACCAACAACGACTTTCTCACGGGTGGGTTCCTCGCCAAGGGCCCCGATGGCAAGCCCCTCTCCGAGCATCCCGCCTTCAAGGATGGCGCAAAGGCTTTCCCCGATGTGGCTGAAGCGCCGGGCGGCCATCTCTGGGATCTGGCGCTCAAGAACAAGCTCACCGTTCGCAATTACGGCTTCTTCATGTCCAACGGCATCAAGAAAGAGGGCAAGCAGGTCGTGCCGGATAACTACCCCTCGGCGGCCGGATTGCAGCCTGGCGGCCGCGATCTCACGGGCATCACCAACATCGATTTCCGCAAGTTCGACCTCGACTACCCCGATTCCGAAGCCGGGCTGATGTATCTCGCCAAGACGAAGATCGACCTCTTCAAATGGAATAAAACCGAGTTCGGCCAGTCCAAATCCCCCAGCCGATTCACCGAGTGGAACCGCGAGTTCCAGATGATGCTCAAGAACGATCCCACCGGAAAAGGCGTGCCCAATCTCATGCTCATTCGCTTCTGCACGGACCACACCGCAGGCGCCAATCCTGGCAAGAAACACCCCAAGGCGATGGTCGCGGATAACGACTTCGCCGTCGCGCAGTTGGTGCAGGCGGTCAGCCAGTCTCCCATCTGGAAGAACACCGCGATTTTCGTCATTGAGGATGATGCCCAGAACGGCCCGGATCATGTCGATGCCCACCGCTCCACCTGCTTCGTGATCAGCCCCTATATCAAGAAGAACAGCGTCGACCACACCTTCCACAACACCTCGAGCTGCCTGCGGACGATCGAACTCCTGCTCGGCCTGCCCCCGATGTGCCAGTACGATGCCATCGCCGCGCCGATCATGAACTGGGACAAAGAGCCCACCAACGCCGAGCCTTACGCCGCCATCCTGCCGCCCGCCAATATCGTCGGGCTGACCAACCCCAAGACCGGCGAGGTCACCCCCATCAGCCCCGAAGCCCGCCTGATGGAAGACTCGATGAAAATGGATTTCGTCAACGCCGATCAGGCCCCGGCCGACAAGCTCAATGAAATCCTCTGGAAGATGTGCCGCGGCTACGACTCGAAAATGCCGGCCACGCCGCGCGGCTTGGCCGGGGCGAATCTTCCCAAGGCAAAAGACGACGATGATGATTGAATTGGACGTCAGTTGCCGCGCAGGCGCGTTTCAACCACGCGCCGCATCAGTTCCGTCGGCGCGGCCTGGCCGGTCCAGGCCTCGAATTGCCCCGCCGCCTGGCGGATGAACATCTCGATCCCACTGATCGTCTTAGCGCCTTGGGCGCGGGCGTGTTGGATCAGACTGTTTTCGATGGGATTGTAGATGGTATCGAAGACCAGATGATCGGCCGAGAGTTTGGGCGGGGCATCGCCGAAAGGGCTGGCATCGGTATGGGGGTGCATGCCGACGCTGGTGGTGTTGAGGTAGATCTGGCAGCAGGAATCGCAGAGTTTATCGAGCGGGGCGGCCACGACTTTGCCGGTTCGCCCGTTGAATTCCCGCGCCAGCTCGACGGCGCGCTCGTGGGTGCGGTTATAGATGACGATGGTCGCGCCGTAGTGGGCCAGGGCGGCAACCGCGGTCCGCCCGGTGCCGCCCGCGCCGAGGATGGCGATTCGGTAGTTTTTAAGATCGTCGCGCTGGATGTTGAGTGCGGAGGTGATGGAGTCGAGGATGGCGGGGTAGTCGGTGGAGAAGCCGTTCATTGTCAATTGTCCATTGTCCATGGCCAATTGTTTGTTGTCCGTTGTCCGTTGTCCGTTGTCCGTTGTTGATTGCGCGGATGGTTCACCACTTGCCACTGACAACGGACCACTGACAACGGACAACAGACCTTCTCGCTTCTCGCTTCTAACTTCTAACTTCTCTCCTGAACCCTGAACCCCGAACCCTGAACTCTCCACTACGATCGTATTCAGCGCCCCAATGGATTGGGCGATTGGGTCGATGGCCGCGCCTTTTTCCTGGAGGTAGCGGAGGGCGTTTTCCTTGTGGGGGATAGTGATGGAAAGGCCCGAGAGATGCAGCGGCGCGAAGGCGAGGAACGACTCCATGAAGGCTTTGAACGATTCGTAGGATTCGTTGACCAGCAGGGGGACGTAGACGCCATCGAAGCCGATCTCGGCGAAGGCGGCGTTGTGAATGGCGGGGGACATCGAATGGGCCACGGGCGAGCCGACGACGCCGTAGACTTTGGTGGCGGGCGTGATGGCATCCCAGCGGTAGAGGCGCTTGATATCGGCGATGGTGACCTGCCCCGGCGCGGTGGCGGTGTCGGCCGAGAGGCTGGCGAAGGTCAGAAACGCGCCAAATTTTTTGGCGAGGATGCGCGAGAGGAGCCCGGCCTCGCCCATGCACAGCGCGATGGTCGGCTTGGCGCGGGCGAGGAGGATTTCGAAGGCTTCGATATTGTCGCGGAGCGTGCGGGCGGTCCAGACGAGTTTGGCGATGTCGGCCGGAGACTGGTTGAGTTCGGCCAGGATATTGTAGAGGCGGTCGGGGCGTGTGGTGAAGTCGTGGGAGGAGAGGATGATGCCGGGGCGCCCGTCGCGCGGCAGGTCGAAGATTTTCTGGACGATGGAATGAGCGGCGGCTTTGAGTTCGATGTCGAGATAGACCGCACCGCATTCGAGAGACCGCTGGAGCAGATCGAGGCGCTCGCTATCGGGCAGCTCGCTGCGTCCGCCTTCCCAGACCGGGCGGCAGGTGATGATACAGCGCACGGGCGTGGCGGCGGCGACGGCGCGGATCGCGGCCGGATCGGTCAGCTCATCGACGCGGAATTCGACGAGGTCCGCGCCATGCTCGGCCGCCAGCGCGGCGTCGCGCGCGGCCTGTTCGATGGAGGAGACGAAGATGGGGACACAGAGGTGGGTCATTTCCTTGAGGGGCGGAGCGGCGTGCGCGATGGAAATCAAGGAGTTGCGGGGCGATTCTCGCGGATTGAGGGTACTGGTGTTCGGAAAGCTCTCTCGGGCAGACAAGAATGTCTACCCCACCAGTGCACACCCCAACCCGTCACACCGCGAACGGCGCACCCGCGCTGGCCATGAAGAGCTCGATCTGCTTCTTGGTCGTATCGCTTGCCTCAACCAGGGGCAGGCGCATTTCGCCGCTGTCCTGGCCGGCGACTTTCATGGCGTATTTGATCCCAACGGGGTTGCCATCGAGGAAGAGCGCTTTAATGAGCGGGAAAAGCTGATAGTGGATCGCCCGCGCCTCGGCGTAGTTACCATCGGCCGCGTGCTTGACCATCTGCTTGACCTTGCCCGGCAGCAGGTTGGAGATGACGCTGATCACGCCCTTGCCGCCCAGCGACATGATCGGCAACGTGAGCGAATCATCGCCCGACAGCACCGTGAGATTGTGCGACAGCGACAGGATCTCGCTGGTCATGTCCAACTGGCCGGTGGCCTCTTTGATGGCGACGATGTGCGGGTGCTTGGCCAGCTTGGCGACCGTCTGCGCGGTCATGGTGATGCCGGTCCGGCTGGGGATGTTGTAGAGAACGATGGGCAGATCGACCGCATCGGCAAGGGTCATGAAATGCTTGTAGAGCCCTTCCTGCGAGGGCTTGTTGTAATAGGGATTGACCGAAAGCCCGGCCGCGCACCCGAAATCCTTGGCGATCTTATGCAGTTCCATCGCCTCGCTGGTGGCATTGCCCCCTACGCCGGCGATGATCGGCACCCGGCCATTGGCGTACTGCACCGAAAGCTCGATCAGGCGGGCATGCTCTTTCCAATCGACGGTGGGGGATTCGCCGGTGGTGCCGACCGGCACCAGGCCGTCGATGCCATCGGTGATCTGGTGTTCGACCTGCTCGCGGTAGCGGGCCTCATCGAGCCGGCCGTTGCGAAACGGGGTGACCATCGCGGTAAATGCGCCGTTCAAAATCATGGTGCATCCTTACTACTACGGGCGGGGTGAACTGGCAACTGTCGGTTTGGGAATGAGGCGGTTTAGCGGTTTGCAAAGGGCGGCTCGTATTCAGCATGACGCGAGAGGGTCAGGAGCCGGGGAACGAGGATTGGCGATTGATTGTTTCTGGCGGCCGGCTCCTGACCCTGAATTTAATGGGGGCGGATGGCATCGTCCATCATTCGCTTCATCTCCCGCACCGCTTCGCGCAGCCCCACGAAAATGGCCCGGCTGACGATGGCATGCCCGATGTTCAATTCGGCCATGGCCGGAATCCGCGCCACTGGCAGTACATTTCGATAGTTGAGCCCATGCCCGGCGTGAAGCCGCAGGCCCAGTTCGCGGGCGCGCTGCCCGGCCGATGAAAGCCGTTCGACCTGCTGCGCGGCAACGTGCGCATCGCGGGCATTGGCGTATTCACCCGTATGCAGCTCCACCGCATCGAAACCGAGCTTGGAGGCCGACTCGATCTGTATGACATCCGGATCGATGAAGGCGGATGTAAAAATGCCGACACCCTTGAGCTTTTGCACGACCGATGCAACGCGGTCCGGCTCGGCCAGCAGGTTCAGGCCGCCCTCGGTGGTGATTTCCTGCCGGCGCTCGGGGACGAGCGTCGCCTGGCTGGGCTGGGTTCGCATCGCGATCTCGACGATCTCGGGGACCAGGCTCATCTCCAGGTTGAGCTTGCACTGCACCGTCTGGCGGAGCACCTGCACATCGCGATCGGTGATGTGCCGGCGATCCTCGCGGAGGTGGATGGTGATCCCATCGGCCCCGCCCAGTTCAGCCTCGATAGCCGCCCAGACAGGGTCCGGTTCGTAAGTTCGCCGTGCCTGGCGAAGCGTGGCCACGTGGTCGATATTGACGCCGAGTTCGATCATGGGATGGGGGATTGTAGGGGAACAGAGAGGGTCTTCAAGAAGGCAGATGACAGGTGTGCTATGATGCGTACATGGCTTTGAGGCGAAAAGCTGCGACAGGGCGGGCAATGAGACAGAAAACCCGCAAGGCTCGGGGTAATTGTTTACCGCCTCCACGCGCAGATCAAGCCTGGCCCCGTGGTGGTGAGAATTCTTATGACTGGGAGTTGACCGGCTATCCGCCGCCGATCAGCAGGGGCCGCTGTTGCGGCGGCGCCCGCAGGACCTGGCCGATGAATTCCAACGCGTCCTTGCCCTGCCGTGTTGCCGAAAACAGCACGCTCATCAAAATCGATTGCGCGACCGCGCCGGTCTCGGTTCGATTGCCGCCCCAGACTTT
>JBBRTW010000290.1:0-9040 GCA_038244055.1 Tepidisphaerales bacterium | reverse complement strand
TCCCGAGTACAGGAGAGGGAGTAAGACCTCTCCCGAGTCCATATGATGCAACGAATTACAGTCATCGGGTTGATCTTCTTAGCGGGGCTCTCGTGCGATAAGAGCGGCAGCGGCGGGCAGAAGGAGGTCGTGCTTTATACCTCCGTCGATGAGCCGGTCGCGCGGCCGATCGTGCAGGAGTTCGAGAAGCGGACGGGGATCAAGGTGCGGCTCAAGACGGATACGGAGGCTTCGAAAACGGCCGGGCTGGTGCAGTCGCTGCGGGCGGAGAAGGCCAACCCGCAGTGCGATGTGTTCTGGAATAACGAGCCGTTTCACACGATCAGTCTCGCGGAGGAGGGCGTGCTGGGGGCGTACGAATCGCCGGTGGCCAAAGAGGTGATGCCGCAGTTTCGCGATCCGAAGAATCGGTGGGCGTCGAATGGGCTGCGGATGCGGATGATCGCGATGAGCCCCGGAGTTTCGGGCGCGGCGAATGTGGAGGATCTGATCGATCCGAAGTTCAAGGGGAAGGTGTGCATGGCGTTTCCGGCGCTGGGAACGACGGCGGGGCATCTGGCGGTGATGCGGCTCAAATGGGGGCAGGAGAAGTACGAGGCGTACTTGAAGGGGCTCATGGCAAATGAGGTAAAACTGCTCGGGGGGAATTCGGAAGTGGTCAAGCAGATAGGGCTGGGGAATATGAGCGTGGGGCTGACGGACAATGACGATGTCGATTCGATGATTCGCGAGGTGGGGGCGGACAAGATAAAGGCAGTGCCGGCCGCGATGGGAAATGACGGGCCATTGGCGATACCGACGACGGTGGGTTTGGTGGCGGGGGCGAAGCACGATGCGGAGGCGAAACAGCTCATCGATTATCTCTTGTCGGCGGAGGTCGAGGGGAAATTGAAGGCGGCGAATTTCGCGGTTCGGAGCGTTCGGCCGGGATTGTCGACGAGTCAGCCGTTGCCTCCGGAGATGCCCTTGTTGATGGAGATCGATTACATTGCGGCGGGGAAAATCATGCCCAGCGCCGTGCAGACAGCGCGGAAGATTCTTGAGGGGAGGGAATAGGGTGGACGCGCGTGCAGGCGATACGGGACTTGATGGGGAGGGTCGCTCGACGCGCTCCGCAAGCGGAGCGGCTAACTGGGCGTGGATTTCGCGCGGGGTGGTGTGGGGAATTTTTGCCGCGTGCTGCGCGCTGCCGGTGGGGTGGATGGTCGTTTCGCTCTTGAGCGAGCCGGGGGCTTGGCGGGCGATTCATCCAGTGAGTTTTCATTTGAAGCTGCTGGCGCGGACGCTGGCCTACAACGGCGCGGCGGCGCTATTGGCGACTTTGCTGGCGCTGCCGGTGGCGGGGGTGATCGGGCGGGGGCGGGGATGGTTTTCGGGGCTGCTGATGTTCCTGCTGCCGGCGGCACTGCTGCTGCCATCGATCGTTTATGCGTATGGGTGGATGCAGGTGCTGCGCGTGGCGGGCCATTTTATTCATGGGGTCTATCCGATGCCGGGGAGTTTGGGGGATGTGGCGCGGTGCGTGTGGACTCTGGCGGGCTGGCTCTGGCCGATCCCGGCGGGCGTGATTGGGTTGTCGTGGCGGCGGCTGGATATGGATTTGCAGCAGCAGGCGCTGCTGGATGGGGCGTACTGGCGGATCATGTTCCGGCAACTCTCCGGCCCGGCGATCGCGGCGATGGCGATGGTGGCGGTGCTGGCGATGCAGGAATTCGCGGTGTACGAGCCGACGGGGATCAGCGTGGTGGCGACGGAGGTGCGGACGGTTTTCGAGACCGGGCAGGCGGGGTCGATGACCAACGCGATCGCGGGCGTGAAGGCGGGCATGTCGGGGTCGTTCGAAATCACCGATCAGCATCGCAACGCGGCCGCGGCGCTGGTGACGGCGCTGCCGATGTTCATGGTGATTCTTGTGCTCACCGGCATCGTGGCGCGCCTGCTGCGGCGCGATTCGGGCGGGGAGCGGATCGATGCCGGCCCGATCCCGGCCGTCATTCGCGCGGGGTGGAAGTGCAAATTGCTGGCGGCGGGGGTGCTGGCGATGACCCTGGCGCTGCCGATCGGGACGATGATCGGATCGGTGAGCCGGCCATTCGATATCGGACGAATCTGGCGGACATTTTCACCGCTGATCACGGGGACCTTGTCGGTGGGCATCGGTGCTGCGGCGATCGCGGCGATTCTGGCGACCTGCGGGATGGTGCGGCGGATGACCTGGCCTCTGGCGCTGGGGCTGGGGACGTTTCTGATCGGCGGGCAAATGCTCGCGATCGCCCTGATCCGGCTGTACAATCAGAAGTCGGATTGGATCAGTTGGGTTTATACGGGGCCGACGATCGTACTGATGGCGTATGTCGCGCGGTTCGGATGGCTGGCGATGTGGGCCGCGCGCGGGACGTGGAGCCCGCGCTGGCGCGAGCTGCGGGAGATGGCGGCGATGGATGGCGCGGGCGGCGCGGCGGTGGCTCGGCGGGTGATTATTCCCCTGGCGTGGCCACTGGTGGCGGCCTCGGGTGTGCTGGTGATGCTGCTGTCGATGACGGAAGTTCCGGCGACGGTGTTATTGAATCCGATGCGTCCACAGGTGTTTATTCCCATGTTGATGAGCTGGGTTCATACACTGCACAACGATGACATGCTGGAGGGGTCGCTTCTATTGGCGGCGACGGTGATGGTGCTGGCGGGGGTGGTCTTCGCGCTGCTGGCGATGACGCGGCGGATTTCGACGGCGGGAACGGCGGGGTTGATACTCGCGGCGGTTTTGCTGGCGGGCGTGGGCGGTTGCGACAAGAGCGACCAGCCCAAGGCGATCTGGCTGGAGACGGGCGCGGGCGAGGGGCAGGTGGTCTATCCGCGGGCGCTGTGCTACGACAAATCGGATGACAGCTTTTACGTCTGCGACCGCATGGCGCGGATTCAGCATTTGGATCGCGAGGGGAAATTCCTGAATGGCTGGCGGATGCCGGACTGGTCGCAGGGCAAGCCGGTGGGGATGAGTGTCGGCTCGGATGGGAATTTGTGGGTTCCCGATACGCATTATTCGCGCGTTCTTGTGTTTTCGAAGAAGGGCGAGGTCATCAAACATTTCGGGAAGGAAGGACGCGGGCCGGGGGAGTTCATTTACCCATCGGATATCGCGTTTGATTCGAAAGGGCGGATCTTCGTGAGCGAGTTCGGGGATCACGACCGGATTCAGGTGTTCGATCAGAATCTGAAGTACCTTTCGGAGTTCGGCCAGTTCGGCGCGGCGGATGGCCAGTTTTCCCGGCCGCAATCGATGCTGGTGGTTCCCGAGGCGGGGGGGGAAATGATGTACGTAACCGATGCCTGCAATCATCGGATTTCGGTATGGACAACGGACGGGCATTTCGTGAGGAACATGGGTAGAATTGGATCGGCCCTGGGTGAGTTCCGGTTCCCGTATGGGTTGGATATCGATTCGAAAGGCCGGCTGGTGGTGTGCGAGTTCGGGAACAATCGCGTGCAGTTGGTGGATCGGCAGACGGGCCAGGGCATCGCGGCCTGGGGCAGCGCCGGCCGGGAGCCCGGGCGGTTGGCGTATCCGTGGGGTGTGGTGGTGGATCGGAAAGATCGCGTGATCGCGGTGGACGCGGGTAATAATCGGTTGCAGGTGTTCGAGTTTTGAGTTGAACCACGAAGGGCACAAAATGCACGAAGAATTGATGAGTTGAAGGAATGGTTGGTCTGGAGAAGTTGTTTTGGGTTTCAGGCGGACGTTGGAGCGCGATTTGACGTTCGCCCTCACCCCCGCCCTCTCCCGAGTACAGGAGAGGGAGTTTTGAGGCCTGGCGCATGATGGATCGCATGCAGAGCGTGGCGGGATGGATCGGCGCAGTGGATGCGCCGGCGTGGCCGGGCGTGCTCGCGTTTCATTGGCCGATTCAACTGGAGTATTGGCACTGGGGCTGGGGGCTGACGTTTCTGGTGGCGGGGGCGCTGGTGGTGTGGATGGGGATGAAATCGCTGGCCGGGCTCGGGCCGGCGCGGAAGTGGGTGGCGATCGGGGTTCGGCTTGGTGTGCTGACGATGCTGATGCTGATCCTGTGCGGGATCAAGTGGTCGCGCCGGCACGATTCGCTGGAATTGATGGTGGTGCGGGATATCTCGCAGTCGGCCGACCAGTTCAAGAATTTTCCCGGCGATTCGTTCGATAAATCGTGGGCGGATTATTTGAAGAACGCCACCGGGCGCGATTTCAAGCAGAAGGATGACGAGGTCGGCGAGATCGTCTTCGGCGAGCAGGCGATTCTGCAATCGATGCTCAGCAAGGAGCTGGTCACCGAGGCCGCGCCGATCAAGGACACGCATCTCAAAGAGCAGACCGATGTGGCCTCGGCGCTGGAACTGGCGCTGGCGACATTCCGGCCGGGCTCGATGCACCGGCTGCTGCTGGTGTGGGATGGCAACCAGACGATGGGGAATATCGAGCCGGTGGTGACGCGGGCCAAGTCGATGGGGATTCCGATCGATGTAGTGCCGCTGCGTTACAACGTGACCAATGAAATTTTGATGGACCGGTTCGTCGCGCCGACATGGAAGCGCGAGAATGAGCCGTTTACGGTGGAGGTGTTCATCCGCTCGACCAATGTCGTCGATGCCACTGGACTGCTGGAGGTGACCATCGACGGCCAGCCGATTCGCGTCGACTCGAAGGACACCGCAACCAAGCGGAAAATCACGCTGAAGCCGGGGTTGAACCGCTTTCCGATCACGGTTCCCGGTTTAGCGGCCGGCGTCAAGCAATTTCGGGCGACCTTCGATGGCCAGGAAATTCAGGGCGGCGTAGTGGGCGCGGGCAAAGCAGATACGCTGCTGGAGAACAACACGGCCAGCGGGTTTACGGTGATTAAGGGCAAGGGAAAGATTCTGTACGTCGACAATGCGGTGAACGATGTGGGGCAGACCGATGCGGGGAAGGTATTGTCGGATGCGCTGGAGAAAGAGGGGATCAATCTCGAGCGGACCGATGTGGGAACATTTCCGCACGAACTGGTGGCGCTACAGAATTACGATGCGGTCATCCTGCACAACGTGCCCCATGGGATCGGCGGGTTGGATGATATGCAGGATGCGATGCTGGCCCGCTACGTCCACGACATGGGGGGCGGGCTGGTGATGATCGGCGGGCCGGATGCGTTCGGCGCGGGTGGGTGGCAGAACACCCGCACGGAGCAGGTGCTGCCGATCAACATGGAAATCCCGGCCCAGCGGCAGGTGCCCAAGGGGGCGCTGGTGCTGATCATGCACTCGTGCGAAATGCCGCGCGGCAATTTCTGGGGCGAGCAGTGCGCGTTGCAGGCGGTCAAGGCGCTGTCGGATCGCGATCAGATCGGGGTGATTTCCTATGGGTGGGGCGGCGGGCCGGGGATGGGCGTCGGCGGGGCGCAGTGGGATTTCCCGCTCAACGACAAAGGCGATGGCGCGAAGGTCGAAGCGGCCATCAAGCGCATGCAGCTCGGCGACATGCCCGATTTCAACGATGCCTTCGATCTGGCGATCAACGGCACCGGGCCGAACGCGCCCTGCCTGAAAAATTCCGATGCGCGGGCCAAGCACATCATCGTGATTTCCGATGGCGATCCGCAACCGCCGAACGTCGGCCGGGCCAATCAGAATCTCTACGCTCAGATGGCGCAGATGAACATCACGGTATCGACGGTGACGGTTTTTCCGCACCAGCTCGGCAAGGCGGGCGTAGCGCCGGTGATGGAGGAGATGGCCACGCGCACCAAGGGCCGGTTCTACGGGCCGATCGAATCCAATCCTTCGCAGTTGCCGCAGATCTTCATCAAGGAAGCAACCGTCGTTCGGCGCTCGCTGATTTTCGAGAAGAAGGAAGGGATTCCGGTCAAGCTCACTGGAAGCAATTCGGATTTGATCAAGGGGATGCGGCTGATCCCATCGGTCACCGGCATGGTGCTGACCAGCAAGAAGCCCAACCCGCAGATCGACATGGCGCTGGTGGCGGGGGATAACTCCGATCCGATCCTGGCGAGCTGGCAGGCGGGGCTGGGCAAGGCGGTGGTGTTCACACCCGATGCAGCGCAGCGCTGGTCGAGTTCGTGGGTGGCATCGGGGTCGTTCGGGAAATTCTGGGCGCAGGTGGTGAGGTCGGTGGCCCGGCCGCCGATGTCGACGGATTTCGACATTCGCGTGACCCAGGAAGGCAACCGAGGCAAGATCGTGGTCGAGGCGATGAACAAGGAATCGGGGTTCATGAGCTTCATGAACATGGGCGGAATCGTGCAAGGCCCCAACGGCGAGTCGATCGATGTGCGCCTGGTGCAGACCGGGCCGGGCGTTTACACGGCCGATTTCCCGGCCCAGCAGCAGGGGAATTACATCAGCATGCTGCACTATAATGGCCCGAACAAGCAGATGGGGATGCTGATGGGCGGGTTCGCGCAGAATGCCTCGCCGGAGACGCGGGAACTGCAGTCCAACGATGCGCTGCTGGAGGATATCGCCGAGCGGAGCGGCGGGCGGCTGCTGGCGCCGTTCGACCGATCGGTGAATCTGTTCGATCGGGAGAATATGCCGGTGGCTTCGAGCCCATTGCCGGTGTGGGATGTGGTGATTCCCTTCCTGCTGGCGCTGATCATCATCGATGTGGCGGTGCGGCGCATCGCCTGGGACTGGAACTCGACCAAGCGCGCCGCGGCGGGCGTGGCGGGGTGGGTGCGATCGTATACGACGACGAGGAAGCTGGATCAGAAGGAATCGGAGCAGACCCTGGGCTCGCTCAAGCAGGTGCGGCAAAACGTGGCCGATCAGAAATTCAAGCCCGGTGGCGGCGGGGGTGAAGGCGCGGGCGCGGCGGGCGGCGCAGCAAGCGCCGGCGCGGCCGCGCCGCCTGCGCGGCCGGACCCCAAGGCGAAATTCGAAGCCAGGCAGGGCGTGGCGGGAGATATCACGCAGGTGGTGGGCGGGGCGACGAACAAAGCGGTGCCGCCGCCCTCGAAAGCGAAAGTGACGCCCAAGGGCCAGCAGGGCGAAACACCCGGAAATACGATGGGCGGCTTGATGGCCGCCAAGAAGCGTGCGCAGGAAAAGATCAAAGAGAAGGAACAGGAGGGCGGGAGTAAGAAAGAAAACTAAAAAATAAAAACTTAAAGCTTCGATCGCCTAACTCCCTCTCCTGTACTCGGGAGAGGGCGGGGGTGAGGGTCTTTGGGCCGCGAAATCCAGGACAGTGTCGCATTCCGCCGAATGCCCTCACCCTAACCCTCTCCCGAGTACAGGAGAGGGGACCAGCTTGATGTTTTCGTTTTTAGTATTTCCGCCCGCCAATTAAAGAACGCCCGAAAGGAAAACTATGTCCCAAGCTCCCATTCCCGGAATCGACCCCCAGGTGCAGGCCCTTTGCGACGGCTTTCGCCGCGACTACCGCGCGGTGCAGGCGGAAATCGCCAAGGCGATCGTCGGCCATCGCGAAATCGTCGATGGCGTATTGACGTGCCTCTTCGTCGGCGGCCACGCGCTGCTCGAAGGCGTGCCGGGCCTGGGCAAGACGGCCCTGATCCGCGCGCTCGCGGATGCGCTGAATCTCAAGTTCAACCGCATCCAGTTCACGCCCGACCTGATGCCGGCCGATGTGATCGGCACGAATGTCATCATGGAGAACGACCAGGGCCATCGCGTGTTTCAGTTCCAGCATGGGCCGATTTTCTCGCAAATCGTGCTGGCGGATGAAATCAACCGCGCCACGCCCAAGACGCAGTCGGCCATGCTGGAGGCGATGCAGGAAAAGCAGGTGACGGCCGGCGGCGAGATTCGCAAGCTGGAAGAGCCGTTTTTCGTGATGGCCACGCAGAACCCGCTGGAGCAGGAAGGCACCTATCCGCTGCCCGAAGCGCAGCTCGACCGCTTCTTCTTCAAGCTGGTGGTGCAGTATTCGGACCGCCAGGAACTGCGGGCGATCCTGGACCGCACGACGACCGGCTACAAGGCGGATATCCAGCCGGTGATCGATGGGGCGAAGATCATGGAGCACCAGACGCTGGTGCGGCGGGTGGTGATCGCGCCGCACGTTCAGGATTACGCGATTCGGTGCGTCCTCGCGACCCATCCGGAGGGGCAGTGGAGCGTGCCGATGGTGAATCAGTTCCTGCGGGTTGGGGCCAGCCCCCGTGCTGCCCAGGCGATCACATTGGCGGCCAAGGTGCGGGCGCTGCTGGATGGCAGGTTCCACGTGAGCTTCCAGG
Organism: Tepidisphaerales bacterium; assembly: GCA_038244055.1. GTDB lineage: Bacteria > Planctomycetota > Phycisphaerae > Tepidisphaerales > Tepidisphaeraceae > DASPKW01. The sequence continues at coordinate 815 of JBBRTW010000290.1, read as the reverse complement.
ACATTAAGGAAGTGGCCGTCCCGGCGATGCGGCATCGGGTGATCCTGAATTTCGAAGGCGAGGCGGAGGGAATCACGACGGACATGGTGCTGGAGAAGATTTTGAGCGATACGCCGACGACGATCGAGGCGGATCTGGCGGCGGGGAGGGTGTGAGGCGATTGAACCACGAAGGATGCGAAGAGCACGAAGATGCGAGAAATCACTTTCATTGTGACTGAAGACGACATCGACGGCGGCTATACGGCCCGCGCCCATTGGTCGGATGGGAATCGCGATATTGTCACCGAAGGCGACACGCGCGATGAGTTGATTCGCAATATTCGCGAGGCGGTGGATGTATCTTTCGATGAGACTGAAGAAAAGCCCGAACTGATCCATCTGCATTATGTGCGAGACCTTCTCCCAACATCGGCAACGTCCGCGCCACGATGGCGCTGGGCGGCTACTGAAAAATGAAATGGACAGCAGCACACTCGATTATGAACCTCCGATGCGCACGGCGATCGCAGCCGTTCGCGTCACCCGCCTGGCGTACGCCGCGACAGTCTGCGCGGTGGCTTGGATGGCATTTTTCTTTGTGTGGTTTGGATGCTTGATGAGCGCCGGAACGTGGTCGCGCGGACAAGGCTTGCTCGCGCTCATACGCGGCGGGCTGATGGTCGCGCCGGTGGTCGGTTTGATTTTGGCGGCCGCCGCGTTGGCTCGTGTCAGCTCGAACCGATATCGACTCTCCGGACCGGCGCATTTCGCGCTGGGCCTGAACGTGGTATTTGCGGTGGTGACTTATGTATTCTACGGCTTCGTGGCAGCCAT
>JBBRTW010000289.1:0-9049 GCA_038244055.1 Tepidisphaerales bacterium | reverse complement strand
CTCGGCCTTGAACGATCCCGCTTCGATCCAGTTGAACCACGTCGCCGACTGCCCAACCGGCGCAGGCCCCTTATGAGCGGCCGATTCAGACTCGTGAGCCGCGGCATGAGTCGTCGCCGTATCTTTGACTTCGATGTCCGCGCGATGAATCACCGCGACCAGCAGCCCAATCGAAAACAGCGCCGCCGCCCCAACCCCCAGCCAGATCGGCCAGTGCGATTGCCCCTTCAACCAGCGCGCGCCAAAGAATCCAGCAATCACCGCCCCGATCAGCGGCAGCAGCGGGATGAGATACGAGTAATTAACGTAGTCGTCGAGGCCAGCCATGTTTTACTTAAGTAGTCAGTTGTCAGTTGTCAGTTGTCAGTTGGTAGTAGTCAGTAGTCAGTAGTCAGTAGACAGTAGACAGTAGTTTGCGGGTGGATTATTTGAAATCTGAAATCTGAAATCTGAAATCTAGAATTTGAAATTTGAAATTTGAAATTTGAAATCACCCCTTCAACTCCCTCCACGCATCCGCATCCAGCGTATTCTTCTGCCGGAACAGCAATACCACCAAACCCAGCGCCAAACTCGCCTCCGCCGCCGCGATCACCAGCAGGTAAATCGTGAAGGCCTGCCCGCCCAGGTCGTTGTAGTGATATCTTCCGAACGCGATCAGATTGATCGCGACCCCCTGGAACATCAACTCCGTGCAGAGAAAGATCACGATCAAATTCCGGCGCGTGATAAACCCGATCAATCCGATCACAAACAGGATGCCGCCCACCGCCAGATAATGTTGAAGCGCCAATTGCGTCATATTGCACACTCAAAAACCCAACCAGCCAACGTCCTTCCATTCATCATTCATCATTCCGCATTCATCATTCTCTGCCTACCGCCTACTGCCTTCTGCCGGCTCAACTCTCCGGATACGCCTTCGCCTGCGGATCATGCGTCCCATAAATCGGGATCGAATGCGGGTTATCGTTAACCAGATCGCCACCGGTCAGTTTGGCCTCCGCCGCTGCCAATGCCCCGGCCGGCAAAACAACCTGCCTGCGGGCGATCAGGATCGCGCCGACCATGGCGATGGTCAGGATCAATCCCGCCAGTTCCAGGTTGACCAGTTGATTCCTAAATAGATATGTACCAATGGCTTGCGGACTTCCGGGCGTGAACGGCGCCTGCGTGGAAACCCTGGCCGGCTGGGTCGTTATGATCGTCGCCGGCATCCCCATGACCGTCCCGCTATCCGGCACACTCACCGTCGTGCGAACCTCAGTCAATTGGATTTCCGGCTGCTGAATCGTCCCCGGCGCGGCCGCAATTGGCTGGGTGGTAGGCTGGGTCGCCGGCCGGGCCGCCAGATCCATCGGCCCACCCGTCGCCCGGTCGAAGATCACAAACAGCAGCACCCCCATCATCGTGAACCCGATCGCGCTCGCCACCAGCGGCTCGCGGCTGATCTGATCGCACTCGGCCAGCGGGTTCGCGTTCATCGCCCGCTCCGCTCCCGTCGCCGGGTTCGATGCCTGCGACGCCAGCATGATCACGAACACATAAGTCACCAGGATCGCCCCCGCGTAGATCATGATCAGCGCGATCGCCATGAACTCCGCCCACAACAAAACAAATAGCCCCGCGCTGGCGAGAACCGTCAAGACGAAATAGAGCGCTGAATACACCGGCCGCGGATGGGTCACCACCCGCACCGCCGACAGGATCGCGATGGCCGAGAAGATCCAGAAGTAGAGGCTCATCTGATGCTGATTCAGCCCCGCCACATAATGAATCAGCGAAGCCGCCAGGATCAACCCCGCCGCCAGAAGCACCACCCCGCCCAGTTTGCGGATGGTCGCCTCGCGCTTTGAAGGCAGCAGCATGAAGGTCCCGATCCCCGCCGCCACCGCGAGGATGAGAATCAGCACCGGCGAAAGCGCCGGTGCGGCGTCCGGGGCGGCCGCTGCCAGCAGCGGCTCGAAACAGAATCGGGCGGCATTTGCGAGATCTTCGGCCATAAAGAAACGCAGAGTCTATGGAGGGGGGGGGTGCTTTGCAAGGCACGTCGTGACGGATTTCACAATGCCGCAACAACCCCCGCTCAAGGCCATCTTGTGGTACTATCGCCTGACTCGATCAACCCCATGCGCGTACTCTGGACCATCTTCTCGGCCATCTGTTTTCTGCTCCTGATCGCGGCCTGTTTTTTCGGCGCGCGCAGCATCTTCTATTACGAAGGCATCTCCCGCTTCACCCCCAACGGCAAGCCCCGCATGGTGGCCGCCTCCGATGGCGCCAAGACCGAGGAAATCGAAGTCCGCAAGCAATCCGATGGCCTGGTCTCCTACAAAGGCCACCTCGTCTACGTCTCCATCGCCAATCCCCTGGGCGCTACCGGCACCGATGTCTGGAGCCATCCGATCGACGACACCGCCATCAACGGCACCAAGGCGCTGATGTTCGACGCCGGCGCAAAAGGCGGCATCACCTATGGCTCGGGCGTCAATAAGAATGCCCTCATCGACACCACCCTCCACTGGTCCTGGAAACTCCCCTACGACTATGTGACCGTTCCCTACTGGTTCATCATCGTCCTCCTGGCCCTTCCCCCCTACCTCTGGATCAGCAACTATCGCCTCCTCGCCCGCCGCGAACGCGAAGGCCGCTGCATGAAATGCGGCCACGAACTCAAAGGCGCCTCCAAGTGCCCCAATTGCGGGAAGGTCAGTGAGAGCTGAGCTTGCACGCAAAGAGACAATGAGACAATGAGAATGAGAATGAGAGGTTATCGGCAATGGAGACGATGAACCGGCGCGGAGGCCAAAGGTCATTCGACGCCACACCGACCCTGAGGATGACGGGCGCGCGTTCGAGGCGGCGATGGCGGTTTTCGAGTTAAGCAAGCGCTTCCCGCCCGAAGAGCGCTATTTCGCTGACCGATCAGCCCGAGCAGTGGACCCTCATCCAACGCCGCAAGCCCCAATACGCCATTGTCTCATCGTCTCATTGTCTTCCCACCCGCCCCACAAAAGCCGGCCCATCCCGCACCGTGAGCGAAACCGACACATCGCTCTCCAGCCGCCCATCGATCGTCCCCGCCTGACCATCCATCTCATACCGTATCGAAAATCGCCCCGGGTCCTTCCCATCGAGCTGCGCCGCATAAAACCGCAGCGAACGCGCGTTCTCAAACCCCGCCTGCAAAAAACCGCTGTTCCCATCCCAGCGCGGCGGCGATGTGAAATCGGGCGATTCCCGCACGATCGCGGCCACCAGTTGCAACTCCCGCCCCGTCGAAACCCCGCCCGTCGAACCCTGCCCCGTCGAACCCATACTTCGCCCCGGAATCGTCGGCGCGACCAGAACCGCCACCAATCGCGAATCCCCCGCCGAATTGCGCAGCCGATGCACCAGCACCTTCGGCGCGGCCGGCCCCGGCGGCCAGAAATTCCTGGTGTTAAAAAGCAGTTCCTTCAGACTCGCCCAGCACGCCGGCTCCCGACGCACCGCCGCCCGCACCGGCCAGGCCGCCGCATCGGCCGTATCCGCATATTCATCCGGATGACCGCTCAGCAGCCCCGCCCGCCGCTCCGGATCGCTCTCAAAAATCACCGTCTCCGGCGGATACTCGAAAGTCGAACATCGCGACTGCACCCAAGCCTGCCTCACCCCCACCGCCAGCGGCTCGCCCCACTCGAACCCCACCCACACCACCATCCCCAACCCGATCGCAATCAACCACCGCCGCACCTTCGGCCGCTTCCGCGCCTGCCCGGGTGCATAATCGAGTTGGAACTGTGGAGTGTTCACCGCATCTCAAGCTTATGCTCATGGTCGTAGATTGGCGAGTTCGGCCCCCTCCTCACGCTCCCGAGGATTTCCGCACAGCATTGCGAGTTGTGAGTTGCGCGTTGCGAGCCGTCATCCTGAGCCGTCATCCTGAGGGAGTATAGACGACCGAAGGATCTGGCCAATGCGTCGCGGTCCAATCGCTTGGCCGATCGGCCCAATCCATCGAACAAGATTCCCCGCTCGCCTGAAGCTCCTTCGGAATGACGGCAAGTGGGTCATGATCGATCAGGCCTAAATCATCCCCCTCTGGCCCCCGATCGCCCTCTGCGCCCTGCCCGCCCTGCGCTTTTTATACAAGCGCCGCCGCGGCCGACAACGCTGGCAAGCGGGCCTCTGCCCCAAGTGCCTTCCCGTTTGGTTCCCGCAAGCCAGAAACAAAGCCGCGAAGAACGCGCGGCTTGGAGCGGTTCGGGGGAAGACGTAGCGCTGTAGTGTTAAGAGGCATGGGACCCATGTCAAATTTCAAATGTTGAAGATGCAGGTGTTGCGGCTTACCTGGCCGGCGTGGGCCCTTTCCAATCCCCATCGCTCTCAAAAAACACCACATGCTGCCAGGGCATCTGGTCGTACTGCTCGACCAGTTTGAAGCCGTTGGCCGACAGTTCCTTGTTGATCTGCGCCTTGCTCATCTTGTGCAGGGGTTTGATGGGGACATTCGGGTCCTCGGCCCGAAACTCCACCAGCACCAGCCGGCCATGCGGCGCGAGGCTCTTGCGAATGGCCGAGAGCATCTCGGCCGGATGATCCATCTCGTGATACACATCGACGAGCAATACCAGATCGACCTTGGCATCGGGAAGCTTGGCATCGGTCAGTGTGCCCAGGACCAGCTCGATATTGTTCGCGCCGGCCTTGTCGGCGCGCTTCTTGAGCATCTCCAGCATCTCCGGCTGAATATCCTCGGCCAGAACCTTCCCCGTCGGCCCGACCACCTCGGCCAGTTTGAGCGTGTAGAAACCGTTGCCGCAGCCGAGATCGCAGACGACCATCCCCGCCTTCAGCCCCAGCGCCTTCATGAGTTTGGCCGGCTCCTCTTCGCGGTCACGCGATTCCCGAGTCAGCCAAGGCGCACCGGCGAAGTGCATCGTCTGGGCGATCTCCCGGCCCATGTATGCGGTGAGGGCGGGCGGCTCGGGGGCGACGGGTTTGGTGGTGGGGCGCGTCGTCGGCGGCTTGGCGGGACGAATCAAATCCTCGGCCCAGGCACTTGCGGAGCCCATGACCAACAACAAGCCGAGCAATCGCAGAATGCGCATAGGGTTTCCTTTGTCTTCTATCATCGCGTCTAACACTGGGAAGCTCCGCGCTGAGATTCTAACCGACACGCGATCGACATTGGAATGAGAAAGGCCCGCGGAACCCGGCTCCATCAGGTCCCGCGGGCTATGGCAGCGCCGGCCGGGGGACGGCGGCCGTGCTAAATGGCGTGGGTCGTGTCATCCCCACGCGTGCTCTGCTGAAATCATCGGCTGATTGGCCGAAAGGGTCAGGAGCCGGGGGCGATGATCAGCGTATGGGGCATTCCTGGTGGCCGGCTCCTGACCCTCTGAAGCGTGGATTTCAGCAGAGCACCCCCCGCCTTAAGTTTTTCGTTTTTAGTTTTCCGCGCCCCGCCTACTCCATCCCATCCCACCTCTCCGGCTCCTCATCGAACTCGCACGCCCCATGCGCCGCCTCCGCAGGTGGAAGCATCCCGCCATTGGCCGATTCAACCAGCGGCTCGGCCCGCGCGATATCCGCCTCCAGCCGCCGCCAGGCTTCCTCGGGCATTTCCACACATAGCGTCTCGCCGAAGCGGCTCAGCACATCGGCATGCGCGAAAGCGGCCTTGCGATTTGTCGGACGGGTCTTCATCGGACGAACGAAGCGAATCTGGGCGACCATTGGCGTGTCCTTTCAAAGAGTTTTGAGTTGCGAATTGCGAGTTGCGAGTTGCGAGTCGTCAGTTGCGAGTTTTGAGCTTCGAACCCGAACAAATCGCAAACTCAACATCTCTCCTATCGGTGGACGACCAAACGGAACCCGAATTTTTATATGGGGTTTGTCAGCGCCGATAAAAACGGCCTGCAAATTAAAATTCCCCAGTACCCTTAATTGCTCAAGGGCGTGCAACGACGAAGTCGAAACACCTGATAACTCAATCGAGCGTCTGAAGTCATTCACCCGCTGCTCTCATCACTCACCGCCCGGACATCGGGCAAGGAAGCACCATGAGCCGGAACATGCTTTTGCTCGACACCATCCGCGGCCACCTCGAACTGCTGGCCGCCAAGCACCCCAAGAAGGCCGCCTCTCCCGTCGCCCGGCGGGTCAAGCGATTCCTCCAGAACTCAGCCAAAACCGCGCAGGCGTGAAGAAGTAGGCAGTAGGCAGTAGGCGGTAGGCAGGCGGCAGCCGACAAATCTATTTTCTGCCTTCCGCCTACTGCCCTCTGCCTACCGCCTACTGCCCTCCGCCTACTGCCTTGAACTCTTACATTGCACGCGCCCGCCAGACAGGGCTAGAATACTCCGGTCGTTCACCCGCTGAACTTTCACCTGGAGTTTGCCCACCATGTCATCCACACCCGCTCGCATCGTCGAGAATGCCGACATCGATCGCGAGACTCCCCAGGCCGAGATCCACGTCGAGGAGCGCCGTCTCAAGCTCTATGATTTCCTCAAGCCAGCCATCAAGCTCAACGGCTCGGAAATTCATCTCCCAGCCGGCTCGGTTCCCATGATCCGCGTCGATGGCCGGGCCCGTTTCCTCGACTGCCCCGCGCTGACCGATGACGCGCTGAAGGAGTACGTCGAGCAGGTCATGAATTTCCAGGCCGAGCCGACCGAGAAGCGCAGTCTTCTCGAACACAAAGGCTCGGTCGATATCGCCTACGCCCTGCCGGGGCTGGCCCGTTTCCGCACCAATATATTCCATTCCCGCGAGCGCTACGCGATCGTCATGCGGCGGATCGTCACCAAGATTCCCAATTTCGACGATCTCTCCCTGCCGCCCGTGGTTGAAGGCCTGGCCGATTTCCACCGCGGCATCGTCATCGTCTCGGGCACCACCGGCTCGGGCAAATCGACGACATTGGCCGCGATTATCGGCAAGATCAATCGCACCCGATCCGAGCGCATCATCACCGTTGAAGATCCGGTTGAATATCAGCATGAGAACGCCAAGTCGCTGGTCTCGCAGGTCGAAGTCGGCACCGACAGCGAATCCTACGATTATGCCCTTCGCGCCATGATGCGCCAGGACCCCGATACCATTCTCATCGGCGAAATCCGCGACTCCTTCTCCCTCACCACCGCGCTCCGCGCCGCCGATACCGGCCACCTGGTCTTCACCACCGTCCACGCCACCAACGCCCCCATGACCATCGAGCGCATGGTCTCGCTCTTCGAGGAAAACCAGAAGGAGCTGCAGCAGACCCAGCTCGGCCTGAACCTCAACGCCATCATCTGCCAGCGCCTGGCCAAGAAGCGCGATGGCAAAGGCCGCGTACCGGTGGTCGAGATCATGATGGCCACGCCGATCGTGCGCAAGTACATTCTCGATGGCGAATTCGAGAAGCTCAAAGGCGCTGTCGGCAACCGCGAAGCCGGCAGCCAATCCTTCGACCAGCACCTGACCGAGCTCTTCCAGAAGCAGATCATCGATGTCGCCGAGGCCAAGCGCCTGGCGAGCAACGTGGATGCGTTGAACCTGGCGCTGCGCGGGATCAGCAATAGCGATACGCGGCTGCGGTGAAGAAGGCATTGCGCTGAAGAGAGATGAACCACGAATCATACGAAGGGCACGAAGAAGAGTAGAAATGCAAATCGCGCCAAGTGCAATTCACCATTTACCGACTTCTTGACTGTAGTTCCTTTGGCTCATTCCTCTTCGTGCATTTCGTGTTTTTCGTGGTGAATAAACCAGATTAAGTTTTTCGTCTTTTAGTTTTCGCAGCGCGCAACTCCCAACCCGCAACTTCTCAACCCCACATCCCCGCGATCTTCCTGCGAATATCTCCCGCGGCCGCCACCACGCCCGCGCGATCGCCGGGGCCCGTTCGCATCTCGCACTTGACGCGCTCAAAGTGCTTCAAGATCCCTTCCGGCAGAAACCGCGTGAGCTGCGCGTACGAATGTTTGTCCCCCATGCGATGTTTCTTGTGGTAATACTTCAGAGGAAAGACCACCTCCAGAAAATCCTTCGCGCGCGTCAGGGCCACATAAAAGAGCCGCCGCTCTTCTTCGATGTCGGCATCGCTTCCCGTGGACATATCCGATGGAATATTCCCGTCGGCCGCGTGGATGACGTAGACGCAATCCCACTCGCATCCCTTGGCCGAGTGAATCGTCGAGAGGATCAGATAATCCTCCTCAAACAATGGCGGCCCGGCCAGATCCTGCGTCGAGTTGGGCGGATCGAGCGTCAGGTCCGCCAGCAACTGCGACCGCGAGGTAAATCCGCCCGAAATCTGCTGCAATTGCTCCAGATCACGGCCGCGCACCTCGGCCTGATCGAATCGCTTCTCCAGAATCGGCTGATAGAACGCACGGATGGCGGCGATTTGATCGGGGAGAGAGGGCTGCGCCGCGCGTCCATTGACCATTGCCAATTGTCCATTGTGAATCGCATTGGGCGGCCCATCATCGGAGCAGCCAAAATCCAAATCACCATGGACAATGGACAATGGACCATGGACATCCCCATTCAGAGACATCAACAAGCCCAGGAACAAACGCCACTGCTCACTCGCCGCCGCCGGCGCTGCGAAATCCGCCCAGGCGCGCGGATCGAACTTGCACCGCGCCAAATGCTCGATCGCCCGCTTGGCATGCGCCGGCCCGAATCCATCGAGCAATTGCAGCACGCGAAACGCGCTGGTCGTGTCCCTCGGGTTCTCCGCGACCCGCAAAAATGACAGGGCATCCTTCACATGCGCCGCCTCCAGGAATTTCAGGCCACCATACTTCACGAATGGAATGTTCCGCCGCCCCAGTTCCACTTCGAGCGCATCCGAATGGTGCGACGTCCGAAACAGCACCGCCTGATGCTTGAGCGGAATCCCCGCCTCGTGATGCTCCAGGATCCGCTTGATCAGATGCTCCGATTGCTGATCCTCATCCATCACGCTGATCAGCCGGGGCTTCTGCGCGCTCTTGCGGGTGGAGAAAAGCTCCTTGTTGTACCGCTTGGCGCACTGGGCGATAACGGCATTGGTCGCCTCGAGAATCGG
>JBBRTW010000288.1:0-9067 GCA_038244055.1 Tepidisphaerales bacterium | reverse complement strand
GCCGGAGCGGCTGGCGGCCGGGTGTACGCCGGATTCGACCGAGGAGAACTACCGCGAGTACAGCACCTGGTTCTGGGAGGCCCTGTCGGGGCACACGCGCACCGGGAAGGCGATCGACAAGCCCGATTACGATCGCGATGGGCATACGTCGCTGGCCGAGGCGCATGCGTATGTGAATTTGACGAGCGACACGATCGACATTCCGGTCTGCACTTCGGATGTTCTGCTGCGGCAGCACAGCCGCACGAGCGATACGAAAATCCCCGGGCTCTTGGCCGCGTCATCGGCGTTCGATAAACTGATCGAAACCGCTACGCCCGATCGCCGGGCGGTTTTGGAAGGGCTTTCCAAGCAGCTCGAGCTCACCGGCGTCGATCGCGCCGCGGCCGCGCGCGGGCTGGCCAACAAGATCGACCAGGAGCGCCGCACCCTCGATGGGAAGAAGCTGCAGATGCAGCGCGATGCCGAGCCATTGAAGCGGCAGATTCGCGGGGCGATCATCGCCAAGTGGCCGGAGATGACCAACCCCTGGCACCCGGCCGTGACGAAGGCGCTCAACCAGGACGCCGACAAGATCATCAAGGCCATCGAAACCTCCCCCGCCTACGCAAAGTGGGACAAGCTCGATAAAGACATCGATGAGACCGCGGAGAAATCATTCGATCTCGAACGAAAGTGGGTCAAATGCCAGCGGTTTTTGTACACGGCCGAGTCGGTGGCCCTGGCCGCGAACCTGGAGAAGACGGCGAGTAAGCTGGTGCAGGAGAAGTATAAGGCGCTGAGGGGGAGTGAGTGTGGGGGGTTGGGGGAGTGAAAGTGATTTCCCGACGGGAGCGATTGCCGACCGTTCAGCCGGCAAGAGCGTTCAATCCAGCCGCCCAGTTGCCTTCAGCGCGTTCGACTACTCAGCGAGAACCGTAATCAGTGTGATCGACAACGCAGATTGCCTCACATCCCCCCATTCGCGGCATAACCTCCAAAGACGAAAGCCCAAAGGCTTTCCACAGCGCTTCAGTCTCATCCATATAGTAGCGCGAAACCTCGATGCCCACCTCCTCGATCAAGGGCTCGCCCTCGAACTTCATGTTGCCGTCAGAGTTACTGATCTCCCGGCGCAATTGGCCATTCTCAAAGCACCAGAAGAAAGCGCATCCGCCCGCGGTTTCGAGAACAAACGATGCGACGGTTCCAAGATGACTACTTAACAGCTTCAGCTTTTCTGTATTGGAGGCCAGCGTGTAACCTGAATCTAGGAAAACCGCCCAAGGACCGTCTTGCCATAATACATAGGCCGATTTGCCCGGGTTATCTTTGGTCCATCTCGCAGCCGAGACGAACTCCTGATGGGATTCCACCCAACCCCAGACCGCTTCCGGATTGGAAAAACGATCCTCCGTGACAACCACTTCAAACTCCGGCCAGGCTCTTGAGAACCCATTGCGCAATTGATGAACAGAAGCCTTCGCAATAATCAGCCCAAAGTGCATACCCATAGCCACTCTCCAGAACTAAGCATTGCGCCCGTTGGCTCTCACATCACCCCCGCCATCCCCGTCTCAATCGGCCCCGCGATATACTCGCGCGGGTCGGTTACTTTCCCCGTCAGCGCGCTGGCCGCCACGGTCAAGGGCGAAGCGAGGTAGACGGCCGAGGTCTTTGAGCCCATCCGGCCGGGGAAATTCCGGTTGGTCGTGCTGATGCACGTCTCCGATCCGTTCAACCTTCCAAACGTATCTGCCGGCCCGCCCAGGCAGGCGCTGCAGCCGCTCGGGCCGACCATGCAGCCGGCGTCGATCAGCACATCTTCGATCGATTTTTCATTCCCCTCCCGCGGCGCGCCGCGCAGGTTGAGGCTCTTCATATCCGCGTGGACTTCCGTGCTGCCGGGCACCACAAAGGTTTTTACCTTGACCGTATTCCCCTTGAGGATGCTGGCGGCCATGATCATGTCCGTGATCTTGCCGCCGGTACACGAGCCGATATACGCGCGATCGATCTTCACATCGCGGCAGTTGTAGGCCGTATCCTTGTTATCGGGTGAATGCGGCTTGGCGACCATCGGCTCCATCGTGGCCAGGTCCCATTCTTTCTCGTAGATGTACTGCGCGCCGGGGTCATCGGTGACGACATCCCAGTTGGGGATGTTGGAGCGATTGCGGACGTACTGCAACGTCTTTTCATCGACATCGCAGACACCATTTTTCCCACCCGCCTCGATCGCCATGTTCGTCAGCGTCATGCGGTCTTCCAGCGTCAGGCTCTTGACGCCCTCGCCGGCGAAGTACATCGAGCGGTAGGTCGCCCCATCCACACCGATCTCGCCGATGACCGCCAGGATCATATCCTTGGCCGTCAGGTAAGGCGGAATCTGCCCGTGGAACATGAACTTCATAGTGGGCGGCACTTTGAGCCACAATTTGCCCGTGCCCAGGACGAAGCCCGCATCGGTGTTGCCGATCCCGGTGGCGAATTGGCCGAATGCGCCGGCCGTGCAGGTGTGGCTATCGGTGCCGAGCAGAATCTCGCCCGGGCGGACGTGGCCTTCCTCGGGCAGCGCCTTGTGGCAGACGCCTTTGTAATTCGTCTTAGTCGGGTCCTTGTACGGATTGGGCATCCCTTCATCCATCGTGACGAATTCGGGATCGTAGTAATACTTGAGACCCTGCTGCTTCACGAAATCGCGGAGAATCTGCACGTTGCGGTGGCAGATCTTTTCTTTCGTAAAGATGTAGTGGTCGGGGATAATGACAACCTTGTCGGGGTTCCAGACCTTCGCATCCTTGCCAAAATGCTCGTAAAACACGCCGATAGTCCCCGGCCCGCAGACATCGTGGGTCATGAGGATATCGACATCGACCCAGATGTTCTCACCGGGCTGAACGGCCGACTTCTGGGCGTGCTTGGCGAGGATTTTTTCGGTCATGGTCTGGCGGGGCATCTGGGTACTCCTTACGGTGTTTTTAGGGAAAGATTCATAAGTATAGCCGTGTGGAGCGGGGAGGGAAGTGGGCGATTTGCGGTCAGAATGAGCGGCGATTGCGAATAACCCGGCGGCGGCGGTCGGCTGGCGCGATGGGGGTTAGGGGTGGCCCAAGTGAGGGGGGGACGTGAAAGGCTCGGAATAACTCGGCGCGCGGGCTCGTTTTCCGATTGTGGGGGGTGGGGCGGCCGATATACTCGTATGGTGGTTGGATGAGGTGGTGGGAATCTCGGGGAAGGCTTGTTGCGTTTGGAAGGTTTTTTCAGGGCAGACAAGAATGTCTGCCCCACCGGAGTTGCGATGATACAACGACGTTCTGGATACAGTCGCCGGAATTTGCTCGGGATGGGGGCGGGGGCGATGTCGGCCGCGCTGCTGGCGCGGTGGGCGAAGGCGGCGGAGTATGCGAAGGATTCGGAGACCTTCACGTTTGTGGTGGTGAATGACATCCATTTTTTCGACAAGCGCTGCGCAACCTGGCTGGACAAGGTGGTGGAGAAGATCAACGGACACAAGGCGGATCTATGCCTGATCGTGGGGGATATGACCGAGGATGGCACGGCCGAGCAGAACGCGGCGGTGCATGAGGTTTTGAAGGGGCTGAAACTGCCGTATCACGTGGTGGTGGGCAATCACGACTATCTGCCGGACAACACCCGCAAGCCATTCGAAGCGCATTTTCCGAAATCGTTGAATTACCGGTTCGATCACAAGGGGTTGCAGTTCGTGGGGCTTGATACCACACTGGGGCGGGCGGGGAGCAAGACCGTGATTGCGAAGGAGACGTTCACCTGGCTGACGGGGCAGCTCAAGGACATGGATAAGAAGCGGCCGACGGTGCTCTTCACGCATTTTCCGATGGGGTGGCTGGTGCCGAGCCGGCCTGACAATGCGGCGGAGTTGCTCAACGAATTCAAGCAGTACAACCTGCAGGCGGTGTTCAACGGGCATTTCCATTCATCGACCGAGCGGAAATGGGGCGAGGCGACGGTGACGACGAACACCTGCTGCTCGTTTCACCGGAAGAATCACGATCTGGATCCGCGCAAGGGGTATTTTCTGTGTACGGCCAAGGAGGGGAAGGTTTCGCGGGAGTATGTGCAGGTGAATGAGGGGGAATTGGAAAACGCGGCGCGAAAAGCTTGAGGAGGCAGGGGAAGGCAAGGTAATTGAAGGGCGCTATTTGACAACCGGCATTGCCCGTCCAAGGTCGCTGATTCGCGTTTGCACGGCACGAACCGCAGCGGGGACTGCGCTGCCCCCGCGAACGATCTTGTCGCCATACCGGATTTCGATGTCGCCGCCATCCGGAACGCCGCCATAACGCTCGCTGGAAAGCGAATCCCAGTTGGCGAAGAGGGCGGCCAATTCCGACATCTGCTGTGGGGTCAGGCGTCCTTCGCGGATCTCGATGCGCTCATACTTAGGGTCTAAGTCTTTTGGGCCGTAGCTTTTGTTTTGAGTTCGAAGGCTGCGCAGGAGGCCATCGGCGGTGATGGTCGTGCGATCGTCGAAACGCTGGAGGTAGAGACCGAAATGCAGGTCAATAGAGTGAAGAACTGGTTGCGTTGCGGGACGAGTGGCGGGGTGTTCGGCTTTGGAGGTGCAGCCGACCAACAGGGCGACAATGAAAAACGGGGCGGTCTGGCGCATCAGGTGTTCGACGCCGTGGCGCGAGGAATGTTCCCCGCCAAGCCGTCGGCATCTCCGATCAAGTCCCTCTTCTGCACGCAGCGCTCGACTGGCCGTCTGGAGAGCTCTAAGATCAATCCAGTCCACCAATACGCCAGAGGTGATTGATGAAAAGCATCGCCGATCAACTTCCCCCTGAAATCGCCGCGCAGATCCACTCCGATCGGCGGAAAAACGAGGCGGCGTACTGGGTTGCCCGCGACCAACTTCTTGAACAGTATGAGGGACAGTGGATTGGCTTTGCGGATGATAAGGTGATTGCATCGGGCAATAGTCCGGTGAAGGTATTTCATGAGGCCGAGGCGTCTGGAAAGCACCCGTTCTTCATTTGCGTTGGCAGGGAGGAAGAGCCGTGCCGTATCCGTCGTATGACTTCAACCTACGACAAAAGCTATCCCGGCGAAGCTTTGCCGCTCATGAGCGTGGAATTCCGACAAATCACCGGGTTGGTGGGGCTCGTTTTCGATCGAGTCATTCCCGATACCGGCGCGGATGCCAGCGTCTTGCCATGGGCGGATTGTAAACTGCTGCAACTCGTGCCAGCAATGGGTGTGCAAGGTTTAATCGGCGGCGTTGCAGGCAGCGCAGCAGCGACGCTGGCTTTTCAAATATGGGCAAAACTTGACGGGCAGGTTTATCCTTGTCGACTCCAGGCGGACTTCGTCGGCAATGAACGCATCCTTGGAAGGGACGTTTTGAATCACCTCGATATTCTGTTTCGGGGTCCGGCGGGTGAAGTCGTCGTAAATCCGTAAGGTTGCGAACTATTCTTACGCCGCGACGTCGCTGCCTTCTTTCGCCCTTGAGGACTGAGCATCGCGGATTTCGATGACCCCGGCGGATTCGATGGGGGAATCGATGGAGGATTCGCTGGGGGCGGCGGCGTTGTCGGTGAGATCATTGCGGCGGACGACCCGCGGGCGTTCGTGGACCATGCCCATCTTGTACGCGGCGACGATGATGTAGCCGAAGACCAGCAGATAGGCGGCGATGGCGTAGCGGGTGCGGATGATGGCGATCAGGCCGCCGGCGACGGCGAAGAAAATGGCCAGGCCGTAGCTGATGAGGACGGTCTTTTTGACGGAGAATCCGCGGGCGACGAGCTGGTGGTGGAAGTGCTGCTTGTCGGCCGAGAAAAGAGGCCGGCCATTGACCCAGCGGCGCGTGAAGGCAAGGGCGGTGTCGAGGACGGGTAGAGCGAACATGACCATCGAGGCGAGGAACCAGCGCCAGTGCTGGCCCTGGGCCATGAGGATGATCATCACGGCGCAGCAGAAACCGAGAAACATGGACCCGGTATCCCCCATGAAGATGGATGCGGGATTAAAGTTGTAGGGAATGAAGCCGAGGATAGCGCCGAGCAGCGCGATGGCAATGACGACGCGCATGGCATCGAGGTTCGGATCGCCGCCGCTGGTGGTGGCCAGGTGGGTGGCGAGAAAGAGGAAGCCCCCGACGATGATCGCGGTGACGCCGCTGCAGAGGCCATCGAGGCCATCCATGAGATTGGTGGCGTTGCAGCACCCGACGACGACGAGGACGACGACCATCGAACTGGTCGCATAGGTGAGCCAGAGGGGAAACTGGAAGTCGGGGAAATGGGAGAACCAGCCGTGGTTTGCGTGCTGGGCGATCATCCAACTGTTGAGGGTCTTGAAAAGCAATTCGGTGCAACGGGTTCCGAGGCCCTCGCTCAATAGGAAGAGGGCGGCCAGAATCTGGCCGAGGATTTTCATCCAGGGCTTGAGCGTAAAAACATCATCCCATAGACCCAAAACGATAATCACACTCGCTCCGGCGACAATGGCGAAGCTGATCGTGACATGGGGCAAAAGGCCCGGTTCCTGGACGGGCATTTTGCGAAACTGGCTGATGGCCAGGCCGCTGAGCCAGCCCAGGAAGACGGCGATGCCGCCGAGGTAGGCGACGGGGACGCTGTGCATTTTGCGGAGGCGGTCGGGCTGATCGACAATACCGTAGTAGCTGGCCACGAGGCGCATCATCGGGGTGAAAATGAAACTGACGAGAAAGGCGGCATAAAAGACGTAGATGTACTGCTCGAAGAGGTCATCGACGGTGAGCAGAAGGCCACCCCAGGGTGTGACGGGAACGTTGGCCAGGTGGAATTGAATCATCCGTCAAACCTCTCGCCCAATACCAGCCTGCGAACGGGCGCGCCGGGCCCGAAGCATCGTTGTTATCTTATCCCGTCCGGCGGAACCGGCAACCGACCGCAGGCTCATCACAACCGCGACAACCATCACAGAGCGCACAGACATAGCCCTATTCATTGCTCGGATAAATTGGCACTCCTCTTGAGAAGTTGAAGGCGAATACGCACCGACGAAGACGCTACCGGCTCACATCGCGTATAATTGTTTTCAGGTCCTGGCGGGGCTTGAATCCGATGATTTGCCTGATTCTGCTGAGGTCGGGAACGCGTCGCAGCATGTCGTCGAAGGGCTGGCCATAGGCCTGTTGATAGGTCAGATGCTCGACCCGGCTGCTGGAGCCGGTGAGGTCGATTACACGACGTGCGAGGTCGTTGATCGAGACCTCCTCATCGCTGCCGAGGTTGAAGACCCCCCCTACCGCCTGGGGGGTTTCCATGAGTTTGGCCAAGGCGCTAACGACATCGGCGACATGGCAGAAGCAGCGGGTTTGCTGACCATCGCCGTAAACGGTGAGGGGCTGGTTGGCCTGGGCGGCGGCGACAAAGCGGGGAAGGACCATGCCATACTGGCCGACCTGGCGCGGACCGACGGTATTAAAAAGCCGGACGATCACGACGGGGAGGGCGTATTGCTTGTGGTAGGCCAGGCCGAGGAATTCATCGATGGCCTTCGAGTAGGCATAGCACCAGCGGCTGTGGCGGGTGGGGCCCATGACGACATCATCATCTTCGGAAAAGGGAACGCGGGCACCCTTGCCGTAGACCTCGGAGCTGCTGGTGATGAGAACAGGCCGGCCGAAACGATGGGCGGCCTCAAGGACGACCTCGGTGCCATGGATAGTGGTTTGGATGGTGCGGACAGGCTGGTCGACGATGAGCTGGACGCCGACGGCCGAGGCAAGGTGAAAGACCGCGTCGCACTGGGACATGAGAAGGTTGACGGTCGGCTCGTTCTCGATGGAATCGCGGACGAAAGCGAATCCGGGCCGGCCCGCGAGGGCGGCGAGGTTTTCCTTACGGCCGGTGGAGAGATCATCCACGATGGTGACGCGGTGTCCCCCGGCGATTAAGAGTTCGGCCAGGTGTGAGCCGATAAACCCGGCCCCGCCGGTGATCAGGTAGTGCATGGACTGGTTTTCGATGGAGTGGGGGGGATTGTCAATGTCGGGGCGAGGTTGTCCCGGAGAGTGTGGCGGGCCGCCATATAGGTTCGGTGGAATTTGTCTGGAATGGAGCGGGCGGCGGCGGCGTATTTGTGTGGATAGCGTAGAGGGTTATAGTCTGCACGTTTATCAGGGCGGATCGTGAAAAACCACATCCGCTGGAGGCCAGCACGACACGATGGATCATTCAAAGCATAGAAAAAGCCCGGCCATTGCCTGCGAATCCTTGGAAGCGCGTTATCTCCTGGCCTCGCCATGGGGGGCCTTTCCGCAATTGATCGATCAAGATGCTGCGGTGGCGACTTACCCGCAATATACGGGTTCGGGGCAAAATATCGCTATCATCGATACGGGAATTGATTACAACCATCCTGACCTCGCGGGCAAATACCTGGGAGGGCACGATTTTATCGCCAATGACAACGATCCGCTGGATACCGATGGGCACGGTACGGGCCTGGCATCACTGGCGGTGGGGAACCTGTACACGTTCAACGGCGCGAAGTACCAGGGCGTGGCCACGGGGTCGAAGATCGTGGCGCTGCGGGTGGATGATGGGGTCAATCCGGTGCCGGATTCGCGGTACGAGGCGGCGTTTCAATGGATCATCGACAATCGCGTTGCTTTTCACATCAGCGTAGTCAACTGCTCGTTCGGCGGCGGGCATTACACGACCGAAGCGCAGCGGGCGGTGTACGCCGATGAGATGGCCCAGCTCGAGGCCGATGGAGTTTACATCATCGCCTCATCGGGCAACGACGGGGCGCAGACCCCTTATGGAATCGAGTATCCCGGGGCGGATCCGAATGTCTTCTCGGCCGGCTCGATCAACTCGGCGGATGTGATTTCCAAGCTCACCGAGCGCGGGCCGATCATGGATATCCTGGCGCCGGGGGAAAATGTGCCGTTGGCGTATCTATCGACGACGGACCAGCCGATTTACGCGGCGGGGAGCGGGACGAGTTTTTCAGCGCCGATCGTGGCAGGCGCGGCGGCGCTGATCAAGCAGATCAATCCGGCCTTCACGGCGCACGATGTCAACTCGATCCTGCGGGCGAG
>JBBRTW010000287.1:0-9098 GCA_038244055.1 Tepidisphaerales bacterium | reverse complement strand
TAGAGCGTGTTGAAGGTGTGGAAAAACTCCTCCTGGGTGCGATCGTGGCCGCGCAGGAAGTGGATGTCGTCGATGACCAGCACATCGACATGGCGATAGCGATAGCGGAACTGGCTCATGTCGCCGTGCTGCACGGCCTGGATGAACTGGTTGATGAACGAGTCGCAGGACAGGTAGAGAATGCGCGCATCGGGTTGCCGGGCCAGCACTTCCTGACAGATGGCCTGGAGTAGATGGGTCTTGCCCAGGCCGACGCCACCATGGATGAAGAGCGGGTTGTAAGCCTTGCCCGGATTCTCGGCCACCGCGACGGAAGCGGCGTGGGGCAGGCGGTTGCACGGGCCGACGACAAAATTATCGAACGAATAATCGGGATGGAGCAGCAGGGGCTGGTCGCCTTCGTTGAAGACCCCGCCGCTGCCGAGGTTTTCGCAGTGGAAGCTCACGGCCACCAAACGTCCCAGCGCCACCTGCGCCGCCTGCGTGAAGGGCTGCTGGCACTGGCTCTGGCAGAAGTTGAGCTGGGCCGGGGTCTGCACCAGCACCTGGATCACCCCATTGGTGAGCTGGCGCGGGGTGAGCAGGTCGAACCACGAGCGGTTCATGCTCGGGTGTTGGGTGCGCACGATCTGGAGAATTTTTTGCCAGTTCGTGTGGTCCAAAGCGGCGGCATCCTGCACGCGGCGAGAGGACTCGCGCGGGGGCGGCGATTGAGTCGTTAGCATGGTGGCGACTTCTTGTCTATGTCGGCGGCAGACCATCGGCGCGCCTCGCGGAGCGCCTTTCCCTGTCTGCCCGAGATTGTTCTAAAAACGACGAATTACGACACGAACGGCAACGGCACCCAGCGATGATTCGTCAATGGTGTTCGACTTAATGGTGATTTACGACAGCGCTGCAAGGCGATATGCGGGTTGGTTGACCACTGCGGATCGAAGGCAACACTATTCACTGGCCGGAAGGCGATCAACAACTTCCTGAGTTCTCAACAACATCTGCACGGCTTGCCCACTGGCCTTCCGAAGCGGCACATCTTACACAGGTTCACCTCAAGGTGAAGATGATACTTCCACGAATTTTTCCTCACGCCGCGTCCGCTTGGCAGCGCGCTCCAACAGGCGGTATCGTTCTACTCCTGTTTGCCCGATCGATTGGGGACAGGCAGCCCGAGTTCCTCCAAAACTTTTTTTAGATCGCTCCACACCTTGGCGCGATTCTCATCGGTGTACGCGCGCAGAATATACGCCGGGTGAAATGTCGGCATCAATTTGATCCCGCGCCACTGCTGCCAGGTCCCGCGCAGCTTCGACATCGCCAGCTTCGACTGCAGCATGTACTGAGTCGATGGCAGGCCTAGAGTTACGATCACGCGCGGGCGCACGAGTTCGAGTTGTCGCACCAGATATGGCGTACACGTTGAGGTCTCATCGGCCGCTGGCGCGCGATTTCCGGGCGGGCGGCACTTGACGATATTGGCGATGAAGACCTGCTGGCGCGTAAATCCCATTCCCAAAATCATCTTATCGAGCAACTGGCCGGCCTTGCCGACGAATGGCCGGCCGGTGAGGTCTTCGGTTTCGCCCGGGCCTTCGCCAATGAAAAAGATCGCCGCATCGGGATCGCCTTCGCCGAAGACGGTCTGGGTGCGCGTCTCGCTGAGGCGGCATTTCTTGCAGCCCGAAACCTGCGCCTGGTCCAATTCCTTTAGCAGCCTGATCTTCTCGTCGCGCGAAACCACAGGCGATGTGAACGGCAGGTCGATCGTGGGTAGCGGCATAAGCGATGAAGGTGCTGGAGCAGATTGCAGCACACCCTTTTGCGATGATGCAACCGCGGGGGATGGAAACGCGGCGGGCCTGGGCGCAGGCGGCGGCACGGGAGGTCGTGCCGGCACAAATCGCGGCGGCGGCGAAGATTGCGATGAGGACTGCGACATCATCGGCCGCTGCGGCGAAATCGGCGGCGCAGCCTCCTGAACTGTCGCGGCCTCTTCCAAATCCATGTGCGGCACCGATGGCAAACCCATCGCCTGCTCGCTTCGCAACCACATGCCCAGCCGATGTTTCAGCGCCTCCGCACCCATGCTCGCGATCGTAAAGCGAATCCCGCCAACTCGCAATCGCATCGCCCACATCCGACACCGTGCCGGCAAGCGAAACAGCGTCTGCCTCATGCGCCATGACCCTTTGCAGTATTAATTTTTCACTCACCGATGAACATTGCACTTGACGCAACCGTACCACCGGTCGTAAAAGTAGCGCCCGTAAAGCCACCCCGGCCCGCAATGGCGGTTGTCGCCCCCGAAATCGACACACCGTAGTTGGCCGAGGTGGCTTTTTTATTTCACCGATTGTTACCTGGCAGTGCCAAGCTCACGCCGGGCCGCACTCAGGACTCCGCCCCCAGCACTCAGTACCCCCAAGGAGAACCCATGGCCGACAACACACTCAACGTCAAACCCCTCAAGGCCGGCGACAACGCCGACAAGTCCAAATTCTTCGGCAAGACCATCGAGCACTTCGATGTCACCAAGAATCCCGGCATCGTCGGGGTCGTCGACGCCATGCAGCATATGGCCTTCTCCTCGCGCGACCTGCACCGCGCGGCCGACATCTACGACCGCATGCTCCGCGACAAGGAGTGCGGTGTCATCCTCACCCTGGCCGGGTCGCTGATCTCGGCCGGGCTGAAGAAGATCTTCGTCGACATGATCCGCAATAACATGGTCGATGCGATCGTCTCCACCGGCGCCAACATCGTCGATCAGGATTTCTTCGAGGCTCTGGGCTTCCGCCACTACATCGCGGCCGATGAGCTCAAGACCGGCATGTACGATGGCCAACTCCGCGAGGCGGCGATCGACCGCATCTACGACACGCTGATTTCCGAAGACGACCTGCGCGTCTGCGATGAGATCACCGGGAAGATTTTCGAAGACCTCGAATCCCGCCCCTACAGCTCGCGCGAGATGCTCCGCGAGTTCGGCGCATATCTTGAAAAATCCGGCGGGCCCAAGTGCGCCGATTCGATCATCTACGAGGCCTACAAGAAGGATGTGCCGATTTTCTGCCCGGCCTTCTCGGATTGCTCGGCCGGCTTCGGGCTGGTCGCACTCCAGGCCAATCGCGGCGATTCGCCCAAGGCCACCTGGGACGGCGGCAAGGATTTCTACGAACTGACCCAGCTCAAGATCCGCAACAAAGAGACCGGCCTGTTCATGATCGGCGGCGGCGTGCCCAAGAATTTCACGCAGGACATCGTCGTGGCGGCCGAAGTGCTCGGGCACGATGCCCCCATGCACAAGTACGCGGTGCAGGTGACCGTCGCCGATGTCCGCGACGGCGCGCTCTCATCCTCGACACTCAAGGAAGCCTCAAGCTGGGGCAAGGTCGATACGGTTTACGAGCAGATGGTCTTCAGCGAAGCGACCCTGGCGGTGCCGCTGATCGTCGGCTACGCGTATCACAAGCAGGGTTGGAAGGCCCGGCCAGAGCGACGCTGGAATCGGCTGCTGGAGCCGGCGGCGGTGGCGTGAAGGATGAATGGTGGGGTAGACATTCTTGTCTGCCTTGAAAGACCTTCAATAAACCAGACGGCATGCGCCCGAGCTAACTTTCCATAGCTCATCCATCTTCCTTGCGCGAGTTCCAGTAATAATTCCCCCCTCCCGCGCGTACAAAGCATACCCATGATGCGCCCCCTCCCCCTCAGTGTCGTCGCAGTCATCGCTTTTGCCCTCGCGCCTGCCGGCCACGCCGCCGACAAACCCGCCAAGGAGAAAGGCGCTGCCTTCCTCGATCCCACCGTTCTCCACACGCTTCACCTTCATGTCACCAAGGAGGCCTGGGATGAAATGCAGCCCTCCCGCGCGGGGTTCCTCGGCAATCTCTTCTCCAAGCCGGCCGACCATCCCGAAGACAAGAAAAAAAGCCCCTTCGGCCTCGAATACACCTACGTTCATGCCATCGTCGAAGAGGGCGGCAAGACCTACAAAGATGTCGGCCTGCGCTTCAAGGGCAATTCCTCGTATACCACCACCGAGCGCCTGCTCAAGCGCCCCTTCAAGGTCGATTTCAACCACTACGATGCGGACCAGAGATTTCACGGCCTGACCAGCATCAATCTCCACAACAACGCGATGGATCCGTCCTTCCTGCGCGAGACACTTTCGTACGAGGCCTTCCGCCAGGGGGGCGTGCCCGCGCCGCGCACCGGACAGGCGCTGGTCTACCTGACGGTTGATGGCCTGTACGCCAAACAACTCGTCGGCCTCTACACCGTCGTCGAAGAAGTCGGCAAGCCCTTCCTTAAGTCGCACTTCGGCTCGGCCAAAGGCCTGCTCCTCAAGCCCGAAAACGCCTTCAATCTTCCTTACCTCGGCGAAGACTTCACCAAGTACGAAAAAGTCTACCGCCCCCACACCGAAGCCAATCCGCAAACTTCCAGGCGACTGATCGAGTTCCTCAAATTGCTCCATCAGGCCGATGATGCCACCTTCGCGAAGACCATCGGCGACTATCTCGACATCGATTCATTCCAGCGTTTCATCGCCGTCAACACCCTGATCGCCAACCTCGATTCGTTCCTCACCACCAATCATAACTTCTACATGTATGTGCATCCCGAGACGCTCAAAATCCATTTCATGCCGTGGGACATGAATTTGTCCTTCGGCGCGTTCAGTTGGGTCGGCAGCGCCCAGGATCAGATCGAGCTCAGCATCACTCAGTCCTATGCCCCGCCCAATCTCCTCCTCGACCGCCTTCTGAAAATGCCGGACTATCAAAAGGGCTACCGCAAAATCGTTGAGGAGCTTGCCCAGAAAGTGATTGTCCCGCAAAAGGTGACCGCTCGGATCGATGAGCTCCAAAAAGTGATCCTCCAGGCGCAGAAAGAGGCTTTCGGCACCACTCAGCCCACTTCTCGGCCTGAGAACACCGCCGCCAGCACCATGCCGCGCTGGGCCGGCTCGCCACCCGAATTAAAAGATTTCATCACCAAACGCTCGGCCGCCGTTCAAGCGCAACTGGCTGGTAACCTCAAGGGTTACACACCAGCCTTCTTCCGCCGGCAGGCCTTGCCACAACCGCCACCCGCCAAGGGTCCCGCCACCCGCTCCGCCACCACTCGACCGGCCACCACCCAATCCACCACCCCGCCGACCGCTCCGGCGAAGTAACTTGTGCTGATGGGTTTATGCCTGATTTCGTCTCCGCCCAAAATTCCACCCGGCCGCGAAAACCTTTGACATTCCCCCGCGTCTGACAAAAGATAAAGAAAAATCCGCGCCGCCCCTGTCCTCTGGAGGGCACCGGTGTCCGTGGATGAGAGGAAGTCCGCCCGAATCGCGCCTGCGATCGGGCACAAGGGTAGTTCGCACCCCGGGAGACACACCATGTCGCACAGCCGAATCGTGCCGTTCCTCGCCATGATCGCCCTTCTCATTCCCGCCATCGCCCGCGCCCAGCCCATTGTGGTGGGTAACAACCAGAATAATGTCGGCGGCGTCTACATCGACACCGACGGCACGGTCAAATCCCGCCAGACCGATACCACCTCCGACCTCGCCGCCCAGCGCCTCCGCGCCAAGGCACTCAACCAGCCCCCCAAGGCCCAGGCCCTGACTTACGTTTCCCTCCCCCGGGTCATCGAGCAGGTCAAGGCTCTGACTGAAGCTGGAAAGGAGATTCCCGATGATCTCAAATACCTCTCCGGACTGACCCAGGTTCGCTACGTCTTTGTCTTCCCGCAGGAGAAGGACCTGGTCATCGCGGGCACTAGCGAGCCGTTCGACGCCGCTAACCGCCTGAACCCCATGGGCAAATTCACCGGCCGGCCGGTCCTGCATCTCGAAGACCTCGTTACCGCCCTCCGCATCGCCAGCGCACCCCACATGCGCCCGCAGCCCTTCGGCTGCTCGATCGATCCCCAGCCCGATGCGCTGGCCCGCAGCACGCGGGTCATGCAGGAGCACGCGGCCGATGCGCGCGGCGCTCGCATGAAAGCCATGAAGGAAGGCCTGGGCCCGCAGAGTGTCAGCACCTTCGGCGCGCCCTCGGATACGCGCTTCGCGTTCGTCACCGTCGCCGCCGATTACAAACTCAAGCGCATGTGTTTGGGCATGGATGCGATTCCGGTGCCGGGCGTTGGCTCGGCCATCGACAACTCACGCGCTGCCGGCAATCGCTTCTGGTTCGAAGCCAACTACGCCCCCCTGCTCGTCTCCGAAGAAGGTGACGCCTTCGAAATCCGCGGCCAGCGCCTCCTGCTCAAGGCCGGCGCGCTGCAGTTCGATGACAAAGGCGCCACGGACACCGCCAAGACCTTCGCCAGGAATTTCACCGCGAAAATCCCCCAGCTCGCAACGATGGTCCCCGTTTTCGCCGACCTGCAAAACGTCGCCGACCTCTCTCTCATCGCCCACCTGATCCAGAACGACAAACTCGATCAGAAGGCCAGCGTCGATCTTTCCTGGATCCTGGCTGAAAAGAATTTCAAGACCACGACACTCCCCACGCCCCACACGGCCGACACGATCGTCAATTTCACCAGCGGCTCGATCGTCGCCGGCGGCGTGACGCTGGATATGCACTCGGTCGTCAAGAATCCGCGCGACACCGATGCGAAGAAATCGCTGAAAGACACCAAATCCCGCCCCGCCGGCGACGCCTACAGCAAGACCGTGGGCGAAGGGATCAAGGATAAAGTGCAATAAGTGTCTTTCGCCCAGGGTCAGGAGCCGGCCACCAAGAACGCCAATTCGCCGCCAATCGATCCCCGGCTCCTGACCCTTTCTCATCGATCAGCGAGCTGAATGTTCCAACTCGAAAGTGGAACGAGCAGGTTTCCAAAACGTTCCAATGCCCATACGCAAAAGCCCCCCGAATCCATCGATTCGGGGGGCCACTTCTTTCAAACTCACTCTGTGTGAAGGCTCGGTGCCTCCGTGTCTCTGTGGCGAATTTCCTCAACGGTGAATTCGCCCCATGACTCACAGATTGCCCTTGATATCCGTCTTCAGCGTCGCGATGTCCGTGAGGACGATATTGCGGGCCGAGACATACGCCAGCTTGTCGGCCGAGAACTGGGCGAGGTCGGCCGTGTACTGCGCCTGATCCGCCTGCATCAACGTAAACAGCGGAGCAACCGTCGCATCCGTATTGATCAGGTCCTGCAGTTTGGCCTTGTCGGCATCTTCGATGGCATCGAAGGCCGCATCATCGGCCTTCAACGTCGCCAGCGGAGCCGCGAGGTCGGCCGCGAGGGTCGCCTTGTCGGTTGCGAGCTGCGCCTGATCGAGGGCGAGTTGCGCGGTGTTCTTGGCTTTGAAATCGGCCGCGATCGCCTTGAGATCGGCGAGAATTGCGGGATTGTCCTTCGTAAAGACCGCCTGAACCGCGGCCTTATCCGCCGCGAGCCCGGTCTTCTCGGCCGCTTCATCGGCCTTGATCTGATCCTTGGCGGCCGTGATCTCCGGGGTGGGTGCGGCGAGGAGCGCCTTGACCGCGGCCTTGTAGGCGGCCGCATCGCTCGCGAAGGTCGCGCCATCGACCTTGACCTTGGCGGCATCCGCCTGGGCGGTGGTCAGGGCCGTCTGCGCCGTCGCCAGGTCCGCCTGGGCGGTAACGTAATCCGCGGCGGTTTTGAGGCCCGGAGTGGCCGGCAGCGCCGGAAGAGCCGGGAGCGCCGGCAGGTTCAACCCATGATCCTCAGAGTGACCGGGCCCATCGTGATCATCGTGTCCAAACGGCCCGCCCGACAACAACCGGCGCGATTCAAGCGCATCAACCGTAAAAGAGAAAGTCCTGCCCATGCTGTACCTCCGTGATGTAAAAGCAGCGAATCCGAGCGAATGGACGTCCATCCGTTCGACGCGGGAGGCAGTATGACATTGCAAAATGAGATCGCTGTGAGACTCAACACAAAAAAACAAGAAGGCGCGCGCCGGCCCTCACGCGCAGCCAGGGCCCTGAATTTGCGGCATTTTCCGCTATATGTTCAGCTTTCGCATTCTCATCGCGAATTCACCTTCCGCCGCGATGGTGTCCGCGCCGGTGCGAAGATGTGAAATCGATGAGAGCCGATGATGCCCCTTCGCGCCGACTTCATTTGATCCCGATCTGCATCCAGAAAATATTGTTCACAGACTCCGGCCCCTCCCAGAACAGGCACATCTCGCGCTCTTCGCCGGTTGGGGTCAGGCCCGCGGCCGTCAGGGCGGGGATCAACTTCTGATACGCCTGCCCCTGCTCCATCACCGGCCCGGTATAGAGGATCGTCGCGCATTTGAAGGGCTCGGTCTTGCGCAGTTTGATCTCACCGGACGCCTTCGTGTCATCCGCGACAATCACCCCGATCTCCATCTTGAATGTCTTCTTCGGATCGAAATGCGGGCCGCCCTGGTACACCAGCATCGTCGGCCGGGCCAGCAGCATCTTCGCTTCGCTGGCGGTGTAGAACACCTTGTCGAATCCCTCCTTCACCGGCTCGCCCATTTTCTCGAACGAGGTCTCGGCCTCCGTGTAAAGATACGTCAGCGCCGGCACCGTCTGAATGCGCATTTCTCCGATGCTGATCGCGGGCTTGGACTCAGGCGTTTTCGCCGCGGGCTTGTCCTCGCCGCGGACGAACAAGGCCGAAGAAAAGACAATCGCAGCGAGACCGATCAAGGCAAGTGCGTAGCGCATGGGAATCTCCTCGAAAAAAACTGAAGTGGTGGAACGAAATCTCAAACCCGCGCTGTCATCCTGAGGGGAGCTTTGCGACGCGAAGGATCTCGCCGATATGTCGTGGCCCGTTCGCCAACACGAGTAGCCCAACCCGTCGAGGCAAGATTCCTCGGTCGCCTGACGCTTCCTCGGAATGACACTCAGCGCCATGCCGCTTGGCGTAGTTCGAATTGCAATAGCGAAGGCAAGTGTCACTCGCCCCGCGCAGAAGATCAAGCCTCACCTCGCGCCGGCCCGCGACCCCCAGGGCAATCGCATGTGGCATGAAGTGGGCAACAATTGCGGATTTCGGATTGCGGATTGTGGATTGAAATGCGGTTTTCAATCCGCAATCCGCAATCCACAATCCGAAATCGATGCGATAGGAGT
>JBBRTW010000286.1:0-9099 GCA_038244055.1 Tepidisphaerales bacterium | reverse complement strand
CCAGACCTTCGCCGCCGTCCGCCGCGATCACCCCGACCTCCGCCTCATCCAGATCGGCGGCCAATGGACCCCCGCCCAGTCCGACATGATCCAAGCCCTCAACCTCGCCCCCCACCTCACCCAACTCCGCGGCCTGACCCGCCTGCAGATCGCCCAACACTACCGCCGCGCCGCCCTCGTCCTCCAGCCCAGCGATGCCGAAGGTTTCGGCCTGCCCGTCATCGAAGCCCTCGCCTGCGCCGCCCCCGTCCTCGCCTCCGACATCCCCGTCCTCCGCGAAGTCGGCGGCCAAGCCGCGCTCTACGCGCCCGTTGGCGATGTCCAGCAATGGGCCGCGATGACAAGCGATATCCTCAGCTCTCGTCTCGCTCTACCCGCACGCGAAACCCGCCTGGCCCAGGCCGGCCGATATTCATGGCAGGAACACGCGCGCGTCATCGCCGGCGCGTATCGGCGGTTGTGGGATTCGCGGTAATGTGGATAGTCTGCGACGCGCCGGGCAAGCCCGGCGGCTAAAAGAATTCAAACCCATGCGCCTCCTCTTCCTAAACTCCGTCGGCTTCCTCGGCGGCGCCGAGCGCATGCTCCTCACCGCCATCTCTTCCGCGCGCACGCATGGCCACGAAGCCCACCTCATCGCCTGCACCGATGGCCCCCTCATCGTCCATGCCCGCGCCGCCGGCGCAACATCCGCCATCGCGCTCCCGATGCCCCAGGTCATGGCCGCCGCCGGAGACTCCGCCGGCCTCCTCGCCGGCATCGGCCGATCCCTCATCGCCGCCCCCCTTCTCTGGGCCTACATCCGCAACCTCCGCTGGGCCATCCGCGATATCAAGCCCGACCTCATCCACTCCAACGGCCTCAAGACCCACATGCTCCTCTGGGCCGTCAACCCGCGCCCGCCGGTCGTCTGGCATCTCCACGATTTCCTCGCCCCGCGCCCGATGGCCTCTCGCCTGCTCCGCCAGGTCTCCGGCCGCGCTTCCCGCGCCATCGCCATCAGCCGCGCCGTCGCCGCCGATGCCGCAACCATCATTCCCAAAACTCCCATCGATGTCGTCCTCAACGCCATCGACACCCACCGCTTTACCCCGGCCGATGGCGATCCCGATGCCCTCGATCGCCTCGCCAATCTCGAACCCATGGGCCGCGAGGTCGTCCGCATCGGCCTGATCGCCACCTACGCGCGCTGGAAAGGCCAGGACCTCTTCCTCCGCGCCGCCGCCCGCGCCGCCCATCAAAACCCCGGCCTGGCCCTGCGCTTCTTCATCATCGGCGGGGCCATCTACCACACCGCCGGCTCGCAATGGTCCGCCGATGAACTCAAAAGCCTGGCCGACGATCTGGGCATCGCCCGCCGCGTCGGCCTGGTCCCATTCCAATCCGACCCGCTGCTCGCCTACCGCTCTCTCGATGTCATCGTCCACGCCAGCACCAAGCCCGAACCCTTCGGCCTGACCATCCTCGAAGCCATGTCCTGCGGCAAAGCCGTCATCGCCACCAATGCCGGCGGCGCACCCGAGATATTCGAAGACGGCCTCAGCGCCATCGGCTTTGCGCAAGGCGATGAAGCCGCCCTCTCCGCCGCCATCGCCCAACTCGCCGGCGATGCCAATCTCCGCGCCACCCTCGGCCGCGCCGCCCGCATCCGCGCCACTACCCATTTCAATCAGGATCGCTTCGCCACCGAGTTAATGGCCGCCTACCAAGCCGCGCTGCGAAAAAGGTAACCGCGTCAATCGGCACCACGCCCATGTTACTTCCCACCCGCTCCCTCCAAGCAATTTGACAACCTCCCCCCCGCCCCCGACAACTACCCCGCGAAGAATTCCCTCGGAACCAACACCATGTCTTCTCTTCCTCTCAGCAGCGCCAAACCCGAACCCTCCATCCCCGGCATCGGCCCGGCCGCCGTCGCCGCACTGCTCATCCTCGCCGCGCCCATCGCCTGGTCCACCCGCTTCACCGTCCCCAATCCCTCCCTCGGATTCCTGCGCATTCTCGCCACCGTTCTGCTCATCGCCCCCCTGCTCTGGGTCGGCGGCCAGATGATCGCCCGCTCCGTCCCCCGCGCCACCGCATGGGCCATCCTCGCCGCCGTCGAACTCATCCTCCTCGGCCTCGACATCCCCAGCTTCCGCTTCGTCTTCCGCCCCCTCCGCGAGATCGTCGCCATGGGCCCGCTCGTGGCCGCCGTCTCCATCGCCGCCGCCACCGACGCCGCCCTCACCGCCCTGCGCCGGCAGCACCTTCTCGATTCGGTCCTCGGAGCGCTCATCGGCCTGGCGCTGGTGGCGCATATTTTCGGCGCATGGAAACCCCTCCAATTCCTCGGCACCGGAAACCTCTCCAATGTCCTGACCAACAACTACCACTTCCTCATCGCCGCCGTCGGCGCAACGTTCGTCATCATCACCGCGGGAATCGATCTGTCGGTCGGATCGGTCATGGCGTTCGCCTGTGTCATCACCGCGTTAACATTGCGCGGTTTCACGATGCCCGCGCGCGAGGTCGGCACGACCCTGGCCATCGGCCTGACGGCGGCGCTGGGCGTTGGCGCCTGCGTTGCCTCCCGCCTCCTCCAAGGTGGACGCAAACCGCGCCAGGCGCTTATCAGCGCTGCCATCTGGGGCGGCGGCACGGGACTGGTCCTCGCGATCCTCTGGCTCATCATCGCCGGCCGACAGATCGCGCCCGCCGCCCCCATCGTCGCCGCGCTGGCCGGCGTACTGGCCGGCGCGCTCATCGGCTTCATCAACGGCTCGCTCATCACCTCGCTGGGCCTCCCCTCCTTCGTCGTCACGCTGGCCGCCCTGCAATCGGTGCGCGGCCTGACGCTCTACATCACCGGCGGCACCCCCATCTCCCCCGATGAATCCTGGAGCCCCGCCTCCCGCGCTGCCCTCGATTCCTTCCGCAACCTCCATTACGGCGATATCCTCGGCCTGCCCTCCGCCGTCTGGATCGCCCTCGCCGTCGTCGCCATCGGCATCCCCCTGCTCCACTTCACCATCGTCGGCCGCTACGCCTATGCCATCGGCTCCAACGAGCGCACCGCCCGCCTCTGCGGCGTCCACGTCGAACGCTACAAAACGCTCTGCTACGTCATCGCCGGCGCAACCGCTGGATTGGCCGGCGCGCTCCTCTGCGCCAAATTCGGCGGCGGCCAGCCCACCGAAGGCGCGGGCGCTGAACTGACCGTCATCGCCGCCGTCGTCATCGGCGGCACCTCCCTCTTCGGCGGCGAAGGCACCATCCTCGGCACCCTCCTCGGCTTCCTGATGCTCGGCCTGCTCTACTCCGGCTGCGTCATCGCCGACATTTCCACCTACGTCCAGCAAATCTTCATCGGCGGAACGATCGTCCTCGCGGCGGCGCTGGATCGGTTCAGGCATTTGAGGAAGTGAGGCTGACGCTGGATAGATGAACGCAGATTCAGGCATCTAAATTGACATGGATGCCGCGCCTGGCCTGGTATGGGCTTTTTGGATTCGGCTTCTTTCTGTTCGGCATCAATGTCATGTTGTCCAATCAGGGGAAAAAGCCAAATTACCAGGGTAAAGCGGCGGTCATTGCCGCCGCATACCTCTTAGGAGCCGTCTGGCTTGGACTGCTCGTGGGGCGGAAATTTCTGCTAAAGCGCTATGATCCTAATCGCCACGTTGCCGGCATTGGGCCCGAGAGTTCCAAGTAATGACGCGCGCGTGCGTTTGCACCGCAGATACCGAGGCTCGCATGGCATCTCCGCGCAACGCCCGGTGCAAACGGTCCGCGGATGGCAGTGTGTCCAGAATGCGGACGCAAACAATAGCCCGCATGCGGATCGTCGGAGAAGCGACAAAGGGAAGGAAAGCCGTAGAGAGGCTTCAATGGCCGGAACGACTGCTTCGAATCCACTGCCGAATCGATTGAATCCACGAGAGATCATCCATTCCGATTTTCGCTCGCATCAATCTTGACACTTCATCAGACGACAGCGCTGGAAAACTGAATGACTGAACGCCGCGAATCAGTTCGCCGGAATCATTGCGAATGTGAATGGCGAGTTCGCCGTTCTCCCAACTCCAGACTTCTTTCACCCCCAATGTCTGGTAAACGGACAGCCGATTCAGCCTGAATCGCGATGGATCAAGTTCGATCACCAGATCGGGTGGGGGATCGATCGACGGATCGAAATCATCCCGCGCTCGCATCTTCGATTCATTCTGGATGTAAAAGCAGCCGTCCGGTTCAAGCCCGCAATTGCGTTCCTCGCTGCGGATTGTGCAGAATCCAAAATCGGCAACGGAAATCCCCAGTTCCTCCGCGTAAGTCCAGATCAACTGGGAGAATCCAACGCGGATGCGCCCGTGTTTCGGCGGAAGCTGGGCCACCTCCATTTTTCCGTTGTCATAGGTGACCGAAAGATGCCGGTCGCCGAGCTCTTCAAGCATCGCCTCATATGTCGGCCATGAGATTCCCTTGAGAAGAAGATGTGGATGCGGAGCGCTCATTTCACCACATTCAAACTCGTCCCCCGCTTCTCCTTCTCAATCTTCTCCCACCCGCTCCCCAGCTCGCCTATCGGATCAGGTGGGAGAATATCCACTTTCTTCTCCCCCAGCTTCGCCTCGCCGCGACGGACTTTGTCTTCAAACTTGCGACACTCTTCCAGCAACCGGTCCAGGATCTCCTCCTCGGGAATGCTCCGGGCCACCGTCTCCCCCTGCACGTATATGAACCCCTTGCGGTCCCCCGCGAAGATCGCCACATCCGCCCCCTCGGCCTCGCCCGGGCCATTGACGATGCACCCCATCACCGCCACCTTGATCGGCAGCGTGATCTGCTCGGCCAGTTTCTTCCGCACATCCTGCGTCAGCTTGTACAGATCCACCTGGATGCGCCCGCAGGTCGGGCAGGCGATCAGCTCCGCCCCGATCCGCTGCCGCAGCCCCAGGATGTACATCAGCTCCAGCCCATCCTGCACTTCGTAGATCGAATCGTTCGCATAGCTGATCCGGATCGTATCCCCGATCCCGCTGGCCAGCAGATGCCCCAGCGGAACCACGCTCCGAATCGTCCCCGTCTCCTTCGGGCCGGCATGAGTCACGCCCAAATGCAGCGGGTAATCGAAACGCTTGGAAATCTCCTTGTACGCATCGATCACCAGCAGTGGATCGATGCTCTTGGCGCTGATGACGATGTCGTGGAAATCCTCGGCCTCGAACACCTCCAGGTACTCCTCCAGCTTGGCGATCATAATCGCCAGGAAATGCCCGTGCTTGTTATCCGAGAAGACGCCCCCCAGTTCCTTCATCCGCTTCTGCTTGTCCTTGCGCTCGACGATCGATCCCTCGTTCACGCCAATGCGGATGGGAATTTTCTTCGCCTTGCACGCCTGGATCACCTCGCGCACCTGCCCGTGGTCCGAAATATTCCCCGGGTTGAGTCGAATCTTATGCACCCCCGCCTCGATCGCCTCGAGAGCCCTCTGGAAATGGAAATGCACATCCGCCACGATCGGCACCTGCACGGCCGGGATGATCTCCTTCAGCGCTGTCGTATCCTTCTTCTCCGGCACCGCCACCCGCACCATGTCCGCCCCCGCCGCCGCCAGCTTGTGAATCTCCGCGATGCACTTATCCACCTCCCATGTATACCCCGCCGTCATCGTCTGCACCGACACCGGCGCATCGCCGCCAATGCTCACGAACCCGTGCGCCTCATCCCCCAAAGTCACCTTCCGTGTCGGCCTGCGCTGAATCATGCGGTCCTTTCAAGAGATTGTGCAAATCTCAAACACCGCCCCCAGAGACCCCAGCGATGTTACGGGCGGCCGGGAGGGGAATCAATTTTCAAAATCCGCGCCGCCTCACACAACCCAACCATAGTTTCCACCAGGGTCAGATCGCCAAAATCAGGCATTTTCAC
Organism: Tepidisphaerales bacterium; assembly: GCA_038244055.1. GTDB lineage: Bacteria > Planctomycetota > Phycisphaerae > Tepidisphaerales > Tepidisphaeraceae > DASPKW01. The sequence goes on along the minus strand of JBBRTW010000286.1, from coordinate 3,189 downwards.
CCGCCGTCGGCCGGATCTCCGTCGGCGTGCATAATCGATACCCTCTAATTTGTTTCCGCCTCGTTTCCCCTTGTCGGGATGGCCCGCACCGCCCGGCTCAGCCGGCTGCCCGAGGTCTCGCGCTTGACCACCCATTTCCCGCGCAGCGAGCCGCCCGCGTAATGTGTAAACCCCAGCAGGTCGAAGTTCTCCGGGTGCGTGTCAGTTTCATATATCATCCTCCTGGCGCGAGCTTGCTTGGCGCAATCTCATTGTCTCTTTCAGGGCAATTGCATGTCAATCCTATCGCATCGATTTCGGATTGTGGATTGCGGATTGCGGATTGAAGACTTCAATTAAATCCGAAATCCGCAATTGCTGCCCATCTCATGCCATATGCGATTGCCCTGTTGTCTCTTTGCCTCTGACCTCCCCCTCCTGTACACCACCCCCCGTCCATGCTATACTCTCCCACGACAACTGCTCGTTGCCGATGAGTTTTCCTCATCGCGGGTTGAGGTTTCTTTCTTAAGTTCCCACCACCTTTTGCAGCGGCCCCTTTTCATAAGGGGCGTCCAAATCAACCAGTTGTATCGCACTCGAGTTGCCGCCTGGCGCGTGCCGGGCTGTTTTTCCACGGGTGCATCCGGGCTTCGCCATCCCCATGAGGTTGGCGGACCCCCCGCCTGTGCCAGGCTCATCCCCAATGGATCGGCCGGCGCAGCTTTACACCCGAAAGAGTGCTCTCATGAGTTTTTCCAAGTTCGATCTCGCCCAGGCCATCCAGAAAACGCTTGTGGAGGAGGGGTACGCCACGCCTACGCCAATCCAGTCGGAGGCGATTCCACACGTCCTGGCGGGGCGCGATGTTCTGGGCATCGCCCAGACCGGCACCGGCAAGACCGCCGCGTTCGCCCTGCCGATCATTCATCGCCTGCTCGACCCGGCCAAGCGCGTGCCGGTGAACATCCCGCTGCCGAGCGAGGATATCGGCCACGAAAGCGTGAAACCGGAAGACACCGGGATGGCGACACCGGAGGGCGTGAAACATGAAGACGGGGGGACTGCGCGGGAGGATGTTTCTTCCAAACCGCAAGCAGCCCACTCGCAACCCGCAACTCGCAACTCGCAACTCGACCGCAATCCGCAATCGTCTCCCCTCTCCTCCAAAGCCCGCAAGATTCGCGCTCTCATTCTCTCACCGACCCGCGAGCTGGCCGGCCAGATCGAGCAATCCTTCAAGACTTACGCCCGCGGCACCGCCCTCCGCCATTGCGTCGTCTACGGCGGCGTCTCGCAGCATCATCAGGTGCAGGCGCTGCGGCATGGGGTCGATGTGCTGGTGGCCACGCCGGGCCGTCTTCTCGACCTCATGAACCAGGGGTATGTCGATCTCCGCCACGTCAAGACATTCGTCCTTGATGAGGGGGATCAGATGATGGACATGGGGTTCATCAACGATATCCGCAAGATCGTCGCCGACCTTCCCTCGCCGCGGCAGAGCCTGATGTTCTCGGCCACCATGCCGCCGGAAATCCGCAAGCTGGCCAACACGATTCTCAAGGACCCGGTGATGGTCGCGGTGACGCCGGCCGCCTCCACCGTCGAGAAGATCGAGCAATCGCTCTACCACGTCGGCGGCGGGCAGAAGCCTTCGATCCTCGTCAACTATCTTGACAACAATTCCTACAAGCGCGTGCTGGTCTTCACGCGCACCAAGCATGGCGCGGACAAAGTCGTGCGGCATCTGATTCAATTCGGCATCCGCTCCATGGCGCTGCACTCGAACAAGACCCAGGGGCAGCGCCGCAAGGCGATGGAGGCGTTCAAGTCGAATGCGCCGCCGGTGCTGGTGGCGACCGATATCGCGGCGCGGGGGCTGGATATCGATGATGTTTCCCATGTCATCAACTACAACATTCCCAATATCCCCGAGACGTACGTGCATCGCATTGGCCGGACGGGCCGGGCGGGCAACACCGGCATCGCGGTCAGCTTCTGCGACCCCGAGGAGAAGGCATATCTGCGCGGGATCGAGCGGCTGATCGGGCTGAAGATTCCGGTGGCCGAGGCCGCGGATGGGGCGGCCGAGGCCGCGCCGGTTGAAGGGGGTGAAGCGGTTGAAGCAGCGCGGACCCTGCCGCGCGGCCAGCGCGGCGGCGGCCGGGATGATCGCGGCGGTTTCCGCGATGATCGCGGCGGGCGCGATGACCGTGGCGGCCGCGCTCCACACCAGCATGAAGGGCGAAGGCCCGCGGGCAGGGACCGCGCGGCCGAGGCGTGGGAAGCCCGGCAATTCGCGCCGCGCCCGCATTCGGTTCCCGGTCACTCGGCCAAGCCCGCGGCCCGGGCCCATGTCGCGCCGCACGCCAAACCGCACGCGCCCCGGCCGCACACGACCTCACACGCCGCGCCGCACGCTCCCCGGTCGAACGTTGCCCCGCATGTCGCCCGGCCCAATGCCGCGCCTCCAATGGCCAAGCCCGCCATGTCTCCCATCGCCAAGCCTGCCGCGCCCAAGCCGAATGCCGCGCTGCATGTCGCCAAGCCGGCCGCTCATGCGCCTAAGCCCCATGTGACAGCAAACGCGCCCAAACCGCATGCCGCATCCCACGCCGTAAAACCCCACGCCGCGCCCACGCACAAGCCCGCCGCCGCCTCGCACGCCCCGCGCCCAAACGCCGCCGCCCCCCGCCCCGCCGGCGCTGCGATTCATCGCGCCGGCCACGCGGCCGCCCGCCCCGCCGTCCATCCCAACCACCCCGCCACCCGCCCCGGCGGCGGCGTCAAACCGGCCGGCGCGAAGACCTCCTTCGCCAAGCCCTCCTTCTCCAAGCCCGCCAAAGGCCCCTTCGCCCACGGCAAAGGCAAACCCAAGCTCAATCAATGGGGCTACCCCCCGAACCGCGCGGGCGGGAAGGCGCATAAGAAGGGCTAAGTGTTTGCGGGCTGAAAACTAAAAACTTAAAACGAAAAGCTGCGAGCGCCGACGGGTGTTCGCAGCCTTTCGGTTTTCCGGCAGATTTTCCCGCCCCCATGGCAGCCCCCCCCCCCGCCTTAAGTTTTTAGCCCAGATTATTCACCACGAAAACCACGTAATGCACGAAGAGTAATGAACCAGAGGACTTACAGTCAAAAAGTCGGTTAATGGTGAACGCAGGTTGCGCAAATTACATTCTACTCTTCTCCGGTCTTCTTCGTGCCCTTCGT
>JBBRTW010000285.1:0-9115 GCA_038244055.1 Tepidisphaerales bacterium | reverse complement strand
GCTTCCTGAGTCTTCTGCCGGCCATCCAGACCCATGCCCGGATTCAGTTTCGCAGGCTACCGGCCGAGCGGCGCGAAGAAGCCATCCGCGAGGCCATCGCCTCGGCCTGCATCTCCTATCAGCTCCTGGCCGCCCGGGGGAAACTGCAGGTGGCTCACCCCGGCTCGCTGGCGGATTTTGCCGTGCGGCATGTGCGCACCGGCCGGCAGGTTGGCGGCCGCCAGGATGCCGCCCGCGATGTGCTCTCCCCCGTGGCCCATCAGCGCCATGGCGTGACCCTGCGAAGCATCGACCAGATCCAGCCTGGGAGTCACACCCGGGACTGGATGGCCCTGGCGGTCGCGGACCGCAATGATTCCATCCCCGACACCGCCGCCTTCCGCATCGACTTCGCGCAGTGGCTGCGGTCGCAAAGCCGCCGTGACCGCAGGATCATCCGTTACCTGATCCGGGGCGATCGCACCTTCGAGATTGCCGGCAGACTGAAGATCTCACCATCGCGGGTTTCGCAGTTGCGGCGAAAGTATGAGCAGGCCTGGCGGATGTATCAGGGAGAGATCGCCGCGTAGCGCTGAGTCGCGCTGAGTTGCGCCGAGTCGCGCTGAGTCGCGCTGCGATGCGCCGTGTCATGTTGAGCCGTGTAGCGTAATGCAGATTGTGCCGGCGTCAGGAGGACGCCGGCAGGGAAAGGCCTCCAGCGTGGGTGGCCTTTCTTTTAGCTATCGGGCAGGCGATGAGAAGCACGCGGCCGGACAAAGCCCTGGGGCGATGGCGGCGGGGGCGGCGGGGGCCGCGGAGGACGGGGTGGAGCCATTGGTGCCGCCGATCAGCAGCATGACGACCTGGGGTCTATCACCTGAAGCAGGGGCGGCTGTTGCGCGTGCGCCGGGGTCTCTATGCCGTCGTCGCGCCGGGCAACACCCCGGAAACCTGTCCCGTCGATCCCTATCTGGTCGCGGCCAAATCCGCCGATGATGCGGTGCTGGCATATCACACCGCCCTCGAGGTGCATGGCAAAGCCCACTCTGTATTTGAACAATACTTCTTCCAAAGCAACACACCGCTTCGCCCCATGACGTTCCGCACCCTGCTTCAAAAGGAGATGGCAAGCCGCGCGGATAACTTTCCGCTGGCTGTTCCCAATCCCAAACCGGCCGCGTGGTCGCCGCCAGCGCCTGGCAGCGGAGCGCCCGATCGGGTGAAGAACAATGCCAAACAATAAATCATCGCCGCTCAGTAAACATCCAACTCGTAAATGGACCAGTTATATTTTGAGCTGGTCCCGGTCTGGGTGATCCTGATGTATCGCGCCCGCTGACTGGGAAAGGTGATGGTGGTGATGCCCGCCGACCCCGCGCCGGTGGCGACGGGGGCGCTCCATGTAGTGCCGTCATTTGATACCGAAACCGAATACCCCGCCGGAGAGTCCCACAGCGCCCAGGTATTGTCGAGTACGATTTTGTGGAAGGCCCGATCCTTCCGCATATCCACCTGGAACCACTGTCCGGGGTACTGGGCTTTGGTCATGTCCCGCCAGCCGGTCCAGTGATCGCCATCAATGGCGTTGGCCGCTGAAATGTCGATCGGAATTTTCGCTCCGCTGAAAGGAAACCGGCCGTCAATGACCGAGGCGGATGCGATCCACGATTTCTTATCGAGCGGCCGATCTGTGGATGGGATGGGTGGCGGCTCCTTGGGAGACTTCATGGGCAGGGTGCCCAGACCCCGGAACTTCCAGTCGCCGGAAACTGCCTTGAATTTCACATACTCCGCATCTTCCCCGTCCCAGGTAATGCCGTCGACACCGCCGCGGAATGTGCCGTTCCATATCGTCGTGCCATTGACCTTGATCTCATCGAGTTTTGTGAACGACTTTTTGGGGAATCCCACGATGGCGGCGGTGTCGGCGGGGAAAATGAGGTTCAAGGCGTACTGCGACTCCGTCTTTTTCAGTTCCAGCGACACGTTGCCCCTTATCGATGGAACGACCACCTTCATCGCCGTCAGGAAGGCTTCCCTGGGAAGCACATGGAATGTGCTCCAGCCGGGCGCCTCCGGAGAAATGCCCGCAATGGTCTGTGAAAGGAGCAGCGCGGGCGGATTCCATCCGTGATTGAGCGATGAGGCATCATCAAATGCGTCAATCCTGGAGGCCCACCAACGGTCGTAATGCTCCCAGAGCGTGGTAAAACTGCATGGGATCATCGTCTTGTAGCGCTGATGCATTCGCAGCAGGGCATACTCCTGTTTTCCCATGGTGCAAAGCGCCTCGAACACCCAGCGGTCGAAAAAGCAGCTCGAGCAGGTTTTCTTCGTGAGGACGTTGTCATAAATCGCGTCCCACTTCGAGCGGTCCGCCAGACCCACATTGACGGCCATCGCGTTGGCCCGGTCGTCGGGTGTGGCGACCTGAGAGGACATGTAATAACCGTCTTTCCAATATTGTGTGTCGAAGTTCTCTTTGATGGCCTGGAGTTTCTGGTCGATCGCGGCGACGTCGGCTTCATGCCCGGTAATCATCGCAATCTTCTTCAGCGTGCCCAGGCAGTTGAAATAGAAGCATGTCTCGATGACTGCGGTGTCTTTGACTTCTTTTCCCCAATCAAACCACGTCCGTTTGTTGCCAAACTTGTAGGTATCGAACAGGAAGGTCTTGGTCGGTTCATAAACGGTGCGCAGCGATTCCAGATCGCCGGTCTGCAGATAGTAGAACCACAATCCATAGTCGCCCAGAAACTCGAGATGCTGGCCGGGATAGAATTTGGGCTGGAGCTTGCGCAGCACCAGTTCCTTGCAAAGGCGGTGGGATTGGGTGTCAAAGATATAGAAGCACTGGTCTAATTCCGGGGTTCCATCCCCCCAGAAGCCGACACGTTCGCGGTCCGGGCAATCGTAGAAATGATCCCGCATGCAGAGGTACGCGGTCCGTGCTGCCTTTTGCCAGAGGACGTTGTAGTCGCTGTCGTTGCATTCAAACGATCCAGCGAACGTCGTATCGTATCCCGTTTCGCGATACTTTACGGCGCGGACGGTCACTCCCGCGGGAATGGTGTAAATAGCGCCCTCGCCGCTGATCCACTTTTTCGCCTCATGCACCTGCACGCCCGCGTCTGTGGCGCAGGTCTCGGTTCGGGTGAGGTAGAGCACCAGCGGATTGCTGGAGTTGAAGCTGATCACCGCGCCCGCCGGGGCCTCAACCTCGATCCAGGGCTGGAAATGACAGTTGTACGGCATGGTGCAGACCAGTTTCCAGGGGCTGCTCTGGGTATGGGGAAGATCCTTGGAAATGCTGACGTAGTCTTTGAGCCCGTAGTCTTTGAGCCCGTAGTCCTTGCTCTCCGCGCCCAACGACACGACGGGCAGCGCAAACAGCCAGAGCAGCATCTGGAATTTAAGAGTTCTGAGAACGGGGTGGAGCATCATGCGCGCGTCCGTGAAGATCTTCTTTCCTGTTATCTGGCTGGCGGCACGTTCATCACGGCCATCAGCCCCTGCGCGGCGTTTTTCGATTTCCACCAGCCGCTTGCGCCGAAACCTATCGTCAAACCGGCGGGGATGGAAGCGAACAATAACAGGTTCGGTTCCGCCGAGGGAAAGCCATTTCATCACCCGAACCAGGGTCTCCGGCAGAGAGCCGGAGACTCTTGCGAACCTGGAGCGCGAGACATTTCGGGAAAATCGGGCCCAGACCGGCACCGACGGCGATCACGCCGAGGTCTCTGCTTCACCGTGACAACATCGCCAGAAGACTGGGAAGCATTGAAACCGCGGACAAACGCCGATCGGCCTGCGTCGGTGCGGCGGACATTCTTGTCGGCCCTGTCAGAGCCTTCACGCTCCTGCGGGACGAGCTTTTCGCCGGTGGCAGGGGCGGTCAGCGTCGGTTCCCCCTTGAGCACGCCCAGGCGCACCAGGAACCGGTCGGCGGCGATGAGCGTCACCGTCTGCCAGGGATCCTTGTTGAAAAAGCTGTGCGTCTGACCTTCCGCCAGTTCCACGTCGGTGGTCGAATTGCCCAGTTGCTTGAGCTTCGCAAACGCGGCGTCCCAGCCGATCTTCCAGTTGTCCTTCGTGCCAAAGAAAACGATCGCCGGGGCGAGGTTGGCCTTGAGGTGCCGCTGCACGTCCACCTCGATATCCGCGCTGTCGGTCCCGGCAAACGCCGGATTAAAGAGCAAGTAGGCCACGACCGAGGTGTCGACGTTCCTGGGGTCGGCCGGATCATCCAGTCCCGGGTTGATCGTCGCCAGCACCGAAATATGTCCGCCGGCCGATCCGCCGCCGGTGACGATGCGCTGCGGGTCGATGCCCAGTTCCCCGGCGTGCTGCTTGAACCAGCGGATCGCGCTCCTGGCATCGGTGATGCAGACCCGCTTGCGGGTCTCCCCCTGCGCGAGCTTGCCGGCCTCCTCCTTGCCGAGCATGCGGTACTGCGCCGTCGCGGCGACGAGGCCGCGGCTGGCCAGGTACTGGCAAGCCAGGCGAAACTGGCCCAGGTTCCCGCCGCTCCACCCGCCCCCGTGGAACAGGACCACGCCGGGCACCTTTGATTTGCCGGGATCGTGGCCGGGTGGAAAGTAAATCTCCATTTCGCGATCCTGGCCGCCCGACCGCTTGTAAACATAGCTCTTGCCCGGTGGCGTGGCGTCGGCTGACGTGGGCGCTGCGCTGGCGGCGTGCGCCGTCAGCAGGCATGCGACGATCGCGGTGAGTATGCATGGGCCGGTTTGCGGATGGGCGCGCATGGTCAATTTTCCTTTCGAGCCGGACCGACGCGACACCCGGCCGGGCACCGGCGAATTACGATCTTTCCGTCGCGATGTCGCTCCGCGTTTGGTACTGTCGCAACGTCGGCGTGTTTACATCGCGCCGGGCGTGGATTGCCGTGGCGGGCACCGTGATTGGTTGCGCCAGGCTGGCCGGCGATTGGATCGTCGGCATAGGGACCCGCTTCCGCCTCGATCAAATGATCCTGAATCCCCGATCCGCATCCCACCGCATCCCACCGCATCGGCCCCAGCCGCACCAGCACTTCCTGCAGAAGCCGCGCCTCCTTCGTACTCCGCACCGCCACCCTCCGGGACGCGCCGTCAACGCAGGCGGCCCCCACAGTCCAGATTCTGCATTACCATTCGAACGGCGCAAGTTTTGATCGCGGGCGCCGGCAAGACTTAATCGTCGCTGCGGCTCACGCGGTCTGCGGGGGTTAGGCCGCTGGAGATGGTGTCGCGCCTTTTGGTGAGGATGAACCAGTCGAAGCCGCTGGAGCCGGTGAGGATGTCGCTGGATTTGTCGGCGATGAGCGAGCAATCGTCGAGACGATAACGGCCGTTGAGGCCCTTTTTGTCATCTTCGCTGATGAGGTCTGAAATGCGCTTCTGCGAGGAGATGTCGGTTCGGGTCCATTCGTTGAAGATCGCGCTGAGTGCGACGGGGTTAAGGTCGTAGATAGTCAGATCACTGATGAGAAGGTTGTCACTGGTGCTGCCGATCAGGCGATCGGCGCCGGCGCGGCCGATGAGGAGATTGCGGCCGGCGCCGCCGGTGAGGACGTTGGCATTCTCATCGCCGACGAGAAGACTGTTGCCGCTTCCGCCGATGACGTTGGCGATGTTAAAGACACTGCCGGCGCGGGTGGCGGTGTGCAGTGAAAGGTTGACAGAGACATTGCCGGTATTTCCGGTGTAGGAGAGCGTGTTGATGCCTGCGCCGCCGTCGATCCTGCCATCGAGTCTGCCGCCGCTCTGGAAGTTGAATTGATCATCGCCGGGGCCGCCGGTGATAGCCGGTGTATTGGTGAGGGTGATGCCGGCGACGCTGACGGTGTTGATGCCGGTGATTAACCAGGTATTGGAGCCGGCGGGACCGGTGACCGTCGAGCCGCCGCTGCCTGCGACAAAACTGGTGATGTTGGAGAATGTGCCGCCGATGCCGGTGGCGGAGTGGGTTGTGAGGTTGATGGAAACAGCAGTGGTGATCTGGGAATAGTCGAGGGTATCGAGCCCGCCGCCGCCGTTGACATTCCCGGAGACTAATCCGCCGGCAAGGAAGGTAAAGGTATCGGTGAAGGCGGTTCCCTGGAGATTTTCAAAGGATGAATACGTTAGGCCGTTGACCGATCCGGCATCGGCTCCGCTGATCAGCCAGGATGCATCCGGGCCGACGATGGTATCTGCGGTGCTGAGGCTGCCTTTGACATTTTGGATATTGGCGAAGGCGCCGCCGATTCTGGATGCGGTGTGCGTGGTGAAGTTGACGGTGACAGGCCCCGGAAGTTGAGAATAATCCAGGGTGTTGACTCCCCCGCCCCCATCGATCATTCCGGAGACGGAGCTGGCGAGACCGAATTTGAATAAATCACCTCCGGGACCGCCGACGAGGTTTTCAATTGATGCGAAGTTGAAGTTGCCAGCAAATCCGGTGTCCGATCCGGTGAGTGTCCAGGTTGGGGCGGATGCGATGAGCGTGTCGGAGGCGTTGCCTCCGGTGACGCCCTCGAAGCCGCTGACCAGGCCGCCGATTGCAGTTGCCTTTTGATTGACTAAGTCGATTGTCACGGGGCCGGCGGAGCTGGAATAGAGGAGTCTGTCGGGGCCGCCGCCAGCATCGAGATTTCCGGCAAGACTGCCTCCAGGCCGAATGGTGAAGAAGTCGGACCCTGAACCAGCCGTGATGGAACGCACATTTGAAAAAGTGTCGGAACCAGATCCGCCAGCACTGTTGAACAGGAATGTTCCGCTGCCGGGTCCGGTGATATCCCAGTTGCCCTGCTGTGAAGTTGCGCCTTTGAAATCAATGGTGCCGCCAAAGGGGCTGGCTGCGTTCATGTTGAAGTTCAGGGTCATCGGCAAAGCAGTGGGGATGCTCACGGAATTCTGGCCGGCCATGAGATTGAGGGAAATGCTGTTTAGATATCCAGCGTCAAAATTGTAGAATTCGTTATTCAAGTCGATTGTAACAGCGCCACTGGTTGAGGTGGTGATAGTGAGCTTGTCGTTGATGTCCAGCCATTGGTCGCCGTTGATGGTCAGATCGTATTTACCGGAGAACACGGGCTTCTGGGGATCAGACAGGTCCCAGACGGCGCTGAGGTTGATGGTTTGGGCGGTTCCGTCAGTGACCAGCCATTTGCTGTCGTCTTTGGACCAGTAGGGCTGCACGTCGATGGAGGGTTGACCTGCGGAATCGCTGAGGCGGAAGGAATAGGCGTTGCCTTCCTTGTCGCCGATCTGGTCGTCGCCACCGATGCCGCCCAGGGCCCATGCCGAGGTCGTATTCACCTCAAATCCGTCTCCACCCGTATCCGTCATGATCTCCGCGGTCTCATGACCAAAAACCCTGGTGAAAGCGTCGGTGTTGAGCGTGCCGTTTGGATTGGCGCTGACGCTGGTCCACATTTCCGGAATGGTATCGAAATCTCCCAAATCAATGTCCGTGCTCGTCTCGTTAAATCCCGACGCGCCCGGCGAGCTTACGCCCGGAGGTGTCACCACAAGATAAATGGGCACCACCTGGTTGCCGTTGCCATCGGTCTGCTCATCGGGCTCAGGGACATGGCCATTATCGATCTGGTTCTGAACCACATCGTCGATATTCCCGGTGTCAACGCTCGATCCGGGTTCAGAGCTATCCCAGCGCACGTCATTGATAAACATGTTGAAAGGGTCCGCGCCATATTGGTTGATTCCCTGCAGATAGGTTGAATTGATGACCTTGTTGATCGCGATCATGATGTCTTCGGCATTGGGGCTGGCGGCGCTGTCCCATTGGTTTTCATCAAAGCCATTGCCTCCCTGCCAGAAGGAGCCCCAGAAAACGACATTGATTGGCGGGCGATGCATCTTTCCATCGCTGCCATCCTGCTTTTGTGATTGAACGCCGAAAACGGGATTGATCAGAACCGTCAACATCGTGCGATTTTCCAGCGGCTCGATTGCGGCAGGAGCTGGCCGTTGACTGCGCCCAAATTGGTTTTTGTGATTGCATCGCGTTTTCATACCATCTCCGGAAACGAGTTTTGAAACACCGTACGCTATGCTCGGATATCAGGAGGAAGTGAAGTGCCTTCGCCGAATCGGATTCTCAACTTACTGTAGCCTTTGTCATCGCAAGGTCAAAGGAATTCTCGGACCGTTAGGGATGAACTATTTCGCGCGATGATGGTCAGCACTGATCACCGCTTTCCCCTGCAATGACACCAGGGGAATCCCGCTACTGAACAAGCCCTAGGCGATCCGACCGACTACTTCCAGCCCAATTCCAAGGGCACGTCCGCAGGCATCACTTATCGTCTGACCGCGGATGACTCCTCCGTGATGGAGATCGGCGGACCGGCGATTGGATCGCCGCCATAGGGACAAGCTTCCGCCTCGATCAAATGATCCTGAATCCCTGATCCGCAATATGGCGTGTCGGACAATATCGGCTGGGCCGAATACGACACTATCGCCATGGCCGGCGATGACGTCAACGTTGCTCCCGCATTGGCAAAGGCGCATGTCGGCATCGCGATGGGTACGGGAACGGACGTGCGGGCCGCCAAACAACTGCCTCCCTCGACGGTAGCATGGAGATCAAGAGGACCCTTCAAATGAAATCAGCGTCCCTGATTGCTGGCCTGTGCCTTTACATCCTGCTGCTCGTCGCGTCGTTATCGCACGCAGAGCCCAAGTCCGCGGAGGCGGACAGGGGCAAGTCGCTCTTCGATGGCAAAACACTCGACGGCTGGACGCAGGCGCCGGCCGAGGGTTGGACGGTCAAGGATGGCGCCATGGCCAGCAAGGGCGCCGGCCGCGGGGTCATCTACACACAGGAACAATACTCACGCTACCGCCTCACGTTCACCATGCGGCACGTCTCGGGCAAGCCTGATCATGCGGCCGGCGTACTGATCTTCTGCACGAATCCGCCGCCCAATCTGGACGCGCTCGGCGGCATTCAGTTCCAGGTGCCCAACGGCGGGCACTGGGACTACCGCAAGGGCCACAACAATGAGGGCAAAGGGCCGTTTACCCGGCACGAACATCCGAAGTTTGACCCCTCGCAGTGGAGCCGGGTGGAGCTGTTGGTGGATGCCTCGACCGGGACGGCCCGGATGGCCATCGCACAACCACCG
>JBBRTW010000284.1:0-9120 GCA_038244055.1 Tepidisphaerales bacterium | reverse complement strand
CCTCAAACTCAACAGCGCCCGCTGGACACCCGAGCATGCGGAGAACATTACGGCACTGCGGTGCCTCGACTACAGCGGACTTTGGGCCGAATTCTGGAGCCAACGGGCGGCATAAGTGCCGAAAACGGGAGTTACACGCATCTCAACAGGTAATCGACGTCTGCCCTCAGCAGGCCGGTCTCGACCTTGGAAACGGTGCCCTGGGTGACGCCCAGTTGTTCGGCGACCTGCTTGCCCGTGATGCGTCGTCCGACGCGAATCGAACGAAGAAACTCACCAACCTTGAACGAACCCCTCGCTTCCATAACCCCTTGTTCATCATTTCACGTCCAGCTTGCCGAGCAAGTCGACCAGCAATTCACGTGGCACTTCCAGCGCGTCCTCGATTGCGTCCATCGGGAGGCCTGCCTTCTCTTCAGCCGATAGGCGTCGCCCGACCACAAAATAAGTGCCCTGGTCATTCTTGAAGATGGCCGGGCAGCCTCCACCCAAGCAGCGCCGCCCGCCGCTGTAGGGCGCGTGCGAGACAACCAGGCGCTCGGTCACTTTCGGATTGATCACTGATTCCATCAATACTCCGTGTAAGGACTGAAACCAGTGTAGCCATCTAGCCACAAAAAGGCAAGATTGCGATCTTTCTCGTTATTCTGCTTTTCGTGGCTTTTGATTCAGCTTTTCCTCGCGCTCCCACTTGGCAAAGATTTTGGCCGGTGAGACGCCGATCGCCTTGCACACCCTGACGAGGACATTGACCGACGGCGACTGCCGATCTCGCTCCAGGTCGGAGAGGTAGGAGCGATCCACCCCCGACCGGCGCGCGACCTCGACTTGCGAGAGTCCGGCCTCATGACGAGCTTCTTTCAACCAGCGCCCCAGCATGTTTCCGATTCGATCATAAAGTGATGATTTGGTCTATATGGAGTCGCGGTGGATAGACAGCCCCGCTGTTGTCAGGCTGGCGGTGAGGACCCCGCATCGCCGGACGCGGAAGGAGATGGGTTCGCAGCACGGTTAATGCGGATTTCAAGCTCGGCCAAAGTCGTGATGATGTCCTCGAAGGTGGCAGGCTCGATGAGATACATGTCGCGCATCGCTTGATAATCCCGCCGCAGCGCAGGCTGCCGCTCGGTCGGTGGGACAAGGCGAAAGGTTCCAGGCTTCGCCTTATCATAGTTCGCCCAGGAACTTCCGAAGAACTGTCTCTTCCATTCGACAACTCGGTTGCGGAGGGCAGGTTGGTCGATTGCTGTCTGCGCTGCCGGGTGTTTTGCCAGCGCCGCCGTGTCGGCATAGTGCCTGGAGAATCGGTTGGGAGCGAGTTTCTCGGCTGGCCGGTGGAATTCCGTGTGAAGGATCGTCGCCTTCTCCCAGAAGGTACGTTCCAACTCCAATGCAACCACTTCGCAACGCCAGTCTGGGAATGCATCGGGCAGAATTTCGGCAACCCAAGGCCTGATCGTGTGACGGCCTTTCGGTTGCTGGTCGGTGAGTGAGCCGAACTCCAGCTTGACGGAGCGACTGAGATACTCAAAGCCTACAGGCTGCAACGATGGATAATGGAATAGGAGGACCGGTGAGTTCGTGGTGACGTCCGTCAGAAACTCGAACCACGTCCGCTTACCCTTTCCAAGCACTCGCTCTACCGCCGCTTCCATCGCCGGCCCGACTTGATCACGCACGGCGTTTCCGCAGGCGGCTTCCGCCTGTGTCATCCATTTGTTGGCCTGATTCCGACTGGTGCCCGCTTCGGGGAGTTTGAGGAATGCGGGTGAGAGGGACAGGTCGATGTCTTCCGAGAAACGCTCGATAACACCGAACACCTTCGACAGTGACGTACCGCCTTTGAACACCAATCTCTCAGCGAATTCCGACTCGAACAGAATGCCCAGGAGCCAGCAGACCCAGAAGTCCTTCTCCAGGACAACCGGGGATACGTTCCGCCGAAGCGCTGCCTGCTCGATGTACAGGCGACGTTCATCGTCCGGCAATTCGAGAAAGGCGAGCTTCATGAATTCTCCCCGGCAAGGTCGCGAAAGATTGGATGCATCCATGCGGGAGCGAGTTGCAGGTCTTTGATAAGTTCCCGCCGCTTGCCGGCCGGCAGGGTGCGCTTCAGGTGAGCGCGTCGCTCAGGTGTCATGTGCTCCTCGCCCAGCTCGCGAAGGGCCTGGATAAGAAGGCCGCTCAGTCGCCCGGCGGCGGCCATATTCTTCGCGGTTGTTCGCCGGAGCTGGATTATCATGGGGCCAACTCTCACCGTTCGGCTTGGGCCATCGGTCAGGAACACCGCTTTCGCCGGCACCTGATCCGAGAGCCCCAGGGCGTTCGCGGCATAGGCGCCCGCTGGTTGTAGGCGAGTGTGATCGCGGCCGGCCAAGGCGCGGGCCACGGCTTCGGCAGAAGGCGAAAGCAGCCCGAGTGCCGGATGTTCCTTCGGGAAGTCATACACCCCACGGGCGAGGCGGCGAATGGTTTGCTTCTTGGCGAGACGGTGCAGGATGATGTCGACCGCCTCACGAGTACCCAGGCCCAGGAAGTCCGCCGGAACGAACACAGACCCACGACCACGCCGCACGATGGCGGCAAGTATCTTTGAGTCAATGCTTTGCGATGCTTTTGTGGCGACTCTCATGTAAGAAATAGTACCCATTTTTCCTTACAAATGGCAAGCGGTATTCGGTCCGAGATCTGAAACGCTTACCCAGCAGCGGTCAATTGGATCGATCACCATATGGCGTAACGGTGGATAGACAGCCCCACTGGTGCCAGGCTGGCGGGTCAGAGCCCGCGTCACCTGTCCGCCGTGAATGCGCCTTGCTCTCATGCTGCCATCGCAGCGGGGACGAGCGATGATATAATCTTTCCGATGTTCGTAGACCGATTCCTGCTCAGCCCGAAGTTCAACCCGATGGTGGCCGCTTGGCTCAAGGACGTCAAACACCTCCCGGCGACAGCGCCGCCCACAAAGAGCCCAAACCGGTCTGGAAGACGTAGCAAAATTCTTGGGGTCCTTTACCCGCACCTTCACCGAGGGAAGCTGCGGTGACCTTCCCCTCGTCGGAATTCGCTGCCTCGGGTACGGCCCGCTAATTCGGCAATACGGAGTGTTCTAGTGATCTACGGATTCTCAACCGGTGCCCTCGCTTTGGGCGACTTTAGACGTGGTCTCGCAATCTGCCGCGAGTTCTCTCTCGAAGCCGTCGAGTTGTCCGCACTGCGAGAAAGCGAATTGCCCGCCCTCATCGACGCGCTGGACTCAATTGACCTCCAGGGCTTTTCCGAAGTCTCCCTCCATGCACCGAGCAACCTCCGGAATCTGACCGAGAAAGAACTGGTTACGCTCCTTGAACGCATTGCCCGTCGAGAGATGCCAATTGTCGTTCACCCGAATGTCATCAACGATGCTTCGTTGTGGCGGCGTTTGGGGCGGTGGTTGTGCATCGAGAACATGGACAAGCGGAAGCCAATTGGACGTACCGCCGCCGAACTCCGGCCCATTTTCAGCGAGCTCCCGGAAGCCACCATGTGCCTTGACCTGGGTCACGTAAGACAGGTTGACCCGTCAATGGCGGTCGCCGCCGAAATCCTCACAGAGTTCTCCGAACGTATTACGCACTTGCACATCAGTGACGTGAATTCAGCCAGTCAGCACGAACCCCTGAGCATCGCCGCGATTCACGCCTTTCAGCAGGTCGCCCCTCTGGTTCCGCCTTCGGCCATAGTCATCCTGGAGTCCACGTTCTTCACGGGAAACCCGTGCGTCGAGTCGGAGATCGAGGCGGCGAAGGAGATCTTCGCCATCGCGCCACAGCTAGCCGTCGTGCGATAGTTTCCTATCGGGTGCCACTTGCCGCGCTGCTGCCAGGAGTGGAACGCCCCGCTGGCACTCGTCGCTCATGGCTTTGCCTTCAAACGGGCACGATATAGCTCGGCGTCGTCAGCCTCATAACAGCAGAATGTCACGACCTTCGGCAGTTCGTGTGTGGCCAGCCAGTTCACCACGGCAGAAACCGCCACGTCGCAGGCCTCTTCCTGGGGATACCCGTATACCCCGGTCGAGATGCACGGGAAGGCGATAGACTCAAGCCCCGCGTCGGCAGCCAGCCGCAGCGATTCCCGATAGCACGAGCCAAGCAATTCCGCTTCGCCGTACCCGCCGCCATCAAATATCGGTCCGACTGTGTGAATAATGTTCCGAGCTGATAGCCGGTGTCCGCCGGTCAGCTTGGCGTGGCCGGTCTGACAACCGCCCAACTTGCGGCACTCCGCAAGCAATCCCGGCCCGGCGGCCTCGTGGATCGCACCATCAACTCCGCCACCGCCAAGCAGCGACTCGTTGGCCGCGTTCACGATGGCATCGACATCCATCAGCGTGATGTCACCTTCGACGACTCGCAACCGTTTTTGGATAGCGCCTGCCATCGCTCTATTTTATTGCTCGGCCGTCAGATCGCCATGACGTTGCCCAACGGAGATTATTCCCCGCAGGAAGCGCAGCGCCGGTGCCCGCACCGCTCACAGAATTCCTGCGTCATCGGGTTCCCGCAGCGATAGCAAAATGCCAGGTTCGCCAGAGGCGACTCCGTCAGTTCGCATGCAGCCGGTGGTGGGTCGATCGGCGTTGCCTCGACCGGATTGTCTTGCCGCTGTGCGGCCTCAGGTTGACTGCCCATTTTACACCTCCTCAGAGAAACGACCTTTGGTTAGACGGAACCACTAGCGCGCACCATGGCCGCGATACCGGCGCGCACGGCGGCCGGCAGGGTTGCCCAATTCTTGACGATGTTTACAATTTCAGGGTCGCACAGCCGGGCTTGGCTAAGCAAATGGCAAAGACAGTTTTCGGCCGGTGTGCAAATGCAGGAAGATAAATGAGTTAGGTGCGAATCGTCGCCGGTCTTGAAAACCGGTGGGCCCGCAAGGGTCCCGTGAGTTCGAATCTCACCTCCTCCGTTATTCCCGCTCGAAAAAGAGCTCTTCCAGATCCGGGGCCACGCCAAAGGTATTGAGCGCTTCGCCGTATCGGTAATACACCTCCAGGCAGAGCGCCCCCAGCGCGGTCGTGTAGGTTCGGCCGCCGTGGCCGGCCCAGTGGTCGCCTTTGGGGTCCCACGACCCGGCCATGTCGCCGTCGCGGGATTGCTTGTCCAGCAGCACATCGCGGATCTTCTGGTTCCACCAGATTCGGTGGCCTTCGCCCATGTTGTGCATGGCGTAGGTGGCGTAGTACCAGTAATAAAAATCCTTGTCCTCCCAGCGCGGCGGGCGCTGGCGGGTCAGATCGGCCCCTTTGACCAGGAGATGATTCTTCACGCCGACGCCCGAGAACTGGCGGATGAGCATGCCGGCGCTGGTGAGGGCGGGGTGGGCGTTATTGGGGTAATCCTGATCGGGGCTGAAGGTGTAGGTGCAGACACCGGTGGATTCGCGCGATGCGCCTTTATCCGTGACGGAGTCGAGGTAAGCCAGGGCCTGATTGAAGATGGCCGGATCGGTTTTGAGCTGGGCGAGCTTGGCGGTCTTGATGCACTGCACGAACCAGGCGGTGACGGAAAGGTCGGAGATGTCGCTCTTGGGCTGATAGCGCCAGCCGCCATCGGCATTGACCGATTTCTCGCAGAAGGCAATGGCCTTCTGGGCCGAAGCGCCCAGCCGTTCATCGCGGGCGCGGCCGTAGGCCTCGGCGATGGCGATCGTGCAGATGGCGTGGGTGTAGAGGTTCTCGCCCTTGAACTGGAACCGGCCATCTTCCTTCTGATGGCGGAGAATCGCCTCGGTGGCCTTGAGAACGTTGCGGGCGTATTCGCCCTTGTGGGTTGTGTTGCCGCCGCCCATGAAGGCGAGGCTGGCCAGCGCGGTGACGGCCAGCGTTCCATCCTTCTCTCCATCGAGCTTGTCGGCCTCCCAGTATCCTTCGGGAGATTGATGAATGGCTAGCCAGTGCAGCGCGGAATCGACGGCCGAGCGCGCCTTGATGCCGCCCGTGCCCCGATTCATCGTGCGCAGAAAATCGCCGGTGCCGAAGAGGTTGATATTGACCGGGCCCTTTTCGCCGAAGGAAGGCGCATCCTGCTCGCCGAAGGCTTTTAAGAGGCCCTTAACCGTCCGTCCGGGGCGGGGGGCCATGTTCATCGTATAAAGCGCCGGCTTGTCGCGCGGGGTCGGCTGGTCGTACTTAAAAATGTCGGCGGGGGCATCGGTGGCGACGGAGATGGTGGGGATGGCGTAGGCCACCGATTCCGATGTCGCGGAAATCTGCTCGGGAGCATCATCGAGCGTGGTATCGGGCTTGGCGGTGATGTCAATGCTCTTGACGTCGATCTTCAGATCCATGTTGGGGTTGGCCTGGAGATTGGCGGGGGCCTGGACGACTTCAGTCTCGACCGGTGTGTTGGAGGGATTGACGGCGATGTGGATATTGGGCTTTTCCTGCGGGATTTCCGGCGTCAATGAGGCATCGGGCTTGTCCTGGGGCATGTCGCGCTGGAGCTCGCGCAGCTTGAATTCTTCAACCGTCGGCTCGGCGATGGCGAACTCGAAATTCTGCAAAGGGGTCTTCTTGCTGGCATCTTCGCGGGCCTTGAGTTTCCAGAAAACGAAGATGGCCGCGATGAGCAGCGCCAGGAGCAGGCCAATGAGGAGGGCGCGCTTGTCGAAGATGGAATCATCCACGCCGCGCGGGGCGTCGAGGGAGATGAGGTCGGGGGATGGGGAGGGGTCAGGCATGGGTCGTATTTCGGTATCAATTTTCAACGTTCAACACTCAACGTTCAACTTTCAACGTCCAACCACTCACCACTCACCACTCACAACTCGCAACTCGCAACTCGCAACTCACAACTATTCCTGCGTCTCAAACGCCGCCGATACCTTGGTAATGCCCGCCTGCGCACACGACCGCATCACCTGTGCCACATGATCCCATTTGACGTTCTTGTCGCCGCGGATGATGACGGCCTGGTCCTTATTGCTGACTTTGGCGCGGGAGAGTTCGTTGGTCATCTGCGCGAGGGTGAAGCTGGAATTATTGACGCGATAATCCGCGTTGCCACCCGGCATGTTGCGGACATTGACGATAATCGGCCGGGCCGGGGGTGCCTTGACCTTGAGGGCCTTGCCCGAGGAGGGAAGCTCGATGGAGGCATCGGTTTCCATGCTTTCGACGAAGCTGGAGGCGACGATCAGGAAGAGCAGAATGGCGAAGATGGCATCAACCATGGGGGTCATGTCGACGGCCATCGGTTCGTAGGGTTCTTTGTCGAATTTCATCAGGTGTCCATTGTCAATGGTCAATGGTCAATTGTTTCGTCATGCCCAGCGGCAATGTTACGCCGAGCAGTTGTGTCATGGTGAGCGTAGCGAAGCATCTTGCCGAAGGTTGGCGGACCGATCGAGCAATCGAATGGCCTGGCTCCATCGCGTAGATCCTTCGGGTCGCATAGCTCCCCTCAGGATGACCGCAACCTGTTTTCATTCTTCATTCTTTATTCTTCATTCTTCATCGTTCATCCTTCATCCTTCATCCTTCTGCCTTCATCCTTCATCGTTCATCCTTCATCCTTCTGCCTACTGCCTTCTGCCTTCTGCCTTAACATTACGCATCGGCTTCGATCTTCTCCGCATCTTTCCGGGCGGCTCTCTTCGCCGCCGCGGCTTTCTTGCGTTTGATCACGAGGACCGCATGGAGGAACTGCTCGGTCAGGCGTTCGGTTTCGGAGATGATATTGCCGAGCATCGCGTTGAAGATGAAATAGGCAAAGACGGCCGGAATCGCCACGAGAAGCGCGGCGGCCGTCGAGAAGAGCTTGACGCGGATGCCCGCCGCCAGCGCCGTCGCTTTGGCGGCGCCGGTAGTGGTGGCAACCGCTTCGAACACGACCACCATGCCCACGATCGTCCCGAACAGCCCCAGCAGCGGGGCGGCCACGGAGATCACGTTGATCAGCTTCACCGGATTGCGCAGCGTATTGATCCGCCCCGCCGCCGCCGTCTCGCAGCGGCGCTCGATGTCTTCCTGCGTAGATGAGTCAAATCGCTCGGTCATCGCCCGGCACACATACGGCAGCAACCCGCGCTCGCTGAGCGAGGCCTGCTCGAATTTATCGAGATCACCCTTGGCCAGCGCTTCCGATGCCGTAGCGATGAACTTCTTAGGGCACTGCCGCGATTTGCGGTAGAGCATGAAGCAGTTGATGCTGAGCATGATCAAAACGGCCGCCAGCACCGAGATCAGGTAGACCGGCCAGCCGCCCGTATGCACCAGGTCCATCAGCGTGACCCGCAGCTCGATCGTCGGTGGGCCGGGGTTTTTCTCATCGGCCGACTGCACGCGCTGGAATTTTCGGTCGGGGTTGTTGGTGCCGGCGATGCGCTCGACTTCGAACTGCCCATCGCGGGGCGCGACATCAGTGATCTTGAAATAGGTCTTCAGGCCGTCGGTGTAGATGTCATCGCGTTTGAGGTTGGCGATATCGTTGTCGGTTTTGACGGTGAAACGCTTGTGGTCGCCCGTGCCGGCGTCGGCGAGGAGTTGCTTGAGCGGGTCATCCTTCGGCGCGATATCGATGCCCGTGCCCGGGTTCAGATCGATCGCATCCGCGGCCCCGGCAGTGGGAGCAAGTAGGCAAAGGAAGAGAGCCACGCACGCCATGACGGGGTGCCGCCTTACTCCCTCTCCTGTACTCGGGAGAGGGCGGGGGTGAGGGTCTGGATCGCGACGGGTGATGGAGTTCTTGACAATCGCCATAACAGTTGTGTTTTGTATGATCACTTCGAATCTCGCTTGCCTGAGTTCAGATCTTTTTGCACTTTGGAGAGCAGTTCCTTCGCTTCATTGATGATCTTCGGGTCGCCTTTCATGGAGGCGGCGCGGTCGAGGTATTGCCTTGCCTTATCGAGCTGGCGGAGTTTGTAGGCGCAGCGCCCGGCCTCCAGCAGCGACCCCTCCCGCGGATAGGCCAGGCTCGCTTCGAAATACTGCATCGCCATCCCGGCATCTTTCGCCTGCGTTTGCATCGCAAGATGGTAATACGCATCGGCCTTGACGTCTTCGTACCCATCCCCCTTGGCAATCTGCAGCAGCGACCGCGCCGCCTCCATGAAAGGCGACCCGAAGATCAT
>JBBRTW010000283.1:0-9133 GCA_038244055.1 Tepidisphaerales bacterium | reverse complement strand
GCGGGCGCTGGGAATCGATGTGCCGGCGCTGTGTCATCTCGATGGCTGCACACCGAACACCTCCTGCCTCTGCTGTGTCGTTCGCGTCAACGGCGCGCGGCGGCTCGTTCCTTCCTGTGCTACAATCGCAATCGAAGGCATGGCTGTCGATAGCCAGACGCCGGAGATCATCGCCGCGCGGAAGATGGCGCTGGAGCTGCTTCTGGCCGACCACGCCGGCGATTGCCGCGGGCCCTGTCAGAACACCTGCCCGGCGCGGATGGATATCCCGCTGATGATCCGCCATATCGATGCCGGCCGGCTTCCCGAGGCCCTGATCGTCGTCAAGGAGCACATCGCCCTCCCCGCCACGCTTGGCCGAATCTGCCCCGAGCTCTGCGAAAAAGGCTGCCGCCGCGCCCAGGTCGATGCGCCGGTTTCCATCTGCCAGCTCAAGCGCTTCGTCGCCGATACCGATCTGGCCCATGGCGTGGAAAAGGCCTGGCTGCCGCCCTGCCAGCCCGCAACCGGCAAGCATATCGCCATCGTCGGCACCGGCCCCGCCGGACTGGCCGCCGCCTGGTATCTCCTGCAGCGCGGCCACGCCTGCACGCTTTACGATGATCGCGATGAACCCGGCGGCAATCTCCGCTACGCCATCGCTCCCGAAAAACTCCCGCGCGATGTATTGGACGCCGAGATCGCCCTCGTCCAACGTCTCGGCGCACAGTTCATTATGAAAACCCGCATCGGCCGCGATATCTCCATCGCCGACCTGCGCAAAGCCCACGATGCGGTCCTGATCGCCGTTGGCGAAGTCGATCCCGCCAAGTCGGCCGCCCTCGGTCTGGCCATGATGGGCAAAGGCCTCAAGACCGATAAGCGCACGATGTTCACACCGCTCGAAGGCGTCTTCGCCGCCGGCGCTGCGGTGACGCCTTATCGCTACGCCGTCCGCGCGGTCGGCGATGGCCGAAACGCCGCGCTCTCGATCGATGAATATCTGCGCGGTCAGGTTCGCCACGATGAGAGCCAGTTCTCCGTGCGCCTCGGCGTCATGAGCCAGGCCGAGATGGCCACGCTCGTGCTCAACAAACCCGATTCCCCGAGGCAGGGAGGCGTCGCCGGCCCGGAGGGTTTATCGCCTTCTCACGCCGCCATCGAATCCTCGCGCTGCCTCCATTGCGATTGTGGCAAACTCGATGACTGTCTCCTCCGCGAATATTCCATCCTCTACAATGCCAGCCCCGCCACCTACAAGATGGAGCGCCGCACCTTCACGCGCACCCAGTCGCATCCCCTGGTCCTCTACGAAGAAGGCAAGTGCATTCAATGCGGCCTCTGCGTGCAGATCGCCGGCCGCGCCGATGAGCGACTGGGGCTGACCATGATCGGCCGGGGTTTCGCGGTTCGGGTCGGCGTGCCCTTCGAAGGGGAGATGGCCCAGGCGCTCGAAAAGGCGGCCGCCGATTGCGCGCGGGCCTGCCCCACGGGCGCGCTGGTTCTGCGCAGCGATGTGGAGCGCCGCGTGTGATCGCGGGACGGGGGGTATACGATGGATTGACCGGCCATCTGGGATTCTTCCAACCTTTTGCCGATTCAGGCGTAGGAAAGGGTGATGGGACCCTGTCGATGGATTTTTGGGCTGATGGTTGGACTGTTGGCCGGGGGCGCATGGGCTGCGCCCGATGGCAAGGCCCAGGCTCGCGGGCTGGAGTTTTTCGAGAGCAAAATCCGGCCGGTGCTGGTGGGGCAATGCTACAAGTGCCACAGCGCGCAAAGCGAGAAGCTCAAAGGAGATCTGCTGCTTGATTCGCGGGCTGGTCTGCTCAAGGGCGGGGCATCGAAGAAGCCCGCCATCGCGCCGGGCGAGCCTGAGAAAAGCCCGCTCATCGCGGCCGTTCGCGGCGATGATCCCGATCTGACCATGCCGCCCAAGGGCGACCCGCTGAGCAAGCAGCAGATCGCCGATTTTGTGGCCTGGGTGAAAATGGGCGCGCCCGACCCGCGCATCGAGCAGGTGAAGTCGCCCTATGCGACCCCCGCGCCCGAGTCGGCCGAGGCGAAGGCGTGGTGGGCGTTCAAGCCGGTTGTCGAATCCGCAATTCCATCGCAAGGGGCGGCCGCGAAGGCCGATCATCCCATCGACAAGTTCATCGCCGCCAAACTAGACGAGAAGGGCCTGACGCCCGTTGGCCCGGCCGACAAGCGCGCCCTGATCCGCCGGGCGACATTCGATTTGACCGGCCTGCCGCCCGCGCCCGAGGAAGTCGAAGCCTTCGTAAACGACAACTCCGCCAGCGCCTTCGAGAAAGTGATCGATCGTCTCCTCGCCAGCACAGCCTACGGCGAGCGCTGGGGCCGTCACTGGCTCGATGTCGTCCGCTACGCCGACACCGCCGGCGAAAGCGCCGATTACCCGATTCCGCAGGCCTATCTCTATCGCAACTACGTCATCAACTCGCTCAATCAGGACAAGCCTTACGACCGCTTCATCACCGAGCAGGTGGCCGGCGATTTGCTGCCCCACAAGGATGAGGCCGAGCGGCAGGATCACATCGTCGCCACGGGATTCCTGGCCATCTCGCGGCGGTTCAGCGTCGCGCCGGAGTCGGTCATGCACCTGACCTACGACGACACGATCGATACGCTGGGCAAGGGGATTCTCGGGCTGAGCGTCGCCTGCGCGCGTTGCCACGATCACAAATTCGATCCGATTCCGAGCTCGGACTACTACGCCCTGTACGGAATCCTGGCCAGCACCAAATACCCCTTCCCCGGCAGCGAGAATACGCGCTTTCAGAAGGACATGGTCGTGCTGGCGATGTCGCCGGAAATCGAGGCCAAGTACAAGGCCTTCAACGAGAAAGTCGCCCCCCTCGATAAGGAATTCAACCGCCTCCGCCGCGAGTCGCGAAAAGTCGAGGACCCCGCCCAGCAGAAGAAAATCAAGGCGGAGATGGAGAAGGTCAAGACCGAACTCGACAAGATGCGCGCCCAGGCGCCGGATTATCCCTCGGCCTACGCGGTGCAGGAGGGGGATGATGAAGCGCGGCGCGATTACGCGATCATGAAGCGCGGTGAGCCGGGAGACCTCGGACCGGTGGTCCGGCGCGGGTTTCTGTCGGTGCTGGGCGGGCAGAAGTTGCCGGATGGACAAAAGGCAAGCGGTCGGATCGAACTGGCGAAATGGCTGACCGATGCGAAGAATCCACTGACCGCGCGGGTGATGGTCAATCGAATCTGGCAGAACCATTTTGGCCGGGGCATCGTGGCATCGGCCAGCGATTTCGGGAAGCGCGGGGTTGCGCCGAGCCATCCGGAATTGCTGGATTATCTGGCCAGGAAATTTGTCGAGGGCGGCTGGTCCATCAAGGCGATGCACCGGCTCATCATGACCTCGGCCGCCTATCAGCGGTCGAGCAATGATGATGTGAAGAACGCCGAGAAAGACCCGGCCAATATCTACCTCTGGCAGTTCGATCGTCGCCGCCTGGATGCCGAGGAGATTCGCGATTCATTCCTCGCCCTGAGCGGCGAACTCGATCGCGCGATGGGCGGCCCGCATCCCTTCCCGCCCATGGCCAAGTGGAGCTGGACCCAGCACGCCCCGTTCGCCGCCGTTTACGATTCGAAGCTGCGGAGCATCTACATGATGCAGCAGCGGATCAAGAAGCATCCGTTCCTGGCGATGTTTGATGGCGCTGATACCAACGCCTCGACGGCCGAGCGCGTCGAGAGCACCACGCCCCTGCAGGCGCTGTACATGATGAACGACAAGTTCGTGTTCGATCGCAGCGAGAAGATCGCGGCGCGGTTGATGAACGAAGCGCCCGATAGCGCCACGCGCATCGGCCGGGCGATTTCGCTCTGCCTGAACCGGCCGGCCGGCGCGGAGGATGTCGGGGCGGCAATCCAGTTCATGAATGCGTATCAGGTCAAGTTGAAGGCGACGACCGTGCTCGTAGAGGCACGCGAGCAGGCGGCGCTGGCGGCGTACATGCGCGTGGTTTTGTGCGGGAATGAGTTTTTCTATGTGGAGTGAAATGGAATTCGCATTCGCCACTGAGGCACTGAGGCACTGAGGTACAGAGGTGCAGAGGCACTAGGCACAGAGGCACAGAGGCACAGAGGCACTGAGGCACTGAGGTCAGGAAGAGATGGGGTTTGCGGAATGCGCAATATGTCATCCTGAGGTACTCCGAAGGATCTTGCCTCCACGTCGAGGCCCGTTCAATCGCGGCACACAGCGCTTGAGGACCAGAAAATGAATGACCGTGACAGTTGGAATCAAATGAAGATGCAGCCGAATCATTCTCGACGTTCGATTCTCCGCTCCCTCGTCGGCGGATCGCTCCTCATGCCCGCGATTCTTTCGGAGATTTCCCGCGCCGCTGAAACGGGTGGGATGGTTGCGCCGGCCGATCCGCTCGCGCCCAAATCGCCGCATTTCCCGGCCAGGGCCAGGCGGGTCATCTTTCTTTTCATGACCGGCGGCTGCTCGCATGTGGATTCGTTCGATTACAAGCCCAAGCTGTTGGAGGACGTCGGGAAGACCGTGCCATCCGCCAAGGGGGCGCGGACGAACCAGTTCTTGAAGCGGCCGGCCTGGGATTTTCAACCGCGCGGCCAGAGCGGGATGATGATCTCGGATCTGTTCCCGCACATCGCCGGCGTGGCCGATGATCTGTGCGTCGTGAACTCGCTCAAGGGGGATCACGGGAATCATTTTGAAGCCACGCTCGGCGTGCATACGGGCAGTGTCAGTTTCACCCGACCGAGCATCGGATCCTGGGTGAGTTATGGCCTGGGGTCGCTCAATCAAAACCTGCCGAGTTTTGTGGTTCTTGCGCCGCAACTGCCTTACGCCGGCGGACAGGTTTGGGGCTGCGATTTTCTGCCGGCCTGCCATCAGGGGACGCGCGTGATCCCCGGGCCCGAGCCGATTCCGGATATGTACCGCCGCGCGCCCTCTCAGGAATTGCAGGAGATGGAACTGGGCTTGCTCGGGCAACTCAACCGCAAGCACCTGGTCAGGCACGGCAACGATCCGGAACTGGCCGCCCGCATCCGCAGTTTCGAAACGGCCGCCGGGATGCAGGCGCAAGCGCCCGAGGCATTCGATCTATCGAAGGAGACCGATGCGACTCTCGCTTTGTATGGCCTTTCGCGCGGGCAGACGAGCGGCTTTGGCTGGCAATGCCTGGTGGCGCGGCGGCTGGCGGAGCGGGGCGTGCGGTTTGTGGAATTGATCGATGTCGGGGCAAGCAATAACTGGGATGCGCACGGCGATATGAAGACGCACACGCCACTGGCGAAAAATGTCGATCAGCCGATCGCCGGCCTGCTGCGCGATCTCAAGAGCAGGGGGATGCTGGAGGATACGCTGGTGGTCTGGACGACCGAGTTCGGCCGCACGCCGATGGTGGCGCAGAAGGATGCCAAAGGCCGCGAGCACCATCCGCATTGCTTCACCTCCTGGCTGGCTGGCGGCGGCGTCAAACCCGGCATTCGCTACGGCAAGTCCGATGATTACGGCATTTTCCCGGCCGAGGATGCGGTGCATGTGCATGACTTCCACGCGACGATCCTGGCGCTGCTGGGGCTGGACCACGAGCGCCTGACCTTCCGGCATGGCGGGCGCGATTTCCGGCTGACGGATGTGGCGGGAAATGTCGTCAAGGGAATGATGGCTTAGGGACACTCAAAAAGGGAGCGCCGAGTAGAAATGAAAAATGTTCCACGTGGAACATTTTTGGTTTTGAAGGACTGGGAAAAAACGTGCAATTGTTACTGTAGGCCGGGCCGGGAGATGGGCCGGGCGGCCCCAGAAAAATTAGTTGCCTTCACTTATTTCTGTGCGCATTAAGATGTGTGCGGCATATTGCGACATCGCAACTTGATGCCCTTTTCCCGCACCGACATCCAGCCACCCACAACTAACAACCAACAACAATCAACTAGCAACTATTGAAACACCTGCTGCAACCGTTCGCTGTCCGCGCCGGCAGCGCCGATTCCTTCGGGCCAGAAGTTGATGAAGAAGCCGCTCTCGTTGGCCAGGTAATCGACCCGGACGCTCACCGAAGCGTACCAGCGGTCGAAATGGCGGATCAGGGAGAAGCGCGATTGCACGCGCTGGTTCTGGCCAAAGTCGAAGCTTTGCGATGCGGCGAAGCTGTACTTGGGGGTCAGTTGATAGTTGACCGAAGCGGTGAGGACGACGGAGTGCAGATCTTCCGGCGTGATGGACCCGCCGGCGTTAGGCCTCAGATACTGCCCCGAGTCGATGTAGCGGACGCCGACGAAATAGGCCAGGCGGACATCGCGGCTGACGGCCAGGCCGATGGAGGCGGTGGTGAGGTTGGAATCGTCGAGGTTGAACTGGGCATCGCCGAGGATGGCGGAGGTATCGGAGATGCGCCAGGTGAAGTCGCCATTGACGCTGTTGCGGGGGAGCGATTCCTCGGGGCGGCTGGGGAAGTAGAGCCCGCGGAAAGAGACCGGCGCCAGTTCGTTGTCGGGCGGCTTGTTCATGAAGAAATTGGCTTCGACATTGAGCGTGAGGTAATCGACGCTGCGCCAGCGGCCAGGACCGCCGCGCTTGGTCTGCCAGCGCTGATGGAGGGCGAACTGGACGGCGGTGATATCGTTGATCTGATCGACATCCTCTTCGTATTGGAAGAGGTGATCGCGGTTGGTGGACTGGGTGCTGGTGAAGAGGTTCACCTCGGGCTCGATGACATGGCGGAGGCGATGCAGATCCCAGAAATCGGATTGGACGGTGTCATCGACTTTCCAGAAGGCGGTGGTGATGCGCACGCCCATGGCGGCGAAGAGGCGGTCGGTGGAGGAGTCCTCGGGCGATTGCGAGTAGGTGGTGTAGCGGCCGACGATGTAGGGCACGAAGCGGAACTGGCCCAGGGCGAAGGGCCAGTCCAGTTCCTGGCGGAAATCGGTGCGCCAGGTGGTGGAGGTGGGTTTGCCGGTCTGGCCGAACGAGGGGAGGCCCGCTGAATCGACCGCGCGGAAACCGAGGCCGCCTTTTTCGCCGGCGGCGGCGAAATAGGGCGCTGAACTGTTCTGAAAGCGCAGGCCGGTGAATGTGTTCTGGCTGAAGAAGGTCAGACCGCTCCCCGGATCATCGCCGGTAAAGACTCGGTCGCCGATGCGGCGGTAGCCGATCTCGGGGACGCGTTCGATCTCGGCCTGTTCCTGGTAAAAATCGGAGGAAGTGACGAAATCGTTGGGCTGGATCGAGTAGAGGAAGGTAAACGCCTCGGTCTGTTCCTGGCGCTTGAGGTAGATCGCCGTGTCCTGCTGGCGCTGGCCCTCGAAATCCTTGCGAAACCATTGCTCCTGAAAGGATGGATCGGAAATGAGGCCGGAGGTCACCTGGAGCTGCCAGTGATCGGGGAAGAAGTGCTGATGGGCCCAGGTGATGCGGTAGCGCAGCTCGTCTTCAGGCTCGATTTCACTGCGGCGGCGGGCGATAATGTCCTTGCCGTGATCGTTGACGAAGTAGCTGTCGAAATCGCCTTCGAACGCCCAGGGCTGGCGGTCGGTTTCGGTGATGAAGCCGCCGGCGTATTTAGCGCCCAGGCCGGCGGCCGGGCCGCGCTTGCCGAAGTAGTCGAGGTTGAAATAGGCGTCGAGATCCTTGGGTGGAATCTGGCCGATGGTTTCAAAAATCCCCCACTGGGTGCGGACGCCGGTGCCCCATTGGTTGCCGGATTTGAGTTCGATGTCGCGGAGCGCGCCGCCGCGCTCGCTGAATGTTCCGGACATGCCCGGCAGCCAGAAGATCGGAGTCCCGCCGGAATTGAAGGTCACGCTCTTGCCCTGGAAGAGGGTTTGATTGCCGTAGCGCGGGTCGCCGGTGTCGATGGTGCGGACGTACGCCGAGTTCATGCCGATGTGGTAGCTGGGCGTGTAGAAACTGCTCTGGGTGAGAATGACCTTGTCGCCGCGATATTCGCCGGAGGAGAGCTGGCGGACGACCGCGGCGCGCATGACGATCGGGATGCCGCGCTGCGGCTCGAGGGTGTGGATGACCGCATCGGTGAGGATGGCGCGGTCGGTGTCGAAATCGTAGAAAACGCGCTCGGCATTCAGGCGCTGATCGGGCGTGCGGCGCTGGGCGGGCGTGTGGACGATGCGAACATCGCCTTCGAGATAGGCGGACGTGATCGCATCTTCCACCTTGGTGAACTGCATGTTCTTATCGATCTCGCGCATGTCCTTGACGGGCGTGAAGAGGACGGCGCGGTCGCACTGAAGCTCGAGCGTGTCTTCGCCGCGTTTCTGGAAGATCTTGACGTTGCCGGTGACGATGAGGGTGATGTTGCCATCAGCGCCGTGCTCGGTCTGAATGCGGTCGGCCGAGAAAGCCAGAGGCTGCTTGGAGCGGGCGGGGCGGGTTGTGGGCTGGGTGGAAGGCCCGGGCGTGTTCTGGAAGAGCCAGTTGTCGAGCTCAGCGCCTTTGGCATCGGCCGGGGGCGGGCGCATCCCGGTGGCGAGCTTGTAGAGGTCGGAGCCTTCGAGATTGCCGACTTTGCGATCGTCGGCCGTCACGCGGACCGCGCCGTGGACCGTGGCGGTGATAAAGAGGCGATCGCCGGAGCGGGCGAACTGGCCCTGCTGATCGAGTACGGCATTGCCGACCAGGGCGATCTGGGCTTCGGTGTCTTCGAGAACGCCGGTTTTGACGGGGGTGAGCCAGATGACGGCCTGGTCGGCGGTCAGGGTGGTGCGATCGAGCTGAATTTTGACGCCGCCATCGAGCTGAACCACGTTGGAGGCGGTGTTCAGGGAATCGACCCAGGTGGAGGCTTTGGCGGCCGAGATGAGGAGATTGTCGGTGGCCGGGCCGGGTGCGACGGGCGCGCCGGGTTGCGGTTGGGCGAAGGCGCGATCAGGTGAGAGGGTGCCGACGGCCGCGAGAATGGCCGTCAGCGAAATGAATGAACCGATAAATCCGTTCCAGCTCCAGCGCACCCACAGACTCCTTCCCGAGTGACGGGGGCCCAGCCGAATGTGCGACCCAGGTGATCTCATCGCAACAACAGCCCGTGCGATGACTTGGGAGCATGATAGAGGGAGGGGGAAATGGCGTCAAAGGCAGAGGGTTGGCAATTGCGGATTGCGGATTTTG
>JBBRTW010000282.1:0-9163 GCA_038244055.1 Tepidisphaerales bacterium | reverse complement strand
GGCCGCGACAACGTCAAACTCAACACCGGCGAATCCCTCGAACCCTCCAGCCAGCCCGGCACCGGCGCATGGGATTTCCAACTCGGCCTGGGCTACTCGCGATTTCTCACCTCGCACGTCACGATCGATGCCTCGCTCCTCTACACTTTCCGCACCCGCCACGATGATTTCAAAGTCGGCGACCGTTTCGATGCCGGCCTCGCTCTCGCCTACCGCCTCACCGAGTCCATCAAAACCTTCCCTCAATACAGTGTTTTTGGTGAGGCCGGTTACATCCACCTCGCCAAGGACGATGGCGCTGAAGGCATCAACAACAACAGCGGCGGCCAGACCGTATATCTAACGCCCGGCCTGCGCATCCGCTTCAACGAACTGGCCTCCCTTACCGTCGCCCCGTCCTTTCCCATCTGGCAGGATCTGGAAGGGGACCAGATCAAGAGCCAGTTCAAACTGGCGGTGACATTGTCGTTCTCCTTCTAACATCATCCTCGTATTCAACCATACCGTCCGAATAATCATCGACGCCGCAACCGCCACACCATTTTCACGAGCCCACCATGAACGCACTCAAACTCATCGTCCTCACCGTTGCACTCAGCTTCGCTCCTCTCCTCCTTACCGCCTGCACTGAAAATAAGACCAAAACCGCCGCCGACTGCTGCGCCGTCGATCCCCTGCACGCCTCCCAGCACGCCGAATGCATCGTCTGCAAACACAACGCCGACCTCGCCTGCGTCGATGTCGACATCGACAAAGACACCCCCCGCGCCAGCATCAACGGCCACGAATATTTCTTCTGCTCCGAGGCCTGCAAGAAGGAATGCGTTGCCCATCCCGAGAAATACCTCAGTCGCAAATGAGCCCGTGGCAGGGGACTCCAGACAATCAACGAATCGCTTCATTTCTCGCCCGCGCCCACTTCGCGCATCGTGTTGCGGAGATGGGCCAGGGCCTGCGGATAATCCTTCGCACCAATGTACTCCAG
Source organism: Tepidisphaerales bacterium (assembly GCA_038244055.1). Lineage (GTDB taxonomy): Bacteria > Planctomycetota > Phycisphaerae > Tepidisphaerales > Tepidisphaeraceae > DASPKW01. Next base: position 8,178 of record JBBRTW010000282.1, on the reverse strand, counting down.
AATGAGCGGGGCATGGGGGGCATGTTTGGCGGCCAGGGTCACGAACTTCCGGTAGTCCAAATCTCCCTGCCCGGCGGGAACGCCGCGATCCACATGGAGCTTGCGATCCTTGGCATGAAAGCAATCGATATACGGCTGCAACTGGGTCAGCATCTCCTCCAGGTCGTTGACCTCCAGCAGGTTGGCGGGATCCAGCAGCGCCCTGATTCGCGGCGAGCCCACTTCCTCGATGAAGAGCCGGGTGCGCTTGGCGCTGGTCAGGAAACCGCGGAAAAACGGCTCTAAGAGCACGATGGCCTTGTGCCGCTCGGCCAGCGCCGCCAGTTCCTTGCCGGTGGCCACCATGGTCTTCCACACATCCTCGCGGAAATGAAATTCCACCCCGGCCACCGGCTCCTTCGCCTGATAGTGCCCGGCTTCGCTGATGAAGCTGTGGACGCCCATGTGCCCGCCGATCACCATCATCGCCTCGAAATAGGCCAGGTTGGCCTTGCGCTCGGCCGGGTCCGGATGAATCAGGTTGGCATAAACTCCGATGCTGTGGATGGCCACGCCCGCGGCGCGGTAGACCCCGGCGATGGCCTGGCAGCGCTCGGCGGTCATCTTGGAGGTGTCGCTGGCCTGGTTGTACTTCCAGTAGTTGCTGTCGGTCTGGGTGAAAAACAACTGCGTCGTATGCACGCCCTCCCTGGCCAGCGTCTCCGCCATTTGCTGATTGCTGAACTCGCGAAAACCCATCGTGGCCAGGCCGATGGTGAGTGTGGGTTTGGCGGGCGGCGCATCGACCGCCAGTGTTGTTGACGCCAGGAAAGGAAGAGCGATGCCGGCGGCCAGCGCCTGTCGACGGGTGATAAGAGTCTTCATCATGCTTTGTCCTCTGTTCTGCATTGGCCAGCGCGGCAATCGATTCGCAGCGACGATCGATGAGCGGAAGCCTCGCTTCGCGGATTGATTCTACCACTGTGGCGGATGGACGAATGGTTGCATAAACCGTCCGGCTCCTCTTCCCGCACCTTGCTCCTGTTTATTGAAAAGTTTTGCGGGACATGATCCATTCCGCGAAGTAAGGTATTGGACATGACCAAGCACCCTTTCTCGCGTCGCACAATGATTAAGACCGCCGCCGCGGCCTGGGCGTCGACCCAGTTCATCCCCAGCCGGGCCTTTGGCGCCAACGCCAAGCCCAGCCTCGCCGGCGTGGGAATCGGGGGTGTTGGGTTTGGCCAGTTGCAGAGCTGCGCGCAGGCGGGGTTCAACATCACGGCCTTGTGCGATGTGGACGATGTCTACGCGAAGAAGGCCTTCGACAAATGGCCCGAGGCCCGGCGATATCGGGATTATCGCGAGATGCTCCAGTCCGAAGGCGACAAAATCGATGCGGTCTATGTCGGCACGCCCGACCATACGCATGCGATGATCACCGCGGCGGTTCTGCGGCGCAAGAAGCACGTCTGCTGCGTCAAGCCGCTGACGCGCACGATCCACGAGGCCCGGATCATCGTCGAACAGGCTCGGCGCGCCGGCGTCGCCACGCAGGTGACCGCATCGCCCAACACCTCCGAATCCGCCTGCCGCACCTGCGAACTCATCGCCGCCGGCGCGATCGGCGCGGTGCGCGAGGTGCATATCTGGAGCAACCGCCCGATCTGGCCTCAGGGAATGGCGCGCCCCGCCGGAGAAGATAAGATTCCTTCAACCTTCGACTGGAAGCTATGGCTCGGGCCGGCCGCGCCACGCCCCTTCAAGCAGGACTGGCCGGCCGATGATCATGCCCTGACCCAGATGAATATGCGCAAGCCGCCCGGCCGATCGGTCTACCATCCGTTCAATTTCCGGGGATGGTGGGATTTCGGAACCGGGGCTCTGGGCGATATGGGATGCCACCACTTCAACACGCCATTCCGGGCGCTGGGCCTGACCTCGCCGGTGCGCATCAGCGCCACCTCGACGAAGGTCTTTGCCGAATCAGCGCCGCTGGCGGCGATCGTCACCTACGAATTCCCCGCCCGCGGGCCGATGCCGGCGGTGCGCCTGGTCTGGTACGACGGCGGATTAAAGCCGGCCTATCCCCCTGAGATGAACGGCGAGGCGCTGCCGCCCGAGGGCACGCTGTACATCGGCGATGAGGGCAAGATGCTGGGCGCGAAGATCCTCGACGAGCAGCGGGCCGCGAAGCTCAAGGATCTCAAGGCGACGCTGACGCGCCGCGGCGGCACTTGGGTGGAGTGGGCCGAAGCGGTGGGCGGCGGCGAGAAGGCCGGTTGCCATTTCGACTGGGCCGGCCCGCTGGCTGAAGCGGTGCAGCTCGGCAACATCGCCATCCGCCGCGGCAAGCGCCTGGAGTGGGACTCCGCCGGCCGAAAGTTCACCAATGATGTCGAGGCCAACGCGCTGGTGGAAGAACCGTATCGCAATGGCTGGTCGCTGGACATTTGATCCGGCCGCCGCCCGCGCCGCTGGTGAGGGCGCTGCCCATTGCCATAGAATCCCGCCATGGAAGACTACCGATGGCTCCTCTACGCGGCGCTGGGTGCGATTGCGGCGGCTTCGATTGCCCCGCTGGGCAAGAAGGGGGTGGAATCGCTGGATTCTAACGTGGTCACGGCCATCCGCAGCATCGTGCAGGCCCTCGCGGTGATCGCGGTGGTCAGCGCGATGGGCTTGTGGGGGAATCTCAAGCAGTTCAATGCCAAAGCGTATGGCTACGCGGCCGTGACCGGCCTGGCCGGCGCGGCTTCGTGGCTCTTCATGTTCAAAGCCCTGGCCTCGGCGGGCGGCGATGCCTCCAGGGTGATGCCGATCGACAAGATGAGCATGCCATTGGCGGTCATCCTGGCGGTGATGTTTTTGAAAGAGCGGCCGACACTCACGAACTGGGGCGGAATCGCATTGATGGCGGCCGGGGCGGTGCTGGCGGCCTGGCCGAGGAAGTGAATCGAACCGCGAGCAGACCGTCGGCACTCCGATCTGCCGTGTCTTTGGTTTTGATTGACGAAATTGGGGTGGGCCGCATGATTGGGGCGGACCGAATCGAGCTCCGTCATCCTATCGCCCTTTCTATCGTTCGAAGCCTTCTCAAGCCGACAGCCATTACCCAAGAGGTAGTTTCTGCCGAAGACTGACCACCAAAGCGTTCAACTCGCTCAAATTGACGGTATCGGCCAGTGCTTCCCTGGGGGAAACTCTTGCGGTGGCGATACCATTAACGTGATCCCACTCGATCAATGAGGAGACCGAGGGCTCCATCGTCGCCCGCATGGACCAGCAGCAGACGGTGGTCTTGTTGCGGTCGTTCTGGCTCCAGTCGACGAAGACTTTTCCCGTGCGCAGGGATTTGCTCATGGTCGCGGTGACCCGCGCCGCATCTTCCTTCTGCACCATCGTGGCGATCGCGCGGGCGAAAGACTTGGTCTGGTCGAAGGTGGGATTCGAACCGTTGAGAGGCACGAGCATATGGAGCCCTTTGCTGCCGCTGGTCTTGATGAATGATTCGAGGCCCAGGTCGGTCAGAAGCTCGCGCAAGTGGAGAGCGACCCTGGCGCAGTCTCTGATGTCGGCGGGCAGGCCCGGGTCGAGATCGAAGACGAGGCTGGTCGGGCGATCGGGATTCTTCGCCAGGGCGAGGGGGACATGCAGCTCGATCGCGGCCATATTGGCGGCCCAGACGAGCGTGCTGAGATCATCGATCAGGCAGTAGGCGATGCTTTCCTCGCTGTCGCTTCGGGCGACGGTCGCGGTCTTGACCCAGTCCGGCCGATGGGACGCGCAGCGTTTTTCGAAGAAGAATTTACTCTCGACGCCATCGGGATATCGCTTGAGGGTCGCGGCACGGCCGCGCAGATGCGGCAGGATGAAGGGCGCGATCTTCGTGTAGTAGTCGACGAGTTGCCCCTTGGTGAAACCATCGGGATAGAGGGGCTTATCCTGATTGCTGAGTTTCGGGATGTTCCTGCCGAACTGGAGCGATTTCGCGGGGAGTTCCCTGCCGGATTGGGAACGCGGGGTTTTGGATGTGGCTCCATTGGAAGAGGACGATTTGGAATGAAGCCGCCCGGAGTGGACCGGTGTGGCAACTGGAGAATCGGCTGATGAGGATTTTGACGGCGGTGATTTCGCACGGCCCACTTTCGTCCGACCCACTTTCGCCCCGCCCGATTTCACCCGACCGGGTTCTGATGCTGCGGCCTGCTTCGACCTGGCCGGCGGCTTCTCCCGGGCCCGGCGAATCACATCGCGATAAAGCTCGGCCGTCGCTCCGGATTTGACGGGTGGCTTCTTGCTCCAGATTTCGAGTCGTTCGCTGTTTCGCAGTAAGTCGGGGAAATCGCCAAAACTCTTCACGCTCTGCGGCGCGAAACTGGCGATATCCACGGTGCCGGACCAACGATCGCGATGTTTGATCAGGAGCCACTGTTCTTTCCCCTCGCCGCCGCGCGTGCGCACCAGAACCCACGATCCTTTCAGCTTCACGCCGTCGAGCGAGAATTTCAATTCGCCCCTTTTCAGAGCGGCAGCGATATCCTCCTGCTCGCAAGCCCAGGTGCCCGTATCCCAGAGAAGGACAATTCCCGCGCCGTAGCCTTCGGGGATGATCCCCTCGAAGTCGCCGTAGTCGAGAGGATGATTTTCGGTTCGCATCGCCAGTCGCTTGTCGGCGGGGTCGAGCGATGGCCCTTTGGGCACCGCCCAGCTCAATAGAACACCATCGAATTCGAGCCGGAAATCATAATGCAGGGCGCTGGCGAGATGCTTCTGAACGCAAAATCGCAATCTCTTTCCAGCTCGTTTGGCCGTAACTTTCGGCGGCGGCTCGGGCGTGCTGGAAAACTTCCGTTTGGCCCGATACGTCGATAAGTCGTTGGTGGAGCGGCGCTTCATCACTCGGTTAGAATAGATTGCGAAGCCGGTTTGGGGGACGGGCAAAAATCCTTCGCGAATCACCCCACAATTCCAACGTTGCGTCCTTGGCCGCGCGCGATCTATGATCGAGCATCGGATAGAGATTCCGATTTCCCAATTCACCACGGACGGTTCGAACGCGGCCTTGACCGGTCGTAAAGGAGTTCGCATGGCGAGCCGTCCCGTCTGGAAGGGTTTTATCCGCTTCAGTCTGGTGAGTATCCCCGTCAAAGCGTACACCGCCGCATCGAGCGACGCCGGACGGATCGCTCTTAATCAGATCCACAAGGACTGCGGGGCGCGAATCAAGTATCAGAAGGTCTGCCCGGTGCATGGAGAAGTGCCGGCCGACCAGATCGTCAGCGGCTACCAATTCGCCGAGGATAAGTATGTCATCATCGATGATGATGAACTGGCCAAGCTGCGCGGCAAAGGCGAAAGGTCGGTGGATATCGCGCATTTCATCGATCCGGATGAAATTGACTCGCGCTATCACAATGGCCGGACTTTGTACTTCACACCCGATGGAGTGATCGGTCGCAAGCCGTATGCGCTGCTGCATCAGGTGATGGTGGAGACCAGGCAGGTGGCCTTCGCCACGGGCGTATTCAACAACCGCGAGCAGCCGATTCTCATCCGCCCGATCGACAAATTACTGGGGGCGACATTCCTCGCCTACGAGCAGGATGTCAAGCCGGTGGCCGAGTTTGAGCCCGAGGTGCCGGCGGTGAAAGTGGAGAAAAAGGAGGTGGAGCTGGCGCGGACCCTGGTGAATCAGCTCGCCGATGAGAAGTTTGATTTCAGCTCGTATACGAACAAGTACACGGCCAATCTGGAGAAGCTGATCGAGGCGAAGGTGGCTGGGAAGGAAATTGTCGCGCCGCCGGCCGAAGAGGAGCCGCAGGTGATCAATTTGATGGAGGCGCTGCAGAAGAGCCTGGATGAGGCCAGGGGGAAGGCCAGGCCGCCGCGGATGGTGGCGCCTTCCACCGCGCAGAAGCGGTCGGCTGCGGGAGCACACCGCAAGCGCAAATCTTCTTGAGATGTGTGATGACACCCAGGAGCCTGCCGCAGTTCATCGAGCCGATGCTCGCGCGACTGAGCGAGCCGCGCGATTTGCCGATGTATCGATGCGAAATCAAGTGGGATGGGTTTCGGGCGCTCTGTTTTGTCGAGGATGGCGGATATCGGCTCGTGGGAAGACAGAAGACGGATTTCACGAGCCGCTTTCCAAAGCTGGGTGGACTCGCAGCCCTTCCGCGCGGCACGGTGCTCGATGGCGAGATCGTGATGTTCACCGGGGGAAAGCCGAATTTCACCGCGCTGCTGAATCGCCGGGGCAAGTCAAAGGCAGGCCAGCTTCGCTATGTGGCATTTGATCTGCTCTACAGCAAATTCAGGCCGATCATGAAGTGCCCCTATGAGGAGCGGCGCGCGGAGTTGGAGCCGCTCATCGCCGCTTTTGACGATCCGATTCTCATGATGTCGAAGGCGCTGGCCGGAAGCACATTGAAAGTGTTTGAGAAGGTCAGCGAGCTGGGCCTGGAGGGAATCGTCGCCAAACGAGTGGATAGTGTATATGAGCCTGGAGAGCGCTCGGGGGCGTGGTTGAAATTCAAGAAGCGACAGGACGTCGTGTGCTCGATGATCGGGTATGAGCCCAGCGCGGAGCGCGGATTCAAGAGCCTGATCCTTGCGGCCGAGGTGGAAGGTACAATCCAATTTGTCGGGCAGGTCGGTTCTGGCATCGACAGCGCCATGCATGCCCAGTTATTGTCGATGTTTTCCGGCCGCGAGCGGTCGCGGCCGGTGGTGCCGTGTCCGGTTCGCGGGCGGTGGCTCGAGCCGGGATTGTTCTGTACGGTGTCGTTCCTCGAGTGGACGCCGGACCAGCGCCTGCGCTCGCCGGTGTTTGAAAAACTGCATGTCGTCTAAGCCCGCCAGTTCCGAGCCAACCCCAATGACCCGACGCCGTTTGCGCGCCCTGCTGGCGGCCGGTGCGGGTTACGCGGGAACGCTGGCGGAGCTGTGCCACGAGGAGTTCGTGGAGATGGTGCGGAGCCACGGCGGGAGGTATGTGCGCTATTCCAACCATGCCCGGATGGCGCTCCTGGTGATCGGCGAGGCCAGCCTGCCGATTACGCTCGGCGGGGAACCGATCGAGTTGAGCGCGCGGGTGGTCATGGCGGAGTCGGAGTTCCGCCGGGCGATGGGCGATGAGGGGCATGCGCCGCTACGATACTCGCTGCGATCGATGGCCGAACTGCTCAAGGTGCCGCGGGCGCGGATTGGCGCGTGGGTGAAAGCGGGGTTGATCGCGCCGGCGGTGGATGAGAACGGGGTGGAGCGGTTCGATTTCCGGCAAGTGGCATTGGCGCGACATCTGTGCGATCTGGCCGGCGGCGGTGTGAGCATCGCCCGGCTCCGGGGCGTGCTGCTTCGGTTGCGGCGGATGCTGCCGCACCTGGAAGAGCCGCTGCACCAGTTATCGATGCTGGAAGCGAATGGGCCGATGCTGGTGCGCCTGGAGCACGGCGAACTCGCGGAGATCGACGGGCAACTGCGGCTTTCATTCGATGATGCGGGTGCCTCCGAGCCTCTGCCGGTTCGACTGCACAATTATCCAGGGAGCGGGCGCGACTGGCACGAGCGGGGGATCGAGCAGGAGATCGCCGGGCAATTCGAAGAGGCCGAAGACAGCTATCGCCAGGCGCTGCGGGCGGGCGGGCCCGATGCGCAGATCTGTTTCGATCTGGCATCGCTCCTGGCGCGGATGGGGCGGCCGGCGGAGGCGATCGAACGGTATCAGCAGGTGATTGAGATCGACCCGGGGCACGCCGATGCATGGAATAACCTGGGCGTGCTGATGATGGAGAAGGGTGAGTGGGATCGTGCGGCGGAGGCCTTCGGGGCATGTATTCGATTGGATTCGACGTGCGCATCGGCTCATTTCAATCTAGCTGACATGCTGGACGCACAGCATCCTCCAGGCGAGGCCGCCGAGCACTGGCGGGCATTTCTGAGAAGCTGTCCCGAGCCGTCTTTATATTCGGCATATGCGAAACAGAAGCTGCGCAACGAGTGATGGCCCTCCATCGATGAATCATGCCATATGCGATTGCCCCGATGGGTCAATGGCGCGTGTAACTCCCGTTTTCGGCACTTATGCCGCCCGTTGGCTCCAGAATTCGGCCCAAAGTCCGCTGTAGTCGAGGCACCGCAGTGCCGTAATGTTCTCCGCATGCTCGGGTGTCCAGCGGGCGCTGTTGAGTTTGAGGC
>JBBRTW010000281.1:0-9206 GCA_038244055.1 Tepidisphaerales bacterium | reverse complement strand
GGCGCCTGGCAGACAACATTCAAGTGGCCGTTACGAAACAACCATTAATGGCGTCGCAAAAAGTTTGATCTCCCTGATAATACAAGAAAAAAGGAAGAAAAATGTCCTACCATCCTGAGAAGATCCTGGTAACCGGAGGCGCCGGTTTTATCGGCGCCAATTTCGTCCGCTCCTGGCTGCAGAATCACCCTGAGAGCCTGATTGTGGTCCTGGACGCCCTGACCTATGCCGGCAACCGGGCCAACCTGCCCGCCGTTGAGACCGAGGGCGACTTTCGTTTTGTCCATGGCGATATCAGGGATTACGCCCTGGTGCTTGGCCTGCTGCAGGAAGAAGAGATTGACACCCTTGTCCATTTTGCCGCGGAATCCCATGTCGACCGCTCCATCCATGGTCCCGATGAGTTTATCGACACCAATGTGATCGGAACCCATGTCCTGCTCAAGGCGGCCAAGGCGGTATGGCTGGAGGGTCCCCAGCCGCCCCGGCCGCACCGCTTTCATCACGTCTCCACCGATGAAGTCTACGGCACCCTCCCCGAGGACAAGCCCGAGATCAAATTCACCGAGGAAACGCCTCTCCAACCGAACAGCCCCTACTCGGCCTCCAAATGCGCGGGCGATTGCCTGGTCCGCTCCTACTTCCATACCTTCCACATGCCCGTGCTGACTACGCGCTGCTCGAATAACTACGGGCCGTATCACTTCCCCGAAAAGCTCATCCCGCTCTTCGTGACTAATCTGATGGAAGGAAAAAAGGTGCCGCTCTACGGCGATGGGCTGAATATCCGCGACTGGCTCTATGTCGAGGATCACTGCGATGCCATCTGGGCCGTCCTCAACAACGGCCGCTTCGGCGAGGTCTACAACGTCGGCGGTAATAATGAGATTACCAACCGCGTGATCACCGAAACGCTCATCCGCGAGATGGGGCAGAACTGGGATGATGTCGTCACCTACGTCAAGGACCGCCCCGGCCACGACCGCCGCTACGCCATCGATGCTACCAAGATCAAGCGCGAACTCGGCTGGGAGCCCAAATACCGCTTCGATCAGGCCATCAAGACCACCGTGCAGTGGTACAAGGACAACCAAGCCTGGTGGCGTTCGATCAAGAGCGGCGAGTACCTGAAGTATTACGAGCAGCAATATGCGGAAAGGCAGTAGCGGTAGTCGGCAGTGGGCAGTGGGCAGTCGGCAGTCGGCAGTGGGCAGTCGGCAGTCTGCAGGATACATCAGCTAAATGGCAGGGCGATTGGTTGAAGCCGAATTTCCCCTTCTGCCTACCGCCTACTATCCCTGCCCACTGCCCACCGCCCATTGCCCACCGCCTACTTTTCCTTTTGCCCGCGATTCAAATCCGTGGCACAATCAAACCGAACTGTTCCGCGCGGGGTGACTCCCTGACAGGGTCGCCCGATTCCCTTTGGATGCTCACGATTCGGAAAGGCAGCCGGCTTTGGACCTGTATCGATCCGTACTCATCACCGGCGGCGGTGGAATGCTGGCCCATGAACTTGTGAAAGTTCTGGCCGCCCGGGGGGTGAGCGCGCTGGCGCTGCGGCGCGCGGAATGCGACATTACCGATAAAAACAGTGTTTACCGCCTATTTCAGGCACATCGCCCGAGCCTGGTGCTGAATTGCGCAGCTCACACAGGCGTGGACTTATGCGAAGATGAGCCGGATCGCGCGAACCTAATTAATGGGACCGCCGTCGGCCATCTGGCGGAACTTTGCGTCGAATTCAAAGCCAAACTCGTCCATTTCAGCACGGATTTCGTTTTTGACGGCCAAAGTGTCCGACCTTATCAACCTTCAGATTCCCCAAACCCCCTGTCCGCATATGGGAAATCCAAGCTTTTGGGCGAAAAGTGCCTTTCCCAGTTTACCCAATCATCCTGGCTCAACATTCGCACTTCCTGGCTCTTCGGCAGGCATGGCAATTGCTTTCCGACGATCATTATTGACCGAGCTCGTGCCGGTCATGCTTTGAAAGTTGTGAATGACCAGATCGGCTGCCCGACTTATGCCCCGGATCTGGCCGAGGCGGTCTTGCGAATTTTGGATCGGAATGCGGATGGCATTTGGCACCTTACAAATTCTTCCCCAACCTCGTGGTTTGAATTCGCCAGGCGAATTGTGTCGGAATTCTCGATCCAGACGGACGTTACGCCGATTTCTACGTCCCAGTGGGTTGCAATGAGACCTAAACAGGCCCGTAGACCGAATTACAGCGTTCTGGACAATAACCCCTATACCGCTCTAACGGGACGACAAATGCGTCACTGGTATGAGGCGCTGCAAGATTATCGGACAGAGCTCGAAAAAGGCTCATAGCCGATTGCGGTCCTTGACGATGTTAGAAGAGATGGCCCACCCGGATTTACTTGACGCGTGGGTATGGGTAAGTGATAAGATAGAAGCCTTAACCGGCTGGGATCGGTTGGAGTTGGAGTAAAGCATCCACGTCCAAACCTCCCGTCTAGAAAAACCGGTGTGTCGTCGCGAGTTGTTCGGAGTGGAGTCCGGATGAAATTCGACGGTGCATTTTGGTCTGTGAAGCCAGAAGAAGCCTGTGATGCCAGGCAGGAAATGAAGGAACAAACACGCTGCGCGGCGGCCGTCGAGGCTTGGATGCCGAGCCGGTTTCGCCATGAGCGGAGATGCCTTTGGTTGCGCCCCGAGTCGGAGCTTTGGGTGCAGTACGAAGGGTCTTGTCCGTGGGTGAGCATGTCGGTGGCGGTATCGCTTCCGGGATGCTGGGTAATGTGATCGTCGAAGAGGGCGCGCCTGGAATGGCGGGCCCGGAGTTTTTCGGCGATCAGGCTGAAGGTACGGATTTGTGGCCCGTTTTGTGATGGGCGACAAATTTGAGCCAAAAGCCGAGGCCTAGGGAAAATGCGCTTGTCGGCGGCGTCTTATGGATGCTGCCGGCGAGGATCGGGAACGGGGCGGTGTAGCCAACGCCGTCCGCGGCCGGACCGTGAAAACGGAATGGCCGGTTCCGCTGATATCGCGACGGCGATCGCGTTGTTGTTCAGGCGATTGTCCCGCGCGGCGGAAGCTCGAGGGAAGGTACATGGAGTCATGAAAGCAGTTGTATTAGCCGGTGGCCAGGAGTTCGGACAATGCCCGCTTTCGCGGCAGTTGCCCCGAGCGCTCTGGCCGATGATCGATCGACCCGTGATTGAATCGGTCCTCGCAGCGCTGCGGAGCGCTGGGATCGGACAGATGGCCATCAGCGCCAACGGACGCACCCACACCATTGCCGCAAGGCTCGGGTACAACCCGGCCCCCGATATCACCATTCACTACAGCGAAGATCAGATGCCCCGGGGGGCGGCCGGCTGCATCAAGGATTGCGAAGCCTGGCTCGGCAACGAGCGCTTCCTGGTGGTGCAGGGAACCAGTCTTTATCTGGGGATCGACTGGAATCACCTGATCGAGGAACACAGGAAATCCGGCGCGGCCGTGACCGTTGCCGCCACCGTTGAAAATTCCAACTCGGCCGATCTCGAGCGGCAGATGCAGCTCAAGCCGTCAGGGATTTATGTCTGCGAGCCTTCGGTCTTCCCGTTCATCAAGACCAAGGGCTACCAGGACATGAAGGAACAGCTCATTCCCAAGCTGACGGAAAAGGGCCTGAAAGTTCAGGCCGTTCCGCTCACGGGCAAGGTCCTGTCGATCCGGAATGAAGAATGGTATCTGAACGCGATGGTCGATCTATTGAATGATCCCACGCATCGCAAGCCGCTGGTGGATCACCTGGCCTGCAAAGTGCCGGGCTTGTGGATCCATCCCTCGGCCTACGTCCATCCCAGCGCCCGCGTGATCGGCCCGGCCTACATCGGCGCGGGGACCAAGGTCATGGCGGATGCGGTGGTCATCGGCCCGGCCGTGATCGGCGAGAATTGCGAAATCGGCGCGGATTCGGTGGTTCACGAATCGATCCTGTGGAACGAATCGCGCATTGGGCGCGGGGCCATGGTCGAGCAGGCGGTGGTGGCGGCCAAGGCAATCGTCGCGCCGAATGTCGAAGTGCGCGGTTCGATCGTATTGGATACGGCCCTGTCATCGGCCGAGCGAACGAGTTTGTCCGGCAGCACCGATCTTTCGCCGCAGGAACTGACCGGCAACCGCTGGTGGAAGCGGCTCTGGAAGGGCTGGCGGGCGAAGGCTTTGGCTGAATGAGTTGCTAGTTGCTAGTCGCTAGTTGCTAGTTGTTAGTGAAGAGTCGCAATGAACGCGATTTGCAGTAGCAAGTAATTCCGGGTGGTGGTAGCAATATCAAAGCACCAGCATTCCGGAGAATTGGTTTATTGGACGGTTGTTTTGGACGGTTGTTCGGGTCGGGGCACACAGCGCGACCTTTTACCCCTCGCAGGCGAATGCTTGCGGGAGCCCCGATGGGAATGGCCGGATATTGGGAATCGGCGTCAGTTAACGAAGTGATGACCCTTACGGGTCGAAGAGAAGGAAAGGACATCGATCGGTGCGGTCGGCTGGTGAGTCGCGTCCGATTGTGGTTCGTTTCGATCGCCCAAAGTGATTGGAGCGGGCCCATCTGCACAAGGCGCAACTATGGCGAACAATCGGAGCATCCAGAAGCTCGGCTCGCAGCGGGCCGGGGCGATCATGACCCCGCAGGGTCCGGCCGTTATCCAGGTTATCGATATGCCGCAGGGGGGCGGGGGCGGCGGCATGAATTACGCCGGCTCGGGCATGCCCGCCCGAAAGGTCGGGGGCATCAATATCATCGGGGCGATCCTCAAGCGCTGGTGGCTGGTGCTGCTGGTCACCGGGCTGATCGGCTTCGCGGGGATTTACACGGCCAACAACTTCATCAAGCCCTCCTACAGCACCATCGCCAAGGTGAGCTGGACCGATAAGACGGCGGATGGCCAGGGGATGGCCCGCCTCACCGCCCAGGCGGTCGATGTGATCACCTCGCAGCGCATCCCGCTCATCGCCGCGATGGAGCCGGAGATGCAGCATGCCATGCCCGGCCTGGTGCGCGGGCGGGACATGAACGACCCTTCGGTGCAGGTCGATGTCATCAAGCAGCTTCAGGACATCGTCACCGCCGATGCCGACAAGCGCACGCAGGTCGTCACCATCTCCTGCATCCGCCCCGATCCGGTCGAAGCGGCCGAGATCTGCAACGCCTTCGCCAAGGCATTCGTCAAGTATTGCCAGGATGAGGTCAAGGGGGATGTGACCTTCCAAATTCAGCAGGCCGAGCAGGTCGTGCAGGAAAAGCTCACCACCAAGGGCGCGCTGATCGCCGAGCGCACGCGCATCGCCATCGAGAACAACATCGATCGCGACTCGGCCGGCGCATCCGACACCTTCGGAAAAGTATCGAAGATGATCGATGACCAGCTTTCCGCCAAGCTGCAGTTCGCCGCCGCGGATGCCAAGCTGCAACAGATGAAGAATTCCGGCGTCCGCCGTCCGGACCAGGAGCTTCAAGCGATCAAGATGAAGGAGGATGAGCGCCAGAAGGACAACATCCTCCAGACCTACAACCAGCAGCTCGTCAACGCGCTGGCGAACCTCGAATCCGAGAAGGCCATCAAGAAGGATGAGCATCCGGATGTCCGGCGGGCCTTCGACCAGGTGAACCGGTTGAAGCAGATGGTGATGGCCCGGCAGACTGAGATCGATGCGATCATCACGGAGCGAATCGACAAGCAGTTCGTTCTGATCGACGCCAAGAGCGTGGCCGAAGCGATGGAAAAGGTGGATGCGGCCCAGAAGATGCTCAAGTTCTACACCGACGAACTGGCCAAGATGGATGAGAAGGCCAAGCGCCTGGTGTGGGTCAAGAGCCAGCTTTCCGCCTTGGATGACCAGATCGGCCTGGTCGGCCGCGACTACGATGTGAACTACTCTTCGCTCCAGGAACTTAAGGCGATGGATCGCCAGTTCTCGCTGAACTCCGGCATCCGCATCGCTGAGCTGGCGAAGATTCTCGATAAGCCCGATCAGGACAAGCGATCCAAGGTCCAGGCCGCCGGCGTGGTCGGCGGGTTGTTCCTGGGAATGCTCCTGGCGCTGCTGGTCGATCGCTTCGACAAGCGCCTGCGCGACCCGCGCGATGTCGAGCCGCTCCTCGGCGCGCCCCTGCTGGGCACGATCCCCAAGATCAACGAACTCAAACGCATGAAGGGCGAACACGCCCGCAATCTGATCGCCGAGGAATTCAGGGTGATCCGCACGCAACTCCTCTTCGGCAACCCCGAGCTTCACTACAAGACCATCGCCATCACCAGCCCGCAGCCGGGCGATGGCAAGACATCGCTGGCCGTGAATCTGGCCATTTCCATCGCCAAGTCAGGCCGGCGCGTGCTCCTGATCGATGCCGACCTGCGCAAACCGGACATCCACCGCATTTTCAACGTCTCGGATTCACCGGGCTTCGCCGAAGTCATCGCCGGCAGCCACGAGCCGGGATCGGCGATCAAGAAGAGCGATATCGACGGCTTGGATATTCTCCCCGCCGGCACGCCCATCATCCGCCCCAGCGAGCTATTGAGCCGGCCGGAAGTCGCCCGCGTTCTGGCGGCCCTGGGCGAGATTTACGATCACATTATTCTCGATACCGCGCCGCTCCTGCCCGTCTCCGATACGCATGTGCTGGTCGGGCTGGTGGATGGCGTGATGTGCAGCTTCAATGCCGAGGTGGAGCGCGGCACGGTGACTCACATCCAGGAGATCCTCCGCCGCAGCAACGCCAACGTGATCGGCACCGTGCTCAACCGCGTTAAGTACAAGCAGAGTGGAAGCTACCATCGCGGCAAGAGCGCCTACAGCAGCTACTACGCCAGCACGCGCGTTCCATCGGCCCCGGCGCCGGGCGATCCTGGAATCGCGACATTGACGAAACATTGAAGAAATTGAACCGCGAAGGCACGAAGGACACGAAGAAGAGTTTGTTTCGAATCGGTTTTGGGGTGTGTTGATAGAGATTGATTCGCTGTGCAAGAGACTCCTGCTCAATTGTCGATTGGATTGGACCCGCCGCGTACCGCGGTGGGTGGTCCTGTTTCGGTTGAGCTGAAAGTGCCCGAAGCCGCCTTGGCGGCCGCGCAGGCCGCGGCGGGCGCGGTTTCCGAGGCGCTGGCGGCGGTTGCAGCCGTTCCGATCGCACCCGCACCGGCCGCGCCCAATGCTCCGGCAATGCCAACCGCTCCGGCAATGCCGACCGCTCCGCGCGGAATGCTCCGGTCCCAGCATCAGGCCATCGTCGTCGTCGAGCGGCGCATGGGCCGGTCCGGGGACAATCGCGAAGAGACGATGGCCCCGGGCTGGTCCTGGGTGCTGGGCAACGCGCGGATCGGCGAACTCTTCGATCAGCTTTTCGCCGAGGCCGCGCTGACCTGGTCCTCGATGGTGGTGCCCGAAGAGCATCACGCCACCTTCGCCGCCCTGGGCGCGCCCATCGCCGCCCAGAAGCCCTTGCAGGGGTACGATGGCAAGCTGCACATCGCCAAATCCTCCCTCACCGCCTCCCCCGATGATGGCGAGCCGCTCTACCTGATTTTCAACGGCCACCGCTTCCCCATCTGCGATTTGAACATGGCGATCGAAGTCCATCGCGGCAATCGCTGCGATGCGACCCTGATCGATTTCCCCCGCCCGCGCCGCAAATCGTACGATGAAAAATTCCGCCTCGATGAAGAGGGCCGCGTCACCCGCGTCGATCGCTCCTATGGCCGGCAGGATGATTCGCTCCAGGTCGATCGCGACTGGCCCGTCCTGATCGTCATGGGCGCTGATGCGATGAAGGCCATGCTGGAAGTCGCCCTGCCCCACCGCATCAACCAGTGGCCCAGCTCGATGCTCCGCGCCGGCCTGCACCTGCGCGGCTCGACCATCCCCGGCCGCTCCTTCAGCCTGCACGATCGCGAGCATCTCTTCGAGCTCAATGAGGCCATCCTCCGCGCCACGCCCCACTGGCTGGCCCGCGGCGGCGGCCTCGTCGATCAGGGCCAGAAAGTCTGGATCGGCAAGAACGTCCGCATCGATTCCTCGGCCAATGTCATCGGCCCGGTGGTCATCGGCGATGATGTGGAGATCGGCAAGGATGCGGTGATCGTCGGCCCGACCACCATCGGCCGGGGCGCGAAGATCGGTGCCGGGATGATCCTCAAGCGCGCCGTGGTCATGCCCAACACGACTATCGCCGCCGCCACGTTGAAGAACCATACGCTCAGCCATGCCATCGTCCTGGGCGAAGATAAACCCAGCATCCAGGCCATCACCACCGATTCCGATGAAAACGCCCAGCCACTGACCTTCGAGCGCCCCATCCGCCTGGATAAGGTGCTGGAGGCGCAGATGCCGGCGCTGACGGGCTTTGGGTTCCGGGGCTTCCGGGCGGCCAAGCGCGGGATGGATATCCTGGGGGCGATTATCGCGCTGGTGCTGTCGATGCCCCTCTGGCCGCTGGTGATGCTGGCGATCAAGATTAATTCCCCCGGCGGTCCGCTGTTTTACGGCGCTGTGCGCCAGGGCAAGGGCGGCAAGAATTTCCGCTGCTGGAAATTCCGCACGATGGTCCCCGATGCCGAGCAGACCCAGGCCGGCCTGCGCGTCAAGAACGATGTCGATGGCCCTCAGTTCAAAATGAAGGATGACCCGCGCATCTTCTGGGTCGGGAGATGGCTGCGCCGCTTGAACCTCGATGAATTCCCCCAGTTCTGGAATGTCCTCGTCGGCCAGATGAGCATCGTCGGCCCGCGACCCAGCCCCGAGCGCGAGAACCAGATGTGCCCCGCCTGGCGCGAGGCGCGGCTGAGCGTCCGCCCCGGCATCACCGGCCTCTGGCAAGTCTCCCGCAAGCGCGACCGCGGCGAAACCGATTTCCAGGAATGGATTTATTACGACGTCCAGTACATCAAGCGGCAATCGGTCTGGCTGGATTCGAAGATCATCTTCAAAACGTTTCTGGTGGCGCTGGGAGGTGGGCAGTGAATATCGGAAGAGAGAAGCGAGAAGTTAGAAGCGAGAAGTTAGAAGCGAGAAGCGAGAAGCGAGTAGTGAGAAGCGAGAATGCTCCGCTGCAAGCCTTCGAAGCTGCGCCGCTTTCGAATTCAAGGCCGCAAACTCCCTCTCCCAAGCGGCGTGAGAAAATGTCCTTCGCCGCGCGGTCCAATCGCCGCGTGGGAGAGGGCGGGGGTGAGGGGTTGGCGTCGATCTGC
>JBBRTW010000280.1:0-9223 GCA_038244055.1 Tepidisphaerales bacterium | reverse complement strand
GGGAGGGTTCAGGGTTCAGGGTTCAGGGAACGATGAATGATGAACGACGGACGAGGCACGATGGGCACGGAGGAGACTCCCAATCGCCATCAGCCCATCCCGCGTGGTATGATCGGGGGCGTGAAGAGAATGAGGCGGTTGAGGCGGTATACCGTTCTATCAACTGGCCCTGATCACCTTCATCCTTCCCGCCTGGCGCTCCATCTCCTTCGTCCGCCGGAAATGGCGACGCCATCCCCGCCCCGGCCTCTGCCCCATCTGCGGCTACGACCTCCGCGCCACCCCCGAGCGCTGCCCGGAGTGCGGCACGCTCGCGACGATCTCCATCAATAAAACAACCGCGGATGAACACCGATGATCGCAGATCGTTCATCCGCGTTCATCCGCATCCATCCGCGGCTTCTTCTTAGTGCCCTTCGCGCCCTTCGTGGTTCAACCTCTTCACGCCGCGATCTTCATCTCCGGCGACACCGTCGATGATCCACCACCCTGCAGGGTCGTCGTGATCGGCACGCTGGTCGGCCCGGTTTGCTGCCTGGGGTTGATCCAGGCCGCGCGGAGCCACACCTGCGTTCCGCCCGCCACCGAGCTGGGGAAGAGGATGTTGAACTTCGACTTGGTGGTTGACCCTTCGAAATTCCAGGCGGTGGGATCGGACGGATATTCCGCGCCGACAAAACTGTAGACCCACGCGGCGGTGGTGCCGGGCGGCTTGCCGCGCTTGGTGCTCGAAGCGCTGTCGTGAATGTGAACGGAGATGGTGCGATTGCTGACCGCGATGATGTCCATCCCCGGCCGCACCCCCGGCGCGGGAATCGGCGCGGGAATCACCTTCAAATGAATGCCCAGTAAAATCTTGTTGGCCTGCGACACCGCGGCGTTGGCCTGCACGAAGGCATAGAGCTGGCGGGCGTAGTTGAGCAGCGCCCGCCTGGTCGAATTCTTGGTCGCGGTGAACGACTCCGAGCGCGTCCCATCCGCGCGGGCCGTCATCATCGCGTTATAGGCCGCGACAAACGGATCGTGCAGCGCGGTATACGCCGCCGCCTGCGGCGCGGTCAATAAAAACGTGCCGGGTGAGGCCACGATGCGGGCATTGAAATTGGTCGAGAACGGCACCAGCAACGAATCTTTCAGCGGGATCGACATGCGATCTCCTTCACGGAAAAACCTGCGGTGCGGTCCGAAGAAACATTCCACGGCGGCCCCGCGTTACAGAATTCATCGGCGCGTGGGCGGGGTGGGTTAATCGACATCGGTCAGGAAAAGGAGTTTTTTCATCGCGTCCAAGCGCTTCGATCCCACCCCAACGCGCTTCGACTTCACCGCAACGCGCTTCGAAGTGACGCAAACGCGCTTCGATCTCACCTGAAAGCGCTTCGAGATGAGTCGCGAGCGCTTTTAGCTCACCTAAAAGCATTTCGAGATGACCTCGAAGCGATTCGAGATGACCTGCAAGCACGTTTGGCTCACCTGAAGGCGCTTCGAGGTGACCTCAAAACGCTTCCATCCCCCGCCCACGCGCTGGCTGATAGAGTTGGAGGCCGACCCCGTTGAGCGCGACCGGGCGGCGGGCGACATATACCCACCCGCCGCGCGAAGGATGGGCCGATGAGCCGGGATGGCCTGAGTTGGACCGCAGCCCGACCCGAGTCTCATCGGCCCACCCTACCCCTCCACCTTCGGAAACAACGGCGACCCCATCCCCACCTGATGCCCCGCCGCCAGCGGAGTCGCGAATAACTCAGTCAGCGTTTTGCCCGTGGTATCGATGCCCAGTTGCGCCAGCCCGGCCGCCGCTTTTTCGGGGAGGATGGGGAGCAGGGCGATTAGGGCGGTGTACATGGCCTGTGTGGCGAGATTGAGGACGGTATCGAGGCGGGCGGATTGGGCGGGATCTTTGGCGAGTTTCCAGGGAGCGGTGGAATCGATGTAGCCGTTGGTGGCGCGGGCGAGCTCGATGGGCAGCAGCGCGCATTGCTGGAGTTCGAGGCGGTCGTAGGCCTGCGCGAGCTCGGCGGCGAGATTTTGCGTGCGCTCCTGGAGGGATCGGTCGAGGTCTTCAAGGGCGGCGGCGGCGGGGAGTGCGCCGTCGCGGTTCTTGTTGATGATATTGAGCACGCGGTTCAGGCAGTTGCCGAGAACATTGCCGAGCTCGACATGCGCGGCCGCCAGATCGGTCTCGCTGAAATCGAGATCGTTGCCGAAGGGGGCAGCGCGGAGGAGGTAGTAGCGCAGGGTGTCCAGGCCGAATTTGGAAATGTCGGCGCGGAGTTTTTCGATGTCGATGAAGTTGCCTTCGGTCTTGCTCATCTTCCGGCCATCGGCGGTCCACCAGCCGTGGGCAAAGACCTGGTGGGGCGGGAGCTGGTTGATGCTGAAGAGCATGGCCGGCCAGTAGACGGCGTGGAGCCAGAGGATTTCCTTGCCGATGAGGTGGACATTGACGGGCCAGTATTTCTCGTAGGGTGGGTGTACTCGCCCACCGCTTGCTTGATTCTCGCCCACACCATACCCCAGCGCTGTAATGTAATTGGAAAGCGCATCGATCCAGACGTAGATCACATGCTGGGGATCGTTGGGCAGCGGGATGCCCCATTTGAGCGTGGCCCGGCTGATGGAGAGGTCATCCACACCCTGTTTGAGCTTGGAGAGGACTTCGTTGCGGCGCGATTCGGGCTGGATGAACTGGGGATGGGCCTCGATGTATTGCTGCACCTGTGGGGCGTATTTAGAGAGGCGGAAGAACCAGGTGGGCTCGGCGTAGCGGACCAGTGGCTTTTTGTTGAAGGCGAGGAAATTGCGGGTCTTGGCCTCGGTTTCGGTGACGAATTCCTCCTGGCCCTCATCGTACCAGCCCTCGTACGCGCCGAGATAGATGTCTCCCTTGTCGAGCATCTGCTGGACGATGGCCTGGACGCCCTGCTTGTGGCGATCGGAGGTGGTGCGGATGAAATCATCGTGGGTGATGTGGAGCTCTTTCCAGAGGTCCTCGAAGATCTTGACGTTGATATCGGCGAGCTGGCGCGGCTCGATCCCCTTCTCGGCAGCGGTTTTGACCATTTTCACGCCATGCTCATCAGTGCCGGTGAGGAAGAAGGTGTCATCCCCGGCCAGGCGGTGGTAGCGGGCCAGGACGTCGGCGCAGAGGGTGGTGTAGGCATGCCCGAGGTGGGGCTCGCCATTGGGGTAATAGATGGGGGTGGTGATGTAGAAGGTCTTGGTCATGGAAGATTGGTTATCGGGTAAGGGAGACGATAGTTCAAGGCGGGGTATGACGGGGGGGCCATGTCAAAAGTTCAATGTCAAATGTCAAAAGTCAGGTTGGGGAATCGGGGGATGTTTTATATATTCCGTTTTTCGAGGGTAAATCGTGATGGTGATCGAAGGGGATGATTTGGAGAGAACCATGGCGCGAAGAGTTGCGGCGTTGGGATGGTTGACGATGTCGGTGGTTTTGGCGGCAGCAGCGATTGCGCCGGCTGGCGCGGTCGAGGCGGTGGCGATTGAGAACGGGATGGTACGCGTGAGTGTCGATGCGGAGGCGGGGAAATTTGAAATTGCCCGGGTGGGCGGGGCGGGCACGGGGGGCGGAGCGAGGGGAGGGGGAACGGTCTTCGTGCGCGAGGGGAAGCTGGTGGCCGGGGGGCGGGCGGGGACCGCGGAGGTGATGGACAAGATGTTCGGGGGAGGCAAGTCGATTCTGATCGAACGGGTGGATGGGAGTGCGGATTCGCTTTCGGTGTTTCCGAAACTGCCGTTTGTGGTGTTGCGGTCGACACTGAGCAACGTGACCAAAGAGGCGGTGGTCATCAATAAAGTCCGGCCAGCGGAGTTTGCGGTGGATCTCGGCAAAGCGGCGGCGGAACTCAAAGTGGTGGGGACGGGGGGACTGGCTGCGGGTGATAAGGCGTTGGGGAGTTACATGTGGCTGGCGGTGGCGGACCCGACCACGCGGGCCGGGGTGGTGGCGGGATGGGTGAGCAGCGAGCGCGGGAGTGGAGTCATTCTTCCGACTGCGACGGCGACGGAAGGGGCGGGGGCGGAGTCGAAAGGCGGGGTGCATCTGGCGGCGCAGATCGATTATGGGCATCTCCATCTGCGCGCGGGGGAGTTGCAGCGGGCGGAGACGCTGGTGATCGGCTATTTCGAGGATGTGCGGCTGGGCCTGGAAGCCTGGGCCGATGCGGTGGCGCGGGTTTACAACATTCATCTTCCGCCCGAGCCGGCAGGGTATTGCACCTGGTATCACGCGGGGGCATCCAATGCCGAAAAGCTGGCCGAGCAGGCGGCCTTCGCGGAGAAGGCGCTCAAGCCCTTTGGTTTTAACTTCGTGCAGATCGATGATGGATGGCAGGATGGGGAGAAACTCAACGGCCCGCGGAAGAATTTCACGCGCGTGCGCCCCAAGGGGCCGTATCCGGAGGGGATGAAGCCAACCGCCGACATGATTCAAGCGCGGGGGATGACGGCCGGGATCTGGTTCATGCCCTTCGCGGGGACGTTCGACGATCCGTGGTTCAAGGATCATCCGGATTGGTTCGCCCATCGCGCGGATGGGAAAGCATACGATGTGAAATGGGGCGGAACGGCGCTGGACATGACCCACCCGGAGGTTCAGAAATACGTGGCGGAAAACGTGCGCAGGATCACGAAGGATTGGGGCTACAAATATCTCAAGATGGATGGCCTGTGGATGGGCAGCGCGACCGAGATCATGTACGTCAACGATGCGTACAAGGAGGATAAGCTGGGGAATGCGACGTTCCACGATCCGGAGAAGACGAACGTCGAAGCGTTTCGCGATGGCCTCAAACTCGTGCGGCAGGCGGCCGGCAAAGAGGTGTTTTTGCTGGGGTGCAACGGCCCGCAGAACATGCGGAGCTATGGCGGGGCATTTGGGCTGCTGGATGCGATGAGGATTGGCCCGGATAATGGGCCGGGGTGGAAATCGCTGATGCGCGGGCCGATGTATGGCGGGCGAAATTATCATTTGAATGGGCGAATCTGGTGGAACGATCCCGATCCGCTGTATGTGCGGGCGAGCGTGCCGATGAGCCATGCGCGGGCGATCTGCTCGTGGATCACGGTCGCGGGGCAGCTCTCGGTGAGCAGCGATCAGTTCTCGGCATTGCCGGCCGAGCGGCTGGATCTGTTGAAGCGGACGATGCCTTCGCATGGCCTGCCGGCGCGGCCGGTGGACCTGCTGGATCGGGCGATGCCGCGCGTGTGGGAGGTGAGCGATCGGCGCGAGAAGGGGATGCCGCGCGACTTGGTGGGATTGTTCAACTGGGAGGCCGAGACGGCGAAAATCGATGAGCCGATGGAGCGGCTGGGGCTGGTGGCGGATAAAGAGTACGCGGCGTTTGAGTATTGGACAAATGCGCTGCTGCCACCCGTGAAAGGGCGGCTGAAGTTTGAACTGGAAGCGCCGATCAAGGGGAAAGAGAATCAGCCGACGGCCGCGCAGAATGTGTGCGCGGTAGTGGCGCTGCGGGAGCTCGCGGATCATCCGCAGTCGATCAGCACCTCGCGGCATATCACGCAGGGCCTGGTGGATTTGAGTGGGGAGAAATGGGATGCGGAGAAGAAGGCGATGAGTGGGGTTGCGCAGGTGGTGGGGGGCGATGGGTATGAGTTGCGGATTGTGATGCGATCGACAGCCGGAGCGGCGGGGGCGGCGGAGGCATGGAAACTGGCGGGGGTGGAGGTGTCGGCCGAGGATCGGGCGGCGGGCGTGGGCGTGGAGGCGAAGGAGGAGGCGGAACTGGTGCGAGTGATGATCAAGTCGGCGGCCGGGCGGGCGGTGAAGTGGACGGCGCGATTTGTGGTAGGAAAGTAGCGAATGCGATTAATGTGGAGCGGGCTTCTTGCCTGCCTTCTTAAAGCAGCCTGAAAGGCCGCACCACAATCCCATGCGAGCCGCTTCAGTGATGTTTGCGGGCGGCCGAATGCGAATCGGCGGGAGCATGCTCGGGAGGCGGTGGCGCACCATCGGACCGATTGGCTCGAATGATCGGGCCGAGAATGGCGGCGGCGGCGAAGAGCGCGGCGATGAGGATCAGCAGGTTGGTCGGCCAGTGGGATGATTCGGGGAGGATCGGGCCGGCGGCGTCTTCGCGAAGGGCGGCGATCAAGGGTGGTGTGGCGACGACGGTTGTGGTGGCGGCGCGGGGAGCTGGGGTCTCGGCGGCGCGGGCGGGGTCGGCCGGGTTAAACGCGGCCAGCGCGAGGGCGGTGAGAAGAAATGCCGAAACGGATTTCATGGCTCGCATCATACCGCACTGGTCTTGAGTTGCGGGATCGCGCTGGCGACGGTTTCGGGCTTGAGATCGGCGACGATGTAGTTGGCATCCGCGAGTTTCTGGGGCGCGTAGGAGGTGGCGACGGCCAGCACCGGGAAACCCGCGCCGCGCACCGAGCGGATGACGGTGGGGGCATCTTCAACCACCAGGCAGTCGGCCGGTTTGAAGTCTTTCTTGACCTTCTTGCCGAGGAGTTTGGCGCACATGAGGTAGCCGGAGGGGTCCGGCTTGCCGATGGTGACATCCTCGGCGGCGACGATGACTTTGAAGCAGTCGCGCAGGCCGACGCCTTCGAGCATGGCTTCGATCTCCTCGCGGAGCGCGCCGGAGCAGATGGCCAGCGGGTAATGCCACCAGAGGCCGCGGATCAGCTCATCGACACCCGGCAGCGTGTGGTACTTGCGGGCCTGAATGAGGTCCATCATCCGCTCGCTTTTGGTGGTCATGATGCGGAGGAAGGTCTTGGGATCGAGCTCCTTGCCGCGCTTCTCGAAGACGTGCTTGAACGCGCCTTTGTCGTCGAAACCGATGAGCTCGCGATAATACTCATCCTCGGTGATCTCGATCTTCTCGGCCTTGAGGACCTCGTGGAATGCGAGAAAGTGCAGCGGCTCGCTGTTGACGATCACGCCGTCGAAATCGAATAGAATCGCTCCGGGCCAGTCTGACATAGGCGGGGTAAGCTATCGGCAGGGGGAATGGGGATCAAGTCGGGCGGAGCACGAAAGCGCCATAGCGCCCGGCCGCGCGATTCGCCTTATCCATTGGTTCTGCGGGGAACGCCCGCTTTGTTGAAGCCGCCGTAGGTCTGGTTATGGCCTTTGTTCTGGTTGAGGAAGGAATGGCCGCCGGATTTCTTGGAGCCGCCCGTGGGAGCGAAGAGGCCGAGATTGCCGGGCTTGGGGTTGGCGAGTTGTTCCTTGAGATTTTTGAAGGTGGAGGTTTCCTGCCTGGGCGCGGCGCCGGGCTGGGCGGCGTCTCCGAGGGTGGCTTTGTTGGCGACCATCTTGGCGGCGGTTTCGGCGGCGAGGGTCGTGTCCATCGAAGGGGCGGCCGGAGCGGGGGAGGCGGCTTTCTTATCGACCTTTTTGGCCGGGGGTTTGGGCAGCGTCGCGGCGGCGGGTTTCGCGGCAACAGGCGCGGCGGCGGGTTTGGCGGCGACAGGCGTGGTGGCTTTGGAAGATGATGCGGCAACCGGCGCGGGCGCTTTGGCGGGCGCGGGTGCGGCGGCCTTCGCAGGAACGGGCGCGGCGGCCTTCACAGGCGGCGCGGCTTTGGCGGGTGGGGCGGTGACGGGCGCGGCGGCGGCCGGGGTCGCCGGCTTCTTACCCGCGGATTTGGCGGGGGTTTTCTCGGCGCTTTGGGGTTGTTTCGCGGGGGTCGAGTCGGTTTTTTTCTTTGCCATAAGGTGTTCTCCAGCCTCATATTCTAGTCGGATCGCTCCGGTGGGAAAGGCCACCGGCGCGATTGCTTCATGCAATTTTCTCAAATATTGTTGTCGAATTGCCGCAATCGTCGTTATCATTTGTCGCAATTCGACGTCACTTCAATGGATTCAAGGATAAGGATGGAGGCCCCCATGGTTCGTCAACTGTTACTCGGTCTGAGCGCGGCACTGGTTTGTCTGAGCGCATCCAACATCCGCGCGGAGGTCAATGTCGGCGATAAGCCGGCGATGGCGTTCCAGTCGGCCAACGGCATGGGCGCGGTCAGCCTGGAGAAGCTCAAGGGCAAGATCGTGGTGGTGGATTTCTGGGCGACCTGGTGCGGGCCCTGCATGGCGGAGGCGGACCACATGGTTCGGCTCAATCAGCAGTACGCGCCCAAGGGGATTCAGCTCATCGGGATCAGCCTGGATAACGACAAGCAGGCGATGGTGACGGTGGCGGCGCAGAAGGGTTTCGCCTGGCCGCAGGCGTGCGATGGTCAGGGTTGGCAGAACGCATTCGCGACGCAGTTCGGCGTGCGCAGCATTCCGGCGACTTACATCATTTCGCCCGAAGGCGCGGTGCTCTGGAAGGGCCATCCGGCGCAGCTCGATGCGCCGCTGGCCGATGCCCTGGCGAATCATCCGCCGCAGTTGGTGGAGCCCAAGGTGATGGAGGCCGCGCTGGCGGCCTTGGACAAGGCCGAAGGCGCGATGAAGGAAAACGCGGGGGCCAAGGCCGTCAAGGCGCTGGCGAGCCTGCCGGCGGCGGCGAAGGTGGATGCGAAGATTTCCGAGCGTTTGTCGGCGCTGGAGAAGCAGGTCGATGCGTATGCGACCAAGGCGCTGGATGAAATCGATCCGATGATCGCGGGCAAGCAATACGCCGAGGCGGCGTCGAAGCTCGGCGACCTGGCGCAGGGCCTGGGCAAGTCGGCCTCGGGCGAGAAGGCGCGGAAGAAACTGGCGGAGTTGATGGCCAACCCGGAAGTCAAGACCGCTTTTGAGACCGCCCGAAGGAACAAGGCCGCCGATGATGAACTGGCGATCGCCAAGCAGCTTCAGGCGGATAAGAAGAACGAGCTGGCATATCTGAAATTCAAATCGGTGGCGGTCAACTATCCCGGCACGCCGGCCGCGGAGCAGAGCAAATCGGCCATCGCCGATTTCGAGAAAGATCCGAATCTGGTGAAAAAGGCCAATGAAGCCGCCGTGGCGGACAAGGCCAACGCCGCGCTGGGCCTGGCCAACAACTACAAGAAGGCCGGGCGGGTCGATCTGGCGAAGAAGAAATACGGCGAGATCGTCGCGGCGTATCCGAATACCTCATTCGCCAAATTGGCGCAGGAAGCGCTGGCGGAACTCGCGAATTGAGCGATGTGCCAGATGTAGCATGGGCATCCTGCCCATGTTCAGAGCGCGACCTATAGATTGACGAAAGACGCATTCGGCCTGCGGAACTGCCAACACGGGCAAGATGCCCGTGCTACTG
>JBBRTW010000279.1:0-9257 GCA_038244055.1 Tepidisphaerales bacterium | reverse complement strand
CGGCGGTCGTGCAGGGGCTTAAGGAATGCCCCCATGTCAACGCCTTCATTGATGGCGAAAATAGTCTTTCCCACCAGCACGTCCACCTCGGCATCGCCGTCTCCACCGCCCGCGGCCTGGCCGTGCCCGTGCTCCGCAACGCCCAGAACCTCTCCTTCGCCCGCATCGAAAACGAGATAAAGCGCCTGGCCACCGCCGTCCGCGACGGAAAACTCGGCCTCGAAGAGCTCTCCGGCGGCACGTTCACCATCACCAACGGCGGCGTCTTCGGCTCGCTCCTCTCCACCCCCATCGTCAACCCGCCCCAATCCGGCATCCTCGGCATGCACACCATCCAGAAGCGCGCCGTCGTCATCAACGATAAAATCGAAATCCGCCCGATGATGTACCTGGCCCTGAGCTACGATCACAGAATCGTCGACGGCAAAGACGCCATCGGCTTCCTCGTCCGGATCAAACAACTCCTCGAAGATCCCGCGCGGCTGATGCTGGAGGTATAATCCAAAAGAGGTGAATCCATGACCACAATTCACACGATCAGCAGAGTCCGTTCCGATGGGAACATACTGGTTCCCGTCGGCATGGATGAAGCGGGCACGGAAGTCGAAGTGACGATCGCGCCCGCCCCATCCGCAAGGCGCGCTGCGGATATGACCCAGTCCGAATATCAGGCATTCCTCGAGAGCTTCTCCGACAAGTGGGTCGGCGATTTTCCTGAGTTGAATGATCCACCGCCAGAATTGATCGAACCCCTTTAAGTCATGGCATTCCTTCTCGATACAAATGTATGGGCGCAGTTGCTGCGCGGGAAAGATCCCGCGCTCGCCGCGCGCATCGCCGGCCTCTCCCCATCGCTGATATTCGTTTGTTCGATTGTCAAAGCGGAACTTTTTTACGGCGCTTGCAAAAGCAACGACGCTCCTAAGAATATCGGCTTGGTGAAGGCGCTGCTGGCGCCTCACGCCTCATTGCCATTCGACGATGCGGCCGCGGAACTTTACGGAAAAGTCAGGGCACAGCTTGAATCAATGGGCATTACGATCGGTGCCAATGACTATCTAATTGCTGCAATCGCGATGGTTAACAATCTGACCCTTGTCACCCACAACTCGAAGGAATTCGCGAGAATCCCCGGATTGATTCTCCAGGACTGGCAATCCCCGTAACGACCAGCCCGAATTATCCTCATTCCCAATTTCCCAAGCTCTGCATTAACCTGACTGAAGAAATGAGTTCCACCTTTTCTTCTTTGCGCCTCTGTGCCTTTGCCTCTTTGCGTCAGGATTAGGCCCCCCCATTCGCCACCGTTTTTCTAGGACTCTCATGCACCGCGGCGTCATGTTCCAATACTTCGAATGGAACTGCAAAAACGATGGCTCCCTCTGGCGCGAGCTCGCCGCCCGCGCCCGTGAGCTGCGCAACCTCGGCTCGACCGCCATCTGGATGCCCCCGGCCTACAAGGGCATGGGCGGCGTCAATGAGGTCGGCTACGGCGTCTACGATCTTTACGATCTCGGCGAGTTCGACCAGAAAGGCGCCGTCCGCACCAAGTACGGCACCCGCGCTGAATTCCTTGCCGCTGTCAAGGCGGTCCGCGATGCCGGCATGAACGCCTACGCCGATGTCGTGCTCAATCACATGATGGGGGCCGATGAAACCGAGGAAGTCGAGGTCGAGGAAGTCTCCTGCACCGACCGCAATCTCGTCCTCAGCCCCCACCAGAAGGTCCATGCGTGGGCAAAGTTCAATTTTCCCGGCCGCGGCGAAACCTACTCCGCCTTCAAGTGGCGCGCCCAGCATTTCAAGGCCTTCGGGCAGGATGGCAAAATCTACCGCGCCACGGCCAAGGGATTTTCCGGAGAAGTCTGCTTCGAACACGGCAACTTCGATTTTCTGATGGGCGCGGATATCGATCACTATCACGCCGATGTCCGGGCCGATTTGTTCCGCTGGGGCGAGTGGTTCGTCCAGGCCGCCAATTTCGACGGATTTCGCCTCGATGCCGTCAAGCATATTCCCGCCAGCTTCTACAAGGACTGGTTCACCCACCTCCGCGCCCGCTTCCCCGAGCGCGAGCTTTTCGGCGTGGCCGAATATTGGTCCGGCAATCTCCCCGAACTCGAAAACTATCTCCATGTCACCGATGGACTGGTGCGCCTCTTCGACGTTCCGCTCCATTACCGATTGATGGAAGCCTCGCGCCGCGGCCGGGATTTTGATCTTTCCAAAATCTTCGACGGCACGCTCGTCAAGGAAAACCCGATGGCGGCCGTCACCTTCGTCGACAACCACGATTCCCAGCCCGGCCAGGCGCTCGAATCGTGGATCGATGACTGGTTCAAGCCCCTCGCCTACGCGCTGATCCTCCTCCGCAGGGACGGCTACCCCTGCGTCTTCTACGGCGATTATTTCGGCAACCCCGGCGATGACAAAGGCAACAACAAACTCCTCTCCCACCGCAAACTCATCGATGATTTCCTCCAGGCCCGCGCCAAGTACACCCACGGCGATCAGCACGATTACTTCGATCACCCCCAGTGCATCGGCTGGCTGTGGAGCGGCACCGCCGAAGTCCCCTGCGCCCTGGCGGTCATCATGAGCACCGGCGATGAAGGCTGGAAGAAAATGCAGACTTTCAAGCCCAATCAAACCTTCCGCGACCTGACCGGGCACTGGCCCGAACCGGTCACGGCCAATGATGCCGGCGAAGCGGAGTTCAGGTGTCCGGCGGGGAAGGTGAGCGTGTGGGTTATGTGCTAAATCTTCTTGAACAGCAGCGACGCATTGTGCCCGCCGAAGCCGAATGAGTTCGACATGGCGTAGGTGATGCGCTTTTCTTTGGCCTTGTTCGGCGTGTAGTCCAGGTCGCACCCTTCATCGGGGTTGTCGAGGTTGATCGTCGGCGGGACCATGTTCCGCTGCACGGCCAGCGAGCTCACGATCGCTTCCACGCCGCCAGAGGCCCCCAGCAGGTGGCCCATCTGGCTCTTGGTCGAGGAGATCGACACCTTTTTGGCCGCCTCGCCGAAGACCGCTTTCACAGCGCGGGTCTCGGCCAGATCGCCCAGCATCGTCGAGGTGCCGTGGGCGTTGATATAGTCGACGGAATCGGGCGATACGCCCGCATCCTTGAGGGCCAGTTCCATGGCCTTGGCAGCGCCCGATCCATCTTCAGGCGGCGCGGTGATGTGGTAGCCATCGCTGGACATGCCGTAGCCGATCAACTCGGCGTAAATCTTCGCCCCGCGCTTTTTGGCATGCTCGTATTCTTCGAGGATCACCACGCCGCAGCCTTCGGACATGACAAAGCCGTCGCGGTCCTTGTCCCAGGGCCGGGAGGCATGGGTTGGATCATCGTTGCGGGTCGAGAGCGCGCGGGCGGCGCAGAACGAGGCCATGCCCAGTTCGCAGAGGGCGGCTTCGGAGCCGCCGGCGATCATGAAATCCGCCAGGTCGTTCTGAATGAAGCGCATCGCATCGCCGATGGCGTTGGAGCCCGTGGCGCAGGCGGTGGCGACGGCGGTGTTCGGGCCGTGAATTCGATAGAGGATCGAGACGTTGCCGCTGGCGGCATTGACCATCAGTCGGGGCACCGTGAACGGTGAAACGCGGGAAACGCCGCGCTCGATCAGGATGCGGTTCTGCTCTTCGAGGGTCTCGATGCCGCCGATTCCCGAGCCGATGATCACGCCGCAGCGATAGCGGTCGGTCTTCTCGAAATCGATGCCGCAGTCTTTGACGGCCGACACCGAGGCGGCGATGCCGAACTGGCCGAAGCGGTCCAGGCGGCGCGCTTCCTTGGGCTCCAGGCCGTAAGTCGTCACGTCGAATTTCGTACACTCGCCGCCGAAGCGCACCGGGTACTTGGTGGTATCCCACCGGGTAATCGGGCCGATGCCCGACTTACCGGCGCAGAGATCATCCCAGACGGGATCAATCGATTCGCCCAGGGACGTGACCCAGCCAAGACCTGTAATTACCGCGCGTCGTTTCATTGTAGTAGGCAGTATGCAGTAGGCAGTATGCAGACGACAGGGCTCCCTGCCTACCGCCTACCGCCTACCGCCTACTCGATTACTTGTTCGAGTGTTCTTTGATGTAGTCGATCGCCTGACCGACTGTCTGGATCTTCTCGGCCTCTTCATCGGGGATGGAAAGCTCGAATTCGTCTTCGAATTCCATCACCAGCTCGACGGTGTCGAGGCTGTCCGCGTTGAGGTCGTTGATGAAGTGGGTTTCGCGAGTGATCTCACTCTTATCGACGCCCATCTGTTCGCTTACGATCTCGATCACCTTCTGTTCGGTCTCGTCCATGGTCTTTTTTCCTGCTACCTCTCAAATCCCTTGCGAACCGAGCCCCACGGCCCGGCCCTGAAGCCGATTGCCAGAGCGTTCTGGGTCGGTTCGGCAGACTATAGCGGTGGGAGGGTGTTTTGCAATGCGCCCGGAATCCCGCCGCCACAGAATGTTAGTAAAAGCTAATTTATCATGTTCTCCAGGATGGGTCAATGCCCTTTACATCACCATCCCGCCATCCACGCACAGCACCTGCCCGGTGATGTAGGAAGCATCCGCCGAGGACAGAAACGACACCGCCGCCGCGATTTCGGCCGGTTGACCGAAACGTTTGAGGGGGATGTGGCTCTTGGCCAGATCCTTGATCGAATCGGGCAGGACATCGGTCATATCCGTCGTGATAAAGCCGGGTGCGACAACATTACACGTCACCGCTTTGCCCGCCAGTTCCTTGGCCACCGACTTCGAAAGCCCGATCAGCCCGGCCTTGGAGGCGGCGTAATTGGCCTGCCCGGCATTGCCGGCCACGCCCGCCACCGAGGAGATATTGATGATCCGCCCGCCGATGCCCTTGAGGCGGATCATGCTCCGGGCGGCCGAGCGAATGGCGACGAAGGCGGATTTGAGGTTGGTGGTAATGACCGAGTCAAAATCCTCATCATCCATGCGCAAAATCAGGCCATCCTTGGTGATGCCCGCGTTATTGACCAGCACATCCAGGTGGCCATGGGTATCGATGACTTTCTCAACCGCGGCCGTCAGGGCGGCCGAATCCGAAATATCGCACGAAAGCGCCTCGGCGGAGCCCCCTTCAGCGGTGATCTGCGAGACCAGCGCCGCAAGCTTGTCGGCCGACCGCGCCAGCGCAACCACATGCAGCCCATCCTT
Source organism: Tepidisphaerales bacterium (assembly GCA_038244055.1). Classification (GTDB taxonomy): domain Bacteria; phylum Planctomycetota; class Phycisphaerae; order Tepidisphaerales; family Tepidisphaeraceae; genus DASPKW01. The sequence goes on along the minus strand of JBBRTW010000279.1, from coordinate 4,073 downwards.
GGCCAGGCGCTGAACGATGGCGGCCCCAATGCCCCGGGAGCCACCTGTGACGAGTGCGACGCGTTTTTCTGTCATATAGGTCAGTCCTGAGTGCTGCGTCCTGAGTATTGAGTGCTTGATCGTGTCATGGGCGTCTCGCCCATGCTGACGGCTCGAAAGTTCAAATTATCAGCCCAGCAGTTCAAATTCGAGAGCCGCCTGCACGGCCGGGACGGCCGTGTCACGGGAGCATGGTTTACAATGTCTTAGGTGTCAGGGTATCGGCCGTTGCAAAAGATTCCACCGGCAACCGGCGGTTAATGCGCTTGGCCAGCCCCGCCAGGGTTCGCCCGGGAGCGAGCTCAACAAACCGGGCATCGGGCGTCGTGGTTATCAAATGCTGCATCGTCTGTTCCCAGCGAACAGGTTTGACGATTTGATCCACCAGCAGCCGCTTGATCGATTCGATATCCGTATGCGGCTTGGCGGTGACGTTGGAGAAAACGGTGGCGGCGGGGGTATGGAAGGCGGCCATGTCCAGTTCCGCCTTCATGCGATCCGCGCCGGGCTGCATGATCGGACTGTGGAAGGCCCCTGCCACTTTCAGGGCGATCGCCTTGAATCCCTTGGCCTCCGCCGCCTTCAGTGCCCGCTCACAGGCCCCGAGCGAGCCGCTGACCACGATCTGGCCCGGAGCGTTGAAATTGGCCGGCACGAGGATTTCGCCGGCGGCATTTTCTTCGCAGAGTTGCAAGATGGCGGTTTCATCAGCGCCCATGATCGCGACCATCCCGCTGGGCGTGGCGACGGCCGCCTCCTGCATGTAGCGGCCGCGGGCTGCAACCAGTTTCAAACCGGTCTCAAAGTCAAACACACCTGCCAGGTGCAGAGCCGTATATTCGCCCAAAGATAATCCGGCGAAGGTTGCACCATCGGTGGAAAGCAGGCCGGCGTCTTTGGCGGCGGCGAAACTGGCGAGGCTGGTCACATAGATCGCCGGCTGGGAAATATCGGTCTGATTCAGGCGCTCTTCGGGGCCGGAGAAGCAGAGGGATGCCAGATCGAATCCGAGGATGGCGGCCGCGCGGTCATACAGGGATTTGGCGGCCGGGGATTTTTCGTAGAAATCCTTCCCCATGCCGACTTGCTGAGCGCCTTGGCCGGGACAGAGGATGTAGGTTGGTTTGGACATGGTCTCTTTGCTTCCAAAATCTGCTTGCTGTCGAAAGACATGCTTATCCCCGCCGATTTTCGATTGATTGTCTGGGGACGTCGCTGGCGGCGGGTCTAAGCATGGCACCCGGCTTCGATGTCGCCTGACTTCGATGTCACCTGACTTCGAAGGACCTAAAGTTCATGCTTTGAGGACGGCATTCGCCCAGGTCAGTCCCGCCCCGAACGCGACAAACACAACGTAGTCGCCCGGCTGAATCTTTCCCGCCCGCCACGCCTCATCCAGCGCGATCGGAATCGACGCCGCCGAGGTATTGCCGTAACGGTCGATATTCACAAAAACCTTCTCCACCGGCAGACCGAGCTTTTCGATGGCCGAGTCGATGATTCGCTGGTTCACCTGATGCGGCACGATCAGCTTGACCTGCTCCTTCGTGATCTCGACCTTCCGCATCGCATCTTCAATCAGTTCGCCGAACTTGGTCACCGCGAACTTGTAAACCTCGCGGCCGCGAATCTTCATGTACTGGTCCCGGGAGGCGATCAACTCCGCGCAAATGGGATGGCGGCTCCCCGGTCTCAGCGTCATCACTTCCGCGCCCGAGCCATCGGCGTGAAGGGAGGTATAAATCACGCCCTTCTTCGGGTCATTCGTCTGCTTGAGAATGGCCGCCCCCGCGCCGTCGCCGAAAAGAATGCACGATCCGCGATCGGTGTAATCGATCACCCGCGACAGCGTCTCCGCCCCGATGACCAGCACGGTCTTGTACATTCCCGACTTGATGAAATTCGCGCCGACGGTCAGGGCATACAAAAACCCGCTGCAGGCCGCCGACATATCAAACGCCGGCGTGCTCTTCAGCCCCAGGGCGGCGGCCACGAAACAGGCGGTTGATGGAAAGGCCATTTCCGGAGTGACCGTTGCCACGATCACCAGATCCAGCTCGCTGGCCGGGATACCGGCCATGTCCAGCGCCCGCTTCGCGGCGGTCGTGGACAGGCTGGCGGTCGTCTCCCCCTCGACGACCACCCGGCGCTCCTTGATGCCGGTGCGCTGGACGATCCACTCGTCATTGGTATCGACCAGCTTCGACAGATCGTCGTTGGTCATCCGTTTTTCGGGCAGGCAACTGCCTGTGCCGGCGACAATGGCTCCGTAAATAGTGGGCATGTGAGTAGGCTAAAACATAAAGACATAAAACATAAAGGGAAGGGCTCGCGCTCCAACTCCTTTACGTTTTTTGGCTTACGTTTTTTGCGTTAGTTATCCTTCTTCGGCCGGGACGCTCTTGCTGACGCTTTCGACGATCTTGGCGTTGATCCCGCTGTTATGCAACTGTTTCCCCACGCGGATAGCGTTCATGATCGCCCGCGCATCGGAGCGGCCATGGCAAATCAGGCAATAACCGTTCACGCCCAGGAGCGGCGCGCCACCGTATTCGCGCCAATCGTGCTTGGCCTTCAAATTTTTGATCATCGGCCCGAGCCGGGCGAGCATTTCGGGGTCGGCTTCCTGCACTTCGGAGACGATGGTCTGGAAAAGGCCCTCGGCCATGCCTTCGGTGAATTTCAGGACGATATTCCCTACAAAGCCATCGCAAACCACCACATCCACCACGCCCTTAAAAAGATCCCGCCCCTCGACGTTGCCGATGAAATTGATCTGTTCCTCATCCCGCATCAATTTTCGGGATTCTTTGACGATGGCCGTGCCCTTCGCATCTTCCTCCCCGATCGACAGCAGGCCGACGCGGGCATTGGAGACGCCGCAGACGGCCTGGGTGTAGGCTGAGGCCATGATGGCGTATTGCTGGAGATGACGAGGCTGCGGCGTGATATTAGCGCCGACGTCGCAGATCACCACCGGGCCGTGAAATGTGGGCAAAACCACGGCAATTCCCGGACGGGCGACACCCGCAAGCGTCCGCATGCGCAACTGGGCGGCGGCGACGCACGCCCCGGTATTCCCGGCCGAAATCACCACATCGGCCTCGCCCTTGGAGGCCAGCTTGCACATAACGGAAATCGATGAATCCGGCTTGGCGCGAATCGCATCCACCGGCGAATCATCCATGGAGATGACCTGGGTGGTGTGGACGACCTGATAGAGTTTTTTTTTCTCGGGACTCAGGCCACTGGCTTCAAGCCCTTCGCGAATGATCTTGTCATCGCCGACCAGCAGAATCACATCCCCGGAGTCCAGCAAAGGCGCGGCGTCCCAGCAGCCTTTAAGAATGGCTGCGGGAGCATGATCCCCACCCATGACATCGACCGCGGCGCGCACCGGAGAGGCTCCTTTGTGGGAGAAGTTGCGAGTTGCGAGTTGTGAGTTGCGAGGAAATGCGGAGTCGAAATCAACTCGCAATTCGCAACCCGCATCTCGAAACTATTCCTGATCTTGCTCGATCGGGAGGGAGAGCTTGGGATTGACAAAGCCGCAGTTGTCGCAGGCGGCGTGCGGCAGTTTGGCGCTGCCGCACTGGGGGCAACGCACATAGTGCGTCGGGCGCAAAGCGTGGTGCGAACGGCGCTTGCGCTTGCGCATCTTGCTGATCTTTTGAACGGGCTGCATAACGGGCTCCTATGGCCACTTTAACCGCCCCAGCGCTCGCCGGGGCCGGTTTCTGACTCTGCCAGGTGATAAAAAACAACGGCGGGAATAAACCCGCCGCTGGCGTGGGGAATTAAGGTACGGTTTGGAGGGTGGACTGTCAAGATAGCTGGGGGATGGGCGCGGTTTTTTGAGGGGGGGAGGGTTCACGGTTCAGGGTTCACGGTTCAGGGTTCAGGGTTTAGGGTTCAGGGTTCAGGGTTCAGGGTTTAGGGTTTAGGGTTTTAGGGTTCAGGGTTCAGGGTTCAGGGTTCAGGGTTCAGGGTTTAGGGTTTAGGGTTTAGGGTTTTAGGGTTCAGGGTTCAGGGTT
>JBBRTW010000278.1:0-9263 GCA_038244055.1 Tepidisphaerales bacterium | reverse complement strand
TGCCAGCGCCGCCCCCGAGCCGAATATGCGGCGCTCCAGACCGTAGAGCAGCAGGAGCGCGAAGACCGTGAACGCCAGCGAGAATCCGCGGATGGCCCGATCCGATTCGCCCACGAGTTTCATCCATCCCGCCAGGAGCCAGGTGGTCATCGGCGGCTGGCTGGCATCGAACTGCCGCGAATCGGCGAAGCCGCGCCCGGCCGAGATGTAGACGCCGCCATGCAGCGTCTGGAAACCCTCGGTGACGAGGTTGCGCGCGGCGATGGCGGTGTAGGCGGTCTTGTCATCGCTCTGGCGATCCAGGCCGCGCCGCAGGGTCAGGAACATCATCCCCGCCCAGGCCGCGAGGAACAAAATCGCCAGTACCGAGAAGCCGCCCGGCCCGCCGGAGGCGCTTGCGGAGGTTTTATCCTCCCACGCGGGCTCGGCCGATTTGGGCGATGCGACAGCCGCGGGCCTGGCCTTCTCTTTGCGTTTTTTCAATTCCGGCGGCGGCAGGTGGATGATGGTTGCATTGGGTGTCGGCGCGGAATCGCCGGGGAGGCGATCGCGCGGGACGGCCGGCGATACCAGGCTGGCATCCGAAGCCGAGAGCGATTCGACACCCGATTCCACCAGCCCGGCCGGCGGCGCGGTCGCGGGCACGGGCTCGGACGCCAGCGGATAATCCGGCGGCGGTGTCGGCGCAAGCGCGGGCATAAGCTCGGCGGGCACTATATCGACGGGGCTCGGCTCGGGCGGCACTGCATCGACGGGCATCGGCTCTGCGGGAATCGGTTCGGGTGGCGGGGTTTGGGCGGATGATTCGGCGATGTCAGCCGGTTCAACGATCTCGGCAGCGCCTTCCGCATCGCTCATCGGCGCGGCATCCACTTCAATGCCAATCGCCGGCGGCTCGTTGGAGGCCCCCTCAGCGCCCGGTGGCAAACGATGCGCGGCCACCTGCTCGCGCTTGGAGTGAAACGAAGCGGACGATTCTGATTTGTCTTCCATGACGATCCCGGTTTGAGCGCGCGGCCTGCTCGGCGCGGGTTCGTATCGACCCGCGCCTGGCGAAGATCCCTAAGTTACCGCGCGTGCGAATGGGATGCGAGCAAATCGGAGGTCGGCCACAGATTTGCACAGATGAACACAGATGGTTTTGTTGTGGCCCAATACCAGTACCGCAATGGCGCGGCATGAGTTTCGATCAGCAGCGCGGTGCGGCGCGGCGCGTCCGGCGGAACAGGGCGGCGCTGGCCATCCCCACGATGACCGCCAATCCCGAGGGCTCGGGCACCGATGAAAACGCGATCTGCATGTCGGCGGCAAAAGAGGGCGATGCGCCCGGCACGGGCGCGGCGTACGCCAGGCCGTAGTTGTTCGCCAGGATGAGCAGGTCGTTCAAACCGACCAGGCCATCGTAATCGAAATCGCCCTGGGTCCAGGTGACGCCCGAGTTCCCGTAGTTGTTGGCCAGCCTCAGAAGATCATTCAGGCCGACAATTCCATCGAAATCGGCGTCGCCCGCGCGGGTCGGCTTGATGAGGATGCTGGTGGCATCGACGGTTTCGCCGTGCCAGTCCGCCGTGGCCGGGCCGGTGATACCCAGAACCTGCGACGCCTCGGCAAACCCGACCTTGACCGATGAATTGCCCGCCGCGACGGAAGATCGCAGGCCCGCCCCGGTCCATCCCCCGGCCGATCCGGCGATGATCATCGTTCGAATCGAATCCAACGGGCTCGCGCCGGTGTAATCGACCACCATCGCGTTGTCGGCCAGATCGAGCGCCGCCGTGGAACCGGGCGCGGTCGCCACCGTCAGCGCGTTGACCCGGCTGGTGATCGAACCGGCCGCCATGGTCACCACCGCAATGCCCTGCGCATCCAGCGACGTCTGATGGATCGCGCCGATGGCGAGGGTGCCTCCTGAGAGGGAAATCGTCCCCGTGCCGGTGACGTTTCCAAGCGTCGCCTGGCCGGCCGATTGCGTGTAAGCGCCATTGATCGCGGCGGAGGTGGCCGCGAGCGTGCCGCCACCGATGGTGACGCTGCCGGTGCCGGTGAGCGCGCCCAGATTCGCCTGGCCGGCCGTCTGCGTAAACGTGCCATTGATCGCCGCGGAGGTGGTCGTAAGCGTGCCGCCGTTGACCGCGATATTTCCGGTGCCGCTGAGCACGCCCGGACTGGCGCTGCCGGCGGTGACCGTAAGCCCGCCATTGATGACCGCCGAAGTCGCGATCAGCGCGCCGCCGCCCACCGAATAGCTCCCCGTGCCGCTGACCGCGCCCAGGTTCGCGGTCCCCAGGGTCTGCGTGAAGGTGCCGCTGTGGGCGATGGATGTGGCGGTGAAAGTTCCGCCGCCGACGGTGAATGTGCCAGCTCCACTCACCGCTCCCAGATTGGCCTGCCCATTGGTCTGTGCGAAAGCGCCAGCGACGATGGCGGAAGTGGCCGTGAGCGTACCGCCATTGACCGTGACATTTCCAATGCCGCTGAGCGCGCCAAGATTGGCGGTGCCCGCGGTCACTGTGAATCCCCCATTGATCACCGCCGAGGTGGCCGCGAACGTTCCTCCGCCGACCGAATACGCTCCCGTGCCGCTGATTGCGCCGAGATTCGCATCGCCCAAGGTCTGCGTGAACGTGCCGATGTTACCCGTGGTCGTCGCGGTCAGGGTGCCGCCGCTGACGGTTACGGTCCCAGTGCCGCTGAGCGCGCCGAGATTGGCGGAGCCAGCGGTCACTGTGAATCCGCCATTGATCACCGCCGAGGTGGCCGCGAACGTTCCGCCGCCGACCGAATAGGCTCCTGTGCCGCTGATAGCGCCGAGATTCGAATCGCCCAATGCCTGCGTGAATGTGCCATCGTTCAACGTGGACGCGGCCGTCAGCGTGCCGCCGCCGAGCGTCAGCACGGCACCGCCGGCATTGGTCAATCCCGCGCCGTTGAGCGCGACGGTTCGCCCCGTCGCCACCGCGAAATTCGCCCGGTTATCCAGGCCGTTACCCGCGGTGAAATTGACCGCCAGGGCCACCGTGCCGGAGTTGATCAGCCGGCCGCTGAACAGCCCCGCGTTGTAATTGAAGGTCCCCTGGTTCTGCAGCGCGCCGGCCACTTCGCCGCCATTTTGCGAGAAGACCGTGGCGTTAAGCGTGCCGCCGCTCTGCGTGAATTTTCCGCGGCGCAGGTCGATCGCATCGGCCGTGAGCAGGCCGCCCGAAAGGCTGTAGTTGCCGCTGCCGGCGGAATTCACGCCCAGGACCATCGTCCCCACGAGCGTATGCGTGCCGCCGGTCTGGTTGAACACGCCATTGCCCGAGTAACCGATCTGCTCCTGGCCGGCGACGCTCAGGTTCGCTGTGTTGCTGAGCGAGTACGAACCGGTGCCCCCGCTGAAAACGCCCAGGCGCAGGCCGAGCGTGCCGCCGATGGTATGCGTGCCGCCCGATTGGCTGAACGCGCCGGTGCCGGCGTAGCCGATGAACGCGCCATTATCCGCCAGGACACCGCCCGAGAGATTGTAAGTGCCCTGGGTCGTGGCCAGAGATGAGAAGCCGATCGTCAGCGGCGCGGTGCTGGAGCCTGAAGTTCCACCGCTCAACGTGATCGTTCCGCCCGATTGGTTGACCGTGCCGTGCGCGCCGCCGAGGAAGGCGATATGCAACTCCTGCGCATCGACCGTGCCACCCGACAGATTGAAGATCGACGTGTTGCTCCCGCCCGATGCGATGTAGATTTGTTTCGCCGCAGTGAACGCGCCGGCCGTCTGCGTGAATACTCCCGCGCCGCTGGCACCGTAGCCGATCGTCGCGAATCCGCCGACCGCCAGCGTGCCGCCGCTCAGCGTATAGGTGGCCGTCGTCAATGTGTTTCCGACGATGAAATCGGCCGTCGTCGAGTGCGTGCCGCTGTTAAGGGTGAAGGCTCCATCCAACGTCGAAGCGGTGGTCATCAAAGCGCCGTTGACGGTCACGGAGCCCGCGCCGGAAAGCGTGCCGGGGATCGTCAGCGTGCTGTTGACGCCGATGGTCAATGCCCCCGCGCTAACCAGGTCGCCGGCGGTCGTCAGCGTTTTGCCGTTGAGAAGCGAGATCTGGCCGGCCGCCAGGTTCTGCGCCAGGTTCACCAGCGCATCGGTGGTGCCCGCGCCCTGGTAGAAGTGGGAATTGACGCCGTCGAGGACGATCGTCGCGGCATTGGCCGTCACGTTGCCGCCGGTTGCGCGGATCACACCACCGGCCGAGGCGCGCCATGCCCCGCCCGTGAGCGTCCCGCCGGAAAGATTCGCCAGTGCGCCGGTGATGTCGATCGTCGCCCCATTTTTCGCCTCGAATGTCCCCGAATTCTGCACGCTCGTGCCCGCGATGGTCAGCGTCCGCCCCGACACATCCGCCAGCGCCGTGCCCAGGAAGGTCACCGAAGCGCCGGCCGAGCCCACGATCATATCCTGCGCCGCCGTCTTGATCGTGATATTGGAACCCACCGTCAGCGTGCCGCCGCTTGCGGCGGTGAGCGTAAGAATCGCGGCCGCGTTCGTCCCGGCCGGTTGAATCGTCCCGCTGCCGGCAATGGTCTGCGAGCCGGTGAAAGTCAGTTTCGCGCTGGCATCCACCTCCGGCAGGAACGACGCCCCGGCCGACAGGGTCAGCCCGTTGACGAAGGTGCCATCGGCCTCGAACCGCATCGTCGCCGCGCCCGAAAGCGTCACCCCGTCAAATGTCGCCGAGCCCGCCTGGATCAGTTTGGCCCCGGCCGAGGTCGAAATCGTTCCGCCGATCAACTGGCTCCCGGCCAGCATGCGCAGCGAGCCGACGTTGTTGGTCAAAGCCAGAGTCGCGCCGGTGTTGTCCAGCGTCCCGAGGATGTTCAGTTGCCCGATGGTGGCCGGATTATGCACCGATCCGAGTTGGGCGGTGGTGTTGATGCCGCCGAGATTGAACGCGCCGCCGGAGATATCGATCAGCCCCGTGTTGGCGATCCCCTGCGATGCGGCAATGGTTCCGCCTGAAAGGGAGATCGTGCCGGAATTGCTGAGCGCGCCGGCGAAGGTGAGCAACCCGGCGCTGACGGTCACGGTGCCGGAGTTGACCAGCCCGATGATCGAGCCGCCCGAACCGCCGAAAGTGGCCGACCCCGTGCCGCTCTTGGCGATCGATCCGGCGTTGTTGAATAAGTTGAGGCCCGATGCGCCGGTGAGCGCGTAATTGTCGCCGGTGATGTTGAAAATGCCGGTGGCGAGGTTGTTGATCGTCGCGCCGGTGAGCGTGATGGCCGCGCCGGGTCCCGCGTCGCCCCAGTTGATGGTTCCGGAATTCTCCAGCGTGCGGGCGAGCGTTCTGCCGATGCTGCCCGATGCGATCAAGTCCAGCGTCGCGCCGGCGGCCACGGCGGTTTTGCCCGAACCGGACATGATTCCCGGACCGGTCCAGGTGCTGGCGCCGGTCAGGGTGAGAACGCCCGATCCGCCGATGGTCATGTCGCTGGCGAATGTGGCCGCGCCGGCCGTGGCGGTGCCGTTGAAGATGAGCGTGGTGCCGCTGATGGCCGAGAGCGTGCTGGCGACCATGCCGCCATTGAAGGTATGGGTACCGCCGGAGAAGGAGACGCCGGTGGAAGCGAAACTGCCGCCAAAGGTAGTTGTCCCGCCGTTTTGGAAGGTCACGTTCCCGCTGGAATTGACCGTGGAGGCCGCGGTGAAGATCTGCGAACCTTCGAACCAGAGGGTCGCGCCGGCGGAAACGGCGAACGATCCCGAATGGGTGGCGCTGGTGAGAAGCTTGAGCGTTCCCGCCTGCACGCCCACGCTTCCATCGTTCTGAAAAACGGTCGATGCGGCACCCGCGCCATTGATCGTCAGCGTCGCCGTCCCCGATTTGAGAAACGTTCCCTGGTTGAGGAAGGAATTGATGCCCACTTCGCCGTAGATGAATCCATCCAAATCGTGGATGGCCGTGAAGGTAGCGCCGACCTTGTTGGTGAAGGTCGAGTTGGTCATGCTGATCGTGCCGTACGGCGACGACAGCGACTTGAAGTTGATCGCGCCGAAGTTATCGAAGCTGCGATTGAGATACTTCTGCCACGAGCCGGGCAGGATATCCATCGATCCCGTGGCCGAGACGATCGTCTTGCCCGTTCCGCTCATGTAGGATTCGTCGATCCAGGTCGAGGTGGAGTTGATGGTAAAATTGCCCGCCCCGGAAAGCCTCGAGCCGTTTGAGGAGAGCGCGAAATCCGCGTTCGCCTGCGACGCGGCGGCGACACTGAGTTCGCCTGAATTAACGATCAATCGCTCGTTCGAAATCAGGCTGTGAATGCTGTAGGTGCCCCCGGGAATCGTAATGTCCACCAGCGAGCCGGCGACATCGATGGTCACATCGGCCGTCGCCCCGGGCACCGAAGGAGCGCTGCTCCAATTGGAGGGCTCGTTCCAGAGCCCGCCCAAGCCACTCACCCAGGTCACATCCTCCGCCCGCGCCGCCCCGCCCATGGCCGCCAGCGCCGCCCCGACCGCGGCCCGCAATAAAGCCCGCCCGGCGCGGCTGCGCCGGCCGGACCGGGTACCGCCGATCGCGCGCCGGGCCGTCGGCGACCCGGCACCCTGCGCACCGGAGAGCCCTCCCCCGCCAGCAACTATTGATTGCGACTCCATTAAACTACTTCCCTCTCAAGCAACTGCAAGAAAACCCACGCCGGACGGGTCCGGAAACACGATCTCCCTGCGCCAAACCCACGCTCCAAGGCAAACGAACCGGCAAACGCTCAACCCTACAACCTGGCGCACCGCGCGGCAAGAAGAATCGGCCAGCACTTAAAAAAGACATTATTGATCCCCAGCCCCTCCAGCAACGAATTTATCGGAACAAGACCATTAGCGGTAGGGGAACTACGCACCCGTTCAACCCATTATTTGAGACATCTATTCCATTATGAGCTCGCCCTTGTCGCAAATTAAGCCATTTCCCGGTCCAAAGACGAACAATCGAAACGGTCCCAGCGCAGACGGGGACCTATCGCCCTAACTCAATATTATTCATCTTACCCCATCCCCCAAGTTCACTTCGCTCCGGATTTGAAGTCATCGGGCTCAGCCTTATCGCCCTTTTTCTCGCCCTTATTCGGGCCGCCCGGAACCTTCTCGCCTCCCTTGTCGCCTTTGCCGAGGCCGGGGATTTTCTCTCCGCCTTTCCCCGATCCCCCGGGGAATTTCTCGCCGCCTTTATCGCCGGCCTTCATGAACATCACCCTGGCCGCCGCGCCGGGCGCGCCGGCTTCGGCCCAGACCCGCGCCTGATAGCCGACCGTCGGCTTGAGTTCACCGCGGGCCACACCGAAATAAGCCACCTTCGCGCCGACCAGCGAAATCTCCCGCTGCTCGCCCTGATCGCCCTTCACCTGCGCCGGCAGTTGCACGGTGATTGAATTGCCATCCGCGCCGACCGCCACCACCGGCCCGGAAACATCCGCCTGCTTGTCGGCCGGCGTGCCATCGAAGAAGACCTTGGCGGCCGTATCCGTCGATCCCTCGACCAGCCACACCTGCGCGCGATATCCTTCCGTCGGCGCTGCGCCATCCAGCCCGACGCCCGAATAAATCACCTTCGCATCGGCCGGAATCTTGATCTTGATCTCCGGCGGCTCCTGACCTTTGACTGCACTCTTGCCGAGCAGCGTGATTTCCTTCCCACCATTGCCCACCACTTGCACCGGCCCGCTCAAACTCACCGCCCCATTATCCGCGCCTTTCTTGGCGGCTTCCTCGCGCCCTCCGAAACGCGCCCTCGATGCGCTCTCGCGATCGTTCGGGTTCAGCCACAACTGCACGTTCATCTCCTCATGCACCGTGGCATCGCCCGTGGTGACGCCGGAGAAACTCATCCCCGCCGCCGGCGGCAGGTTGATCGAGAGGGTCTGCGGATCCTGGCCCTTTCCTTTCGCGCCAACGTTTACCGTGATCCGCCGGCCATCGGGGCTGACTGTCGCCACTTTTCCTTCGACATCGGCGGAGGCGGTCACCTGCTTGAAACTCTCTCGCCCCATGTAGGAAACCCGCGCCACCTTGTCGGCCGACCCCGCCTCCAGCCACGCCTGCACTCCATATCCCTCGGCCGGCGCATCCCCATCCGGGCCGACCGCCGAGAAGGTCGCGGGCGTTTCCGGCGCAACTCGAATCGTCGCGCTGCCGGCAGGCTCATTCTTCCCGCCCTTGGAGGTCTGCACCACCAGCACCGCGCCGTTCTCTTTTACTTCCGTGATCGTCCCGGCGACATCGGGCTTGACCCAATCCGATTTATCGCCTTTGAATCCTTTGCCTCCACCATCCACTTTGGCGGGCTGCTCGTTACCCGGTTTCCCGGCCAGGGCCATCTTCGTGGCGACGGCCGCGCCCGTCCCCACCACGCCCGCGCCCACCAGGATCATCGCCGCGATTTTTGCTTTCGCGATCAACATGGCTTTCAACACTCCTTCGCTGAGAATGACCGCTTTCGCTGAAACGACGCCAACCCCCGCCACCACCGCGCCGCTGGCCGCGCCGGTTGCCCCCGCCGCCAGGGTAGGCGCGGCCGTGAAGACCGTCGCCGCCTTTGCCGATTCCGCCCCCATCATGCTGATGATCGCGCCGGCCGAGACCACGCTTGCCCGCGTCCCCAGGCCGACACCGCGCCGGGTGAGTTTTTCCGCCAGCCTTTCCCGCCCCCGCGCCAGGCGGCTCGATAAAGTCCCGGCCGACACATTCAACCGCCGCGCCGCCTCATCGCGCGAGCATCCTTCCAGATCGCAGGCCACCACCGCCGCGCGAAACCGCCGCGGCAGACGATCGATCTCCGCATCGAGAAGCCCGCGCAGATCCTTCCACTGGGCCGACTCCTCGGGAGAATTAGCCGCCGAATTTGCCGCCGATTCCGATTCATATGCCCGTTCCGCCGCCATACGCGCCTCCTCCATCCGCCGCCGCGATGCCAGGGTGCTTGCCTTCAGCGCGGTGCGATACGCCACACCATGCAGCCATCGCCCCACCATCTCCGCCGGGCGGACCGAGCGCGCCTTCTTCACCAGCACCAGAAATGTCGCCTGAAACGCATCATCCGCATCGTGCGCGGATCCGACCACCCGCCGGCAAACCCCATGCACCATCGGCCCGTGCCGGTGGACGATTTCGCCAAACGCGGCCGAATTCCCCGCCAGATAGCCGCGCAAAAGATCGCCATCCGACCGGGCGGCAATCGCTTCCGCGCGATCGCCCTCCGCATCCCCGGCGATCGATCCATGAACCAGCGGAAAGC
>JBBRTW010000277.1:0-9271 GCA_038244055.1 Tepidisphaerales bacterium | reverse complement strand
GGCGTGGGAGGAGTTGCCGGAAGAGGACAAAGCGAAGGATCGCGATGCGGTGCGGCGCATTCCAACGCTGCTCGCCGGGCTGGGGTATGAGATCGTGGAGAGCCATGAATCCTGACGTATTCATCAGCCACGCCTCCGAGGATTTCGCGGTTGCCATGCGCATCGTTGAGGCGCTGGAAGAGGCCGGGATGGGGTGCTGGATCGCCCCGCGGAATATCCGCGTCGGCAGCGATTTCGCCGAGGCGATCGATGAGGGCGTGAATCGATGTCGGACGATGGTGCTGGTCTTTTCCGCCCACGCGAATGAATCGAAATACGTCGCCCGCGAGGTGAAGCTGGCATCGAGCCGGAAGCTGGTGGTAGCGCCCATTTTCATCGATGGCACGAAGCCGACGGGGGCGCTCCGAGTGTTCCTGGCGACGACGCACTTCATGAAGGCGTCTGCTTCGCTGACGGGCGAGGAACTGGAGCATCTGGTAGCGCAGGTGCGGGCGATTCTTGACGGGGGAGCTGGCAATAATGGGGATGACGACAAGCCACCTGTTGTTGCGCCTCCCGAGATCCGAGGACGTTGGCGGTGGTCGATCGTGGCGGCGCTTCTGGCGGTTGTGCTCATTGGCGGCGCATGGGGCTGGCGGAAGTTTTGGAAGGATGGCGAGAATCCCAGCGACACATCCAGCCCCGATCCATCCCAGCGGAAGATCGAATCGACGTCCGTTGTCGAGATTCTTGGGAGATTGAAGGGATTGCCGGCCGAGCCCGTGCTCCGGTTGCTCTATACCGCCAATCCACCGGCTATCGAGGGTGCGCCCCGGCCGGCATTGGGGGCTGGGATTGTCGCCCGCCGCGGCGGTGCCGGGGGCGGCTTTCTGCCCATCGTCGATGGAAAAGACATCGCCTCGGAGGCGGATGAGTACATTCTTGCAGCAAGGGCCGCCAGCGGCGGTTATTTGTATATCATTCAAATCGATTCCGAAGGAAAAGTGGATTGGCTCTTCCCGCGCAATCCCGAATCGCGTTTTTCGGCCGGCACCAATCCACTGGGCTCGGGCCAGACAGTGCAGGTCCCCACACAGGACGCGAATAAGGCGCTGACACTTAGACCGGATGCGTGAGGATTGAGAAGCGCGACTTCGAACGTGCCGAGAAATTCTTGCAGGGCGCGGCCAGCCTGATGAAAGACGCGGCCACCGATCATCCCGGCAGGGAGCGCGATCTGACCGCACGCTGCCTGGTGTCAATGGGCGCGATGTATGAGCGCAAGTTCGATTACGCCAACGCCGAGGCCTTGCTGAAGCTGGCCGTGGATCTGACCCCGAAAGATGTCGCCCCGGATGACATGGTGCTGGCCGAGCGGCTGAGCGCGCTGGGCTCATTGTTTGTGCTGAAACACAACTATGCTGAAGCCGAATCCGCGCTGAATACGGTTGCCAACATGCGGCGGCAGGTGCAGGGAAAGACCCATCCCGAGCATATCGGCGCGATGGCGGCGATGGCCGCGCTCTACATTGAGTGGGGCGATCCGAAGCGCGCGGGTGAGACTCTGCATGATGCGCTGATGTTTATCCGCGATGGGGATGGCCGAGCCAGTCGGCATTCCGGCGCCTGCTTCCGGCAGATGGGCATTCTCTGCCTGTATCAGAATGACCTTGACAAAGCCGAGGGGTATCTCAAATCCGCTGTCGCTCACTTTCGGCTGGATCCCGGAGAAAACTCAAATGAGCATCTGACCGCGCTGAATGATTTGGCGATGCTCTATCGCGAGCGCGGCGATTTCGTCAAAGCGCTGCCGATATACGATCAGGAGTTGAAGATTCTCGACAGCGTCAAGGCGGGCGAGTCCGCCGAATACGCAGATGTGCTGCGCCACGCCGCCATCACCCAGCGCATGGGGGGCAACTCGATCAATCGGACGCCTCATTCAAGAAGGCGATCGAGATTGCGCGGCGCGCGCTGGGTGACAATCAACCCCTGGTCGCCGCGTTTCTGAATGACTATGCGAACCTCCGCGCGCAGAAGGGGGACATCAACGGGGCCGAATCGCTTTATCGCAAGGCGCTGGAATCCTTGCGTCAATCCGGAGCGGCCGACCCGCCGGGGCGGGGTTCCGTTCAATCCAATTTTGCCGACATGCTGGCGGCCGCCGGCCGACATGCCGATGCAATTGAGCCGATGCGCGGTGCATGGGAAGAGGAAGCGAAGAGATGGGAGCGGGCCGTGCTGCTGATGGCCGGGCAGGACATTCGAACGGTGACCCAGGTCGGCATCCGCTGGGATGCGGCGCTGTCGTTGGCGGCGCAGACGCCGCGCCCCAATACCAGGGCAACGGCCCTGGCGGCCGACGTTATTCTCTCGGGCAAAGGGTTGCTTCAGGAAATGCTGGCGCGGCGGCAGGCGTGGATTCTGACCGCCAAAGATCCCGCCATCAAAAAGGCGTTCGCGCTGGTGCAGGAATACAACGCGGACGTCGCCCGCCGAAACCTGAGCGAGGCGGAACTGCGGGCCCAGGGTCTGGCTTCTCCAGACAACCAGCGCCTTGCCACCCACGCGGCGCTGGCCGCCGAAGCGCTTGAGAATGAACTCGCCAAGGGCGCGGTGGATGCAGGCGATGTCCGCGCCGCCGTGGGGCTGACCCAGGTCGCCGCCGCGCTGGTGAAGGGAACAGCGCTCGTGGAGTTCGCCCGTTATCGCGCGATTCGATTCGATCCGGCCAAACCGGTGAACAGGATCGGCGACTGGCACTACCTCGCCGTTGTGGTCCGCGGCGGAGCGGCCGCCGGCGTCGCCGATGCTTCGCTTGTTCCGCTGGGCCCCGCCAAAGACATCGAAGATGCCGTCGGCGCTTTCCGCAAAGCCGTCGGCCGCCCCGATTCGCCCAAGGACGAAATCGATCGCACGGGTTCGGCGCTGGCGCGGTTGATCTGGCAGCCCATCGCGGCCGAGTTGGGCCCCTGCCGCAAAGTGTACCTTTCGCCCGATGGGACGCTGGCGTTCGTGTCGTTCGCCGCGCTGCCATCGCAACCGGCGGGCCATTTTCTGATCGATGATTTCGATCTGGCGATGGTTGCGACCGGCCGCGACCTTCTCCGCGCCGGCAAGGTGTCGGATGAGCCGGCGCTGGTCATCGGCGATCCTGATTTCGGCAAGGCGGACCCCGCTTCGCCCAAACCCGCGCTGCCCCGTCCCATGCAGCCCGGGAATCCCGATGCGCCTCTTCTGGCGGCGCGCGCCGCGGCGGTCAGCTTTCAACAACTTCCCTGGGCCAGGCGCGAAGCGCAGTCGGTCATGGAACTGCTCCAAGCCGCGAAGTTGAAGCCGGCCCTGCTCACGGGTGCCGCCGCGACGGAGGCCGCGGTGCAATCCGCGCGGCATCCCTCCATGCTCCACCTCGCAACGCATGGATATTTCCTCCCCGATCCCGAGGCGCAGGCCGAGTTGGCGGAGCCCGCCGGCGCGGAGGCCCGCGGTGTGGGCGGACTCAGGCCGATCAATCAGGAGCCGCCCCTGACGCGCCGCGAGACCAACCTCTGGCAAAAGCTCCAGCTACAGGGTCCGATGCAGCGCTCCGGCATCGCGCTGGCCGGCGCGAACCTCACCATCGCCGACCACAGCCGCGCCGGTGGAAACGACGGCCTGCTCACCGCCGATGAGATTATGCGAATGGATCTGCTCGGCACCCGGCTGGTGGTGATTTCCGCATGCGAATCCGGGCTGGGCGATGTCTCCAGCGGCGAAGGGGTATACGGGCTGCGCCGCGCGTTTGTCGTGGCGGGCGTGCATCATCTGGTGATGTCGCTCTGGTCGGTCGATGACAAAGCCGCCGTGACAGTCATGGGTGATCTTTACAGAAATCTCGCCGCGGGCATGCCGCCGGAGAGAGCTTTGCTGGCCGGCCAGCGCCAATTCATCGCCAGCCAGCGTGAAGCACGGCAATATCCCCACCCATTCCTCTGGTCGGCCTTTATCGCCAGCGGAATCGGAACCGGCCTGGACCAAAAATAGATATAGGTGATGAAGATACAAGCATTTAGCATCCAAGAAATGGGTCCGGTCGTTTAATTCTGTGCGAAAACTTGTCAATATTGCCTCGCCGCGGCCCCATATCGACAATAATTCGCAAAATTGGGCATCTAAAGCCGTTGACAGTTCCCGCCACAGGATTTATTTACTGTGATTCGCGATTTCCGGATCGTCGGGCCTATTTTGCGCCCCGACCGGAAATCGGCAGCCCTCCCTGACCAGGCACAACAATCGAAATCACTATGAGCGACAACGCCTCCGTTTCCAGCATCAATGAACGCGCCGCCGAGGAATTTTTCAAGAAGGCCCAGGAAGCCGAAACCAACTGCCAGCACGAGAAGGCGCTTGAGTTTTACGAGCGCACCCTCAACGAAAACCCCGATCACGAGATCGCGGCCTTTCGCCTCTCGCTCCTCTACGACCGCCGGGCCGATGATGCCAAGGCGATCGAGCTGCTCGAGCGCATCTGCACCTCAGCGCCCGTGCATATCAACGCCCTGATCAACCTCGCCATCATCTACGAAGACAACAACCACTACGAAGAGGCCTACCGCTGCCTCGATGCGGTGCTCCGCACCGACCCGAATCACCAGCGCGCCCGGCTTTACATGAAGGATGTGGAGTCGGCCCGGTCCCAGTTCTACGATGATGATGAGAACCGCCGGGGCAATCAGCGCGACGCGGTTCTGAATATCCCGATCACCGATTTCGAGCTTTCGGTGCGCAGCCGCAACTGCCTCAAGAAGATGAACATCCGCACGCTCGGCGATCTGCTCCGCACCAGCGAGCCCGAGCTGCTTTCGTACAAGAATTTCGGCGAGACCTCCCTGAACGAAATAAAGGCCCTGCTGGCCAGCAAGGGCCTGCGCCTGGGCCAGGCCCTGGAAGACCCCGCCAAGGCCGGGGGCGGAGCGGCCGCCATCCGCAAGCCCGCCGCCGCGGCGGGCGCGGTCCCCAACGAGATGATGGGCAAATCGGTGGCCGATCTGGAACTGTCCGTGCGCAGCCGCAAGGCGCTGCAGCGTCTGAACATCAACAGCATCGCCGAACTGTCGAGCCGCACCGAGGCCGAACTGCTCGGCTGCAAAAACTTCGGGCAGACCAGCCTCAACGAGATCAAGCAGCAGTTGACGCAGTTTGGACTGGGGCTGCGGAAGCTCGAGGATTGAGGGGAATGACTCTGCCGCCGATTATGCTATGATCCTCGGCCCCCAACGAGGAGTATTAAGACCATGGCTATCAGCGACACCATCAAAAAAGGCATGATCCGCGCCCCCCACCGTTCCCTGCTCCGCGCCACCGGCGTGGTCCGCTCCGAGGCCGATTTCGATAAACCCTTCATTGCCATCGCCAACTCCTTCGTGCAAATCGTCCCCGGTCATGCCCATCTGGATGTGGTCGGCAAGAAGGTGCGCGAGGCCGTCTATGCGGCCGGGGGCATCCCCTTCGAATTCAACACCATCGGCGTCGATGATGGCATCGCCATGGGGCATGTGGGGATGAAGTATTCGCTGGCCAGCCGCGAACTCATCGCCGATTGCGTCGAGACCATGCTCCGCGCCCACTGTTTCGATGGCGTGGTCTGCATTCCCAACTGCGACAAGATCGTCCCCGGCATGATGATGGCCGCGGCGCGTGTGAATATCCCGGCCGTCTTCGTCTCCGGCGGCCCGATGAAAGCCGGCAAGTCCAGGACCGGCGAGGCAATCGATCTGGCATCGGTCTTCGAAGGCGTCGGCATGGTCTCGGCCGGCAAGATGAACCTCGCGCAACTCCAGGATCTGGAGGAAAACGCCTGCCCCACCTGCGGCTCATGCTCGGGCATGTTCACCGCCAACTCGATGAACTGTCTCTGCGAAGCCCTTGGCCTGGCCCTGCCCGGCAATGGCAGTGTCCTGGCCACAGATGGCCGGCGCGATGAGCTCTTCAAGGCCGCCGGCGCGGCCATCATCAACCTCGTCAACAAGAACATCCGCCCCAGCGATATCCTCACGCCCAAGGCCTTCGAAAACGCCCTGGCCCTCGATGTCGCCATGGGCGGCAGCACCAACACCGTCCTGCACACGCTCGCCATCGCCATCGAAGCCGGCTGCCCGATCGATCTGAAACATCTCAATGAAGTCTCCGCCCGCGTCCCGCATGTCTGCAAAGTCGCCCCCGCCGGCAAGTACCACATGGAAGATATCGACCGCGCCGGCGGCATCAGCGCCATTCTCAAAGTCATCTCGGGCAAACCGGGGACGCTCGACCTGACGCAGATGACCGTCACCGGCCGGACCCTCGGCGAAAACATCGGCGATGCGGTCGTCAAAGATGCCGATGTCATCCGCCCGCTCTCCAACCCCTACTCCGAGAAGGGCGGCCTGGCGGTCCTCTTCGGCAATCTCGCCCCCAATGGCTCGGTCCTCAAGACCGGCGCGGTCGCCCCCTCGATGCACCAGTTCACCGGCCCGGCCGTCATTTTCGAATCCGAAGAATCCGCCGCCTCGGGCGTGCTCGAAGGCAAAGTCAAAGCCGGCGATGTCGTCGTCATCCGCTACGAAGGCCCGCGCGGCGGCCCGGGAATGCAGGAGATGCTCGCCCCCACCGCCAACATCATGGGCCGGGGCCTGGGCGAATCCGTCTGCCTCATCACCGATGGCCGCTTCAGCGGCGCAACGAGAGGTGCCTGCATCGGCCACGTTTCCCCCGAAGCCGCCGCCGGCGGCCCGATCGCCCTGGTCAAAGAGGGCGATCTGATCTCCATCGACATCCCCGCCCGCACGCTCACTCTCAATGTCCCCGAAGATGAACTCGCCCGCCGCAAAGCCGCCTGGCGTCGCCACCCGGCCAAGATCACCTATGGGTATCTTGCGCGGTATGCCGCCCAGGTGACCAGCGCGGATACCGGAGCTATTTTGAAGACGCCCGAATTGTAGCTGGAACACCAAACGCATCCGCAAATCGCAATGGGCAGGAGAGGACAAATTTTCGAGCGGGCGGCCCTTCGACCCTCTCAATTGCGCACCGTCGCGGCTCGGCGCTTCGCCGATGCGGAGTATCTCTACGAATCCGGCCGCAATGAACGAGCGAACGGCGCGATGTACCTTGCCGGATTCGTGATCGAGTGCCTGCTGAAAGCCAAACTGTTTGAAAAGCACAATTGGGTGAAGAACTCCACTTTTCCGCGCGATCGCAGTACGGAGGAGCAAAGGGTTTGGTCTCTTTGCTGGCGTTCCCACGATTTGGACGAGTTGTTAGCCCATTTACCGGAAGTATCAAAACGGGCGGCGGAGTTGGAGCGGCAGGGATATCCACGAGTGATCCAATTTCTGAAATCCATCTGCGCGGAGTGGACGATTTTCGCCCGTTATTCGCCTTATTCGGCTACAATCAAGGAAGCCGAGGAATTCGTCACCAAAGTGAAGGAGTTGAAGGAATGGCTAAAGTAAAGGTAGCCGCCGCGAACATGCCCGACCGGATTCGACAGGTGTTGCGCTCAGGCCTGGCGATTTCAGGGATCAAGGCCCAGATCCGCACCGAGCCGATTCGAGGCACGAAGCTCCACCGCGTCCTCGTGAATGCACCCGCATTTAAGGAACTCAAGTTCTCCGAACGCCAAGACCTAGTCTGGAGAATCATCGGCCAGAGCTTTTCGACCGAAGAGCAGTTGAAGATCAGCATGATTCTCACGCTGGCGCCGAAGGAATAAATCCGCCCATTGTGCGTCCCTTCTGCGGTTCTTCCGCACTCCCGATGAAAAGGGGCAGTTCCGCGATCTCGCAACCCTGATACGACGTCGAAAACGCCGGTTTTGGCTCAAACCCTGGACCACTTTCACCGGGAGTGCGGAAGAACCCCTTCTGCTTTCCCACTTTTGACATTTGACACCCTGAACCCTGAACCCTGAACCCTGAACCCTCCCCCCCCGCCCCCCTCACTTCCTCACGTTCTCCGCCTTCTCCGCAAACTGCCCCTGATCCCCCGTCGCCTTGATCCACCGCTCCAGCTCCCCGCGCAATTCCTTTAGCGCGGCCTGCGCTGCATCATCCTTCGCATCCGCGAGATTCTTCAACTCATTCGGATCGCTCTTCAAATCATACAACTCCTCGGCCGGGCGATGGTCCGCCATGAACAGCGCCTGTTCCGGCGACAACTTCCCCGCCTGTTTCCATTCGCGCAGGACCGCGAGGGTGGCGTAGCTGGTGTCCTTGTAATTGTTCTTCTGGGTCCAAGGCAATTCGGGCATGAAGTTGCGGATGTATTTGTAGCGATCGTTGCGCACGGAGCGGATGCGATCGACGGTTTCATCGCAGCGGTCGCGGGCGGCGATGATGTACTTGCGGGGCGGGTCGGCGCTGGGGCCGGCGAAGGACATGCCTTCCATCTTCGCGGGTCTGGCGATGCCCGCCGCCGCCAGGGAGGTCGCCGCCAGATCGATCCCGCTCACCAGCCGCTCCTCGACCCTTCCGGCCTCGATCGCGCCGGGCCAGCGCACGATCAGCGGGACGTGGATGCCGGCTTCGTAGAGGAATTGCTTGCCGCGCGGCATGCAGATGCCGTTATCGCCGATGAAGAAGACGAGCGTGTTCGCCGCCAGCCCCTCATCATCCAGCCGCTTGAGCAGCGCGCCGACTTTCTGATCGAGCAGGCGCACCGCATCGAGATATCCGGCGTAGTCCCTGCGGACGGCCGGATCATCCGGGTAGAACGGCGGCAGCACGACCTTCGCCGGGTCGGTTGGATATGGAAGATCGCGGGCGTATTTGAAGGCGTCGAAATCCTTCGCGCTGACCACCGTCGCAGACTTCACCTGCCCGCGGCGATGCGGCTCGATGAAACTGACCTGCGCGAAAAAGGGCTGGCCGGTCTTGCGGTCTTTCCAGTCGTTGGAATCGGCGAGCTTGTCGGCCTTGAAGTTGAAATCGGTCTTGGCCTTGATGACCGTGTAGTAGCCGGCCTCCCGGAAGATGTGCGTGATCGGCCGGACGCCTTCGGGGAGTTCCACCATCGAGCGGTGATGCTGGCAGTTGAGGGTGGTCTGGTAGCAGCCGGTGAACAAAGCCGATCGGCTGGCCGAGCAGACCGGGGCGGTGGTGTAGGCATTGCGGTAGAGCGCGCCCTGCGCCGCCAGCTTGTCGAGGTTCGGCGTGCGCGCCTGCGGGTAGCCTTAGCAGGAGAGCACCGGGCCGAGATCATCGCCGAGGATCCAGAGAATGTTGGGACGGGGTTTTGCCGCGGCACCGGCAGGGGGGGCGGAGGGGGCGGGGGC
>JBBRTW010000276.1:0-9296 GCA_038244055.1 Tepidisphaerales bacterium | reverse complement strand
GATCATTGTGGACTCCTGTGTGGGGAGGGAAGGTATGACATTGGGGGGCGGGGGTCAAATGGGGAGCGGGGGGGGATGAAGGCAGAGGGATGAATGATGAAGGATGAAGGATGAATGATGAGGGATGAGGGATGACGGATGAGGGATGAGGGATGACGGATGAGGGATGAGTATGCGCCGGTTCAATTATTCATCGGATTCATCATCCCCATGCGATGACATGGCGGCGAAGAAATAGCGGGCGCTGGGGGTGATGCCGCGTTTGCTGCTGGCGATGAAGTTGAGGAGTTCATCGACTTCGGGGGCGGAGGGGACGGTTTCGCGGATGGCGCGGAGGGCGGTGGGGAGGGCGCGGTGGGTGTGGAGGCAGTGGTAGGCTTTGCGGATGGCGAAGACGGATTCTCTGGGCATGCCCGAGCGCTTGCAGCCGATGGCGTTGTAGCCTTTGAGGGCGAAGTAGGCGACGGCGGCGAAGGGGGGGACATCGCGGGTGACGGCGTCGGTGCCGCGGATGATGGCGAGCCGGCCGACGCGGCAGAACTGGTGGACGCCCGCGCCGCCGCCGAGGAAGGTGCGCTCGCCGACTTCGACGTGGCCGCCGAGCATGGCGCCCTGGGCGAGGATGACGCGGTCGGCGACGCGGCAATCGTGGCCGATGTGGGCGTTGGCCATGAGGAAGCAATTGCTGCCGACGCGGGTGGCGTGATCCTGGCCGGTTTTGAAGGCGCGGTGGATGGAAGCGCCTTCGCGGGCGATGGTGTCATCGCCGATGATGAGCCAGGTTTCCTCGCCTTTGTAGCCGGTGTGCTGCGGGTCCAGGCCGATGTACGCGCCGGGGCCGAAGCGGCAGCGCTGGCCGATGATGGTGGAGCCGTTGATGACGGTGTGGGAGAGGATGGATGAGCCCGCGCCGATGGTGACTTTGCCGGAGAGGATGGCGTAAGGGCCGACGGCGACATCATCGGCGAGGACGACGGAGGGATCGACGATGGCGGTGGGGTGGATGTGGGGCATGACGGGGCGAGGGTAGCATGGGGGGGAAATGGTGTCACTTGGAGTGGAGGGGGAGAAAGGGGGTGTGAAGGGGTGATCTGTCAATGAGGATCGCACGGTGCCATGCTTAGACCCGCCGCCAAACCGTTCTCTCTCGCCGAGCCACGAAATCGGCGGGGATAAGCATGCCGAACGTCGAAAACTCAACCATCGCGCGTGTCCCCGCATGCTTATCCCCGCCGAAGACGCCGATGACGCGAATGAGGGTTGTTGGCGGCGGGTCTAAGCATGGCACCCAGCAGGCATGGCACGCGGCGGGAATGGCGTTACTGGATTAGGAGCGCGACCGCGTGGGCGGCTACGGCTTCGCCGCGTCCGATGGCGTCGCATTTTTCGTTGGTGCCGGCTTTGATGTTGATCTGGCCGCCGAGGATTTCGGTGAGGTTTCGCACCATCTCGGTCTTGAAGGGCTTGAGGCGGGGTTTTTCGGCCAAAATCGTGACATCGACATTGCCGATGCGCCAACCTTCACGCTTGATGCGGCCAAAGATTTCTTCGAGGAAGAGCCGGCTGGGCGCGCCGGACCATTGGGGGTCGGTATCGGGGAAATGCTCGCCGATATCGCCCCAGCCCATCGCGCCGAGGAGGGCGTCGACGATGGCGTGGATGACGACATCGCCATCGCTGTGGGCGATGGCGGACATTTGGTCGGAGACGGCGATGCCGGCCATCCAGAGGGTGCCGGAGGGCTGGATGCGGTGGAGGTCGTAGCCGTGGCCGATTTTGGAGGTGGGAGTCATTGGTCGTTCTTATTGTTCGATGATTTACGAACGGACGCGAAAGGGTCAGGAGACGGGGGATGTTTTTTAACTTGGTTGTGTTTTCTGGTGGCCGGCTCCTGACCCTTAGACATGGCGCGGCTGAGCCTGGCCTGCAGCGCAGGCGACATCGGAGACGGATGGGTGTCGACCAATTCGCAATCGAATTCCCGCGTCGCGTGTGCCAGTTCATCGGCCGTCATCTGGAGGCAGCTTTTCTTTGGTTTCATTTGTGTTGCCTGCGACAGACTGTTAACTATTTGACTGGCCTTGGTCTTCAGGGCCAGATCCTTCGGTCGCCCTAGGCTCCCTCAGGATGACGATTTCCACTGCCCACTCAGGATGACGATTTCAACTGCCCACTGCCGACTGCCCACTGCCCACTGCCCACTGCCCACTGCCCACTGCCCACTGCCTACTACTACAGCCCATAATCCTTAATCTTCCGATACAACGTCCTCTCCCCGATTCCCAGAATTTTCGCCGCCTGCTCGCGGTTGCCTTGCGTCATCTCCAATGTGCTGCGGATGTGTTCCTTCTCGACTTGCTCCATGGTGAGGCCTTGCAGGCCTTTGAGGTCGGAGGGGCCGGTGATGGTTTCGGGCCGGATTTCCTTGGGGAGGCTTTCGACGTTCAGGATCGGACCGGTGGAGAGGACGACCATGTTCTCGATGGTCATGCGGAGCTGGCGGACGTTGCCGGGCCAGGAGTAGCCCATCAAAAGCTGCTGGGCCTCGGGGGCGATGGCTTCGATCTCTCTCGTGTATTTTTCGGACATCTGCTGGAGGAAGAAATGGATCAGCAGGGGGATATCCTCGCGGCGCTCGCGCAGGGGTGGGAGGGTGATGACCACGCCTTTAATGCGATAGTATAAATCCTCGCGAAAGTGCTTGTCGGCGACCATTTCCTCGAGATTCTTGTTGGTGGCGCTGATGAGGCGGACATCGGTCTTGATCGAATCGTTGGCGCCCAGGCGGACGACTTCGCCATTTTCGAGAACGCGCAGGAGCTTGGCCTGCATGTTCTGGGGCATGTCGCCGATTTCATCCATGAAGAGGGTGCCCTTGTCGGCGTGCTCGAATCGGCCGGCGCGTTCGGTGCGGGCATCGGTGAAAGCCCCTTTGACGTGGCCGAAAAGCTCGTCTTCGAGGATGGTCTCGGGCATGCCGGCGCAGTTCATGGTGACCAGGCGCTGCTTGCGGCGGCGCGAGTTGTTGTGGATGGCCTTGGCGATGAGCTCCTTGCCGGTGCCGTTCTCGCCGAGGATGAGGACG
This sequence comes from Tepidisphaerales bacterium, assembly GCA_038244055.1. GTDB lineage: Bacteria > Planctomycetota > Phycisphaerae > Tepidisphaerales > Tepidisphaeraceae > DASPKW01. The sequence continues at coordinate 6,211 of JBBRTW010000276.1, read as the reverse complement.
GGGATGTCGCTGCCGGCGACCTGGCGGGCGGTTTGCAGGACCTGGCGCATGCCGGAGCTTCGGCCGATGATGCCTTCGAAACCGCCTTCGACGCTGACGGCTTCGCGGAGTACCTGGTTTTGTTTCTGCAGCGCGGCTTTCTCGGCCGCGCGGTTGACCTGGGCGCGGAAGTTTTCGAGGTCGAGGGGCTTGGTGATGTAGTCGTAAGCGCCGTGGGCGAGAGCTTCTTTGGAGGTCGGCACATCGTTGACGGCGGTGACCATGAGCACGGGTGGTGGAGGATTCTGTAGCGTCTTGGAGAGATCTAAAATCGTCAGTCCATCGCGCCGCCCTTCCATAATGAGGTCGGTCACGATCACGTCGTAGAGCTTCCGCTCCATGCGTTCCCGCGCCTCGGAAAGCGAGAACGTAACGTCGCATTTGTGCCCTAATCTGATGAGCGCTTCGCACATCACCTGGGCGTGGTCTTCCTCATCGTCGACGATGAGGATTGTGGATTTGTAGAATTCAGTCTCTGCCATGTCGCGTTCAATTTAACCGCGAACGCGCTGCGATGCGACGGGGCGGATCGGGGCATCGGTGAGATGGGGCGAGACGGGGCGAGATGGGGGTGGGATGGGGTGGGATGGGGTGAGATGGGGCGAGACGGGGCGAGACGGGGCGAGATGGGGCGAGATGGGGGTGAGATGGGGGTGACGCCGGAATGTGGCGATCGTGTCATCCTGAGGTACTCCGAAGGATCTGGCGGATAAGTCGGGGCCCTTTGGCATTGATGATACGGCCAATTCGTTCGAGGCTGGATCCTTCGGAGTCCCTCAGGATGACCCATAGTCGTCGCCACAATCAGGAGATGGTCTGCTCCTATACTCGGCGGGCGAGCAGGAAGGTTCGGTCATCGTTGGCGTGGATGCCGCCGAGGAGTTCATCGAGTCGGCGGGAGAGGCCGGCGGCGGCGTCGCGGGCGCTGATGGCGAGGCTGCTGTAGGCGGTCTGGAGTTCCTGCTGGAGGCCGGTGGTGCCGAGCATTTCGCCGCTGGGGAGATCGAGTTCGCTCAGGCCGTCGGTGTAGAGGGAGAGGAGTTCGCCGGGCTCGATGCGGTAGGTGGAGTATTCGACTTCGCCATCATCGACGCTGAGGGGCAGGCCGGATTCGCAGGGGAGGGGGCGGGCCTGTCCGCCGGGGGAGACGATCAGCGGCGAAGGATGGCCGGCGTTGACGCACTCGAGTTCGCCGGTGGCGGGGTCGAGGGAGACGGCGACCATGGTGACGAAGGATTCGCGCGGCAGGGTCTGGCGCAGATAGCGATTGAGGTTGTTCATGAACTGGCGGAGGCCCAGGCCGGCGAGAATGCTGGCGTGGACCATCGTGTGGAGGCCCTGGGCGACGAGGGCCGCGCCGAGGCCTTTGCCGCAGACATCGGCGACGGCCAGGAGGGTCCGGCCATCGACCATGGGCACGACATCGACGTAGTCGCCACCGACGCCGCGGCAGGGGACGAAGCCGATGGCCACATCGAGGCCGGCGATTTCCGGATTTTCGGGGACCAGGCGCATCTGGATTTTCCGCGCCCGCATCAAATCCTGGGACATGACGGCGTGGGATTCGGCCTGCAAGCGCGCGGCCCAGGCGCTCTCGGCCTGCAGGAACTGGCGGGCGGCGAGCGAGGCGAGGGCGAGCCACTCACCGGTTCCGAACTGGGGCGGCAGGGAGACGTAGATGAGGTCGAAATAGTCCGTGCCGCGCGTGAGCGGGCAGGCGAGGTTGGCGATGGGCACGACGTTGGAGGCGATGCTCATCTGCACATCGGTGGGCATGCCGCCGGTGTTGCCGGCCAGGACGGCCTCGCGTTTTTCGCGGATGGCGCGGAGGACGCTGCGGGAGAGGTAAGGCTCGGCGGTGTGCTGGGCGGGGTTTTTGGGATGGGACTGGCAGAGGATTTCGTGTTCATCGCCGGTGGCGTTTTCGGGGAGGCGGACGACGACGGCCCAGTTGCCCTGGAACTGGCTGCCGGTCATGAGCTTGCAGATGGCTTCGAGGCGTTTTTTCGGCTCGGGGATCGACAGCAGCTCCTGGCTGAAATCGCTGAGCGTGGTCAGGTGGGCGGCGCTGACGCGCGGCAGGGACATCTCGCCGAAGGTGCTGATGCGTCCGCCGAGCAGGTCCGAGACGGGGATGCGCGTGGTTTGGTGGAGCGGGTGCTCGGCGGGGGGGAAATGGACGGTCATGGCGAAGGGGCCGACGACGATGCGGTCGCCCGGGCCGATCGTGCGCTCCTGGACGGGCACGCCATTGACGGTGGTGCCGTTGCGGCTGCCGAGGTCTTTTACGGAGAGCCGGCCCGAGGGGTCACGGATAAACTGGGCATGCTGGCGGGAGACCATGCCGTGATCGAGGCGGATTTCGGCTTCAGCGCTGCGGCCGACGATCATCACTTCTTTGTCGAGCGTAAAGCGCAGCAGCCCCCCGGCCGCATCCCGAACTTCGAGCGACGGGGCCTCCTCGGCGACGGCAATCAATCCCTGCATGGCGGGTGATGGTAACCGATTCGCGGGGCATCTTCACGACTTTTGCGACTGGGAAGGGCGTGAAGGGCGGCGAATTTTGCGATCTGCAACTTAGCGGATTTTTCTATTCCGTTTCGGATTTGCTTCGATATATTATAATTTCCACATCACCGCAGTGCTTATGGCAAAAAAAACAAAACACCGAACGACTCCCGGTCCGCGCGCTTTCACCCTGGTTGAATTGCTCGTGGTGATCGGCATTATCGCGCTCCTGATCGCCATCCTCCTGCCCTCGCTCAACAAGGCGCGACGGCAGGCGCGGACGATTCAGTGCGCGTCAAATCTGCGGCAGCTTGGGCTGGCCTACCAGACGTATCTGACATCCTTCAAGAACAAGGGCTTTCCATACGGACAGACTTATGACTTGTTCTGGATGACCGTGATCAAGCCCTACCATGGCGACAACGGCGCGGTGCGGCTCTGCCCCGATGCGAATGAACCATCCGGTGGGTGGGGCAGCACTTACAAGGCCTGGGGGCCCACGAGCGGCGGGTTTATCAACGATCACTCGGGCAGCTATGCGATCAACGGCTGGATGTACATGCTCTGGTCGGATGGCACCGACAACCCCGGCGGGGCATTCTGGGGCGGCTCTTATTTCCCCAATCCGGTCTCCAATGCCAAAATGTTCTGGCGCAATCCGATCAGCGCCATCGATTCGGGGGTCGGCGCTTCGGAGGTTCCGCTCTGGTGCGACAGCTCATGGGTGGATGCCTGGCCGCGGGAGACCGATGCGCCGCCCACGGACTGGAGCGTCAGCGGTTCGAGCCCGGCCAACAGCATGCAGCGCGTTTGCATTCCCCGGCATGGCAAGGCGATCAACGTTTGTTTTGTCGATGGACATACGACGACGGTGGGGCTGGAGGAACTCTATTCGCTCAAGTGGAACAAGATGTTCGTGACCAGCACGAAGGTGACGCTGCCGAAGTGGCCGTAGGGGGTAGGAATTGCGGATTTTCGATTGCGGATTGCGGATTGACGGTGGCAACGCCAAGCCTCAATCCGCAATCGGAAATCGACAATCCGCAATTCCCCGCATTGTCTCATGCCTGCCCGCAGTTTGACGGTAAAGGCCCGTCAATGCTATTCTTCGGACCTTCTCCGCCCATTGCATTGCGGCGGCGTTGATTTTCGAGGAGCACCCGTGATTAAACACCTTCTGATGAGTGGTCTGGTTCTGGCGGCGAGCGCGATCGGGGGCTGCGCGACGAAAGAAGCGGAGCCGGTGGCGATGCCCGAGCCGCTGAATTCGCAAAGTTTCAAGCGCGAATGGGGCGCGGACCTGGAATTGAAGGACGATGAGGTCGATCGCCTCTATGCGATGGAGGACATGGTCTTCGTCTATACGAAGAAGCACATGGTCTACGTCCTCAACAAAGGAAGCGGACGGATTCGCTTTTCCGACAAGATCGATAACTCTCCCATCAAGCCGCATCAGCCGGTGGTCTTGAAGGACCGGATCGTTTTCCCCACCAACTCCACGCTGGAGATTTACCGCCGCGATGGCAAGGCCAAGGAGCGCTCCTTCGCCACGCACTCTTCGCTGCGCACGGAGGCGGTCGGCTCGCCGACGGGCAGCCGCGTTTTCTTTGGTGTGGATACGCCCGGCGCCGGCCGGATGGTGGCGGCCGAGACGCTGCCGGGGGATTACAAGCCGGTTCGTGAGGTGTGGGAGCTGATGAGCACGCACGGCGCGCCGATCAATTCCGCGCCGGCCGTCTGGGGGGGCGTTTGTTATGTCGGCTATGAGGATGGGGAGGTTTACGCGATCAACGCCGATACCCGCGAGGGCATCTGGGCCACTTCCACGGGGACTACGTTCAAGACTTATGGGCCGGTGCAGGCGGACCTCCGGGCGGATGAGAATGGCGTCTACGTTCCATCGACCGATTCAAAGTTTTACTGTCTCGATAAAGCCCAGGGCCGGGTCAAGTGGAGCTACTTTGCCGGCTCAAGCCTCCGCGACACCGCGGAAGTTTCCCTCACCACGGTCTACCTGCCGGTCACCGCCCTGGGCATGGTCGCCATCGACAAGCTCCAGGGCCCGGCCGTTCGCGAGCCCAAATGGGTGGTGCGCGACATGGTCAAGTTCCTTGCCGAGGATGAGAAATTCGCCTACTTCCAGCGCTCGGACAATGTGATCGCGGCAGTGGATAAAGTCACCGGCGAGCCGAAGTTCACGAACAAGCGGCGGGATTTCGTCGCCTTCGCGACCAATGCCCGCGACAAGGAGGGGACCATCTTCGCCTCCACCAAGGATGGCAGGGTGTACGCAATTCGGCCGGTGCTGAAGCTGGGCGATGTGGGCGAAGTGGTGTGGCAGCCGATCGTGCCGGATGCACCGGTGCTGGCGTCGAAGTAGACGACGTTAGCTATTGTTGCGATGCTTCGATGAGCGATTCCAGTGTTTTTCGGCCGCGGCCTGAATCGATTGCATCGCCCGCCAACACGAGACCTTCATTCAAATCGGCCGCGCGCTCGGCGATAACCAGGCCGGCGGCGGCGTTGAGCAGGGCGATATCGCGCAAGGGGCCTTTTTCACCGGCGAGAACGAAGCGCAGCATTCCGGCGGCCTGTTCGACGCTGCTGACCTGCAAATCGGACAGGCGGGCGTAGGACAGGCCCAGCGCGGCGGGGTCGAGGGTCCAGGTGTGAATCGCGCCGTTGCGCAGTTCGCTGATGCGGGTGGGGCCGATGGTCGAAAGCTCATCGAGGCCATCGTGGGCGTTGACGACCCAGGCGCGCTCGGAGCCCAGTTCGCGCAGGACGGTGGCCATGCGGTCGGTGAGTTCCGGCGCGAAGACGCCGAGCAGTTGGTGCCGCGCCCGGGCGGGGTTGGTGAGGGGGCCGAGGAGGTTGAAGATCGTGGGGATGCCCAGGGAAGTGCGGGCCGCGGCGACGAATTTCATGGCCGGGTGATGATAGCGGGCGAAGGCGAAGCAGATGCCGGTCTGGTCGAGGCAGATCTTGAGGCGCTCGGGCGGGAGATCGAGCTTGACGCCCAGGGCTTCGAGCACATCGGCGGAGCCGGATTTGGAAGAGGCCGAGCGATTGCCGTGCTTGACGACGCGAACGCCGGCGGCGGCGATGATCAGTGCGGCGGCGGTGGAGATGTTGAAGGTTCCGCGGACGTCGCCGCCGGTGCCGCAGGTGTCGATGATGACGGAGGAGTTGCGGGTGGTCAATGGTCCATTGTCCATTGTCAATTGTCCGTTGTTGGTCAATGGCCCATTGTCCATTGTCAATTGTCCGTTGTCCGTTGTCCGTGGTCCGTTGTCCGTTGCCGGAGCGCCGCTGGGCGATTCAACTGATGACGGACCGCTGACAACTGATGACGGGCCACTGACCACGGACAACGGACCACGGACAACTGACAACGGACCTCCTCGCTTCTCGCTTCTATCTTCTAACTTCTGATCTCCCTCGCACGGAATCGGTATCGCCTTTTCGCGCATGACGGTGGCTGCGCCGACGAGTTCTTCGACGGTGGTGCCTTTGGCGGCCAGGCCGATGAGCAGGCCGCCGATCTGGGCGTCGGTGGCCTCGCCGGACATGATGTGGGCGAAGGCCTGGCGCGCCTCTTCGCGGGTGAGGTCCTCGCGGCGGCAGAGTTTGAGCAGGGTTTCGCGAAGGGGGGCGGTTGGGG
>JBBRTW010000275.1:0-9302 GCA_038244055.1 Tepidisphaerales bacterium | reverse complement strand
TGTGAGTTGTGAGTTGTGAGTTGCGAGTTGCGAGTTGCGAGTTTCGCGTTGAATTCCCTGAACCCTGAACCCTGAACCCTTTGATCGTTCTTTCCGCTGCTCGCTTCTAACTTCAAATTTCAAATTTCCTTCCCTCCCCGTTCCCGAGTGACGTATCGATCTGTTCCAGGTGCCCGTTATGGCCAGTGGTGAACTCAGCGGTGTTCGTAAAGCGGCCGTGCTTCTATTGACACTCAGCCAGGATGAGGCGGCCGAGATTCTCAAGCGGCTTCCGCCCGAAAGCGTGGAGGAAGTCAGCCGTGAGATCGCCTCTCTCGGCGAAATCTCCATCGCGACCCGCCAGAACGTTTTCGGCGAATTCTACAACCAGGCGCTGGCCAACTCGTACCTGACCGAGGGCGGCCTCGAATACGCCCGCCAGCTTCTCCAGAAAACCCTCCCCGAAAAAGAGGCCGAGCGGGTCATCAAGCAGGTGACCCAGCAGGTGCAGACCACGCCGTTTTCCTTCCTGCAAAAGGCCGAATCGGAAAACCTGCTCACTTTCATCCAGGATGAGCATCCGCAGACGATCGCGCTGATCCTGGCGCACCTGCCCAGCCAGAAGGCCTCGGAAATCCTGGTGGGGCTTCCCAGCCAGAAACAGGTGGAAGTGGTGAAGCGGGTTGCGAACATGGAGCAGACCAACCCCGAAGTCATCAAGGAAGTCGAGCGCGGGCTGGAGCATCGCCTCTCGGATATCGTCTCGCAGACCTTCGAAAAGGCCGGCGGCGTCGAGACCGTGGCCGAGATTTTGAACCTGGCCGACCGCTCCACGGAGAAGGGGATCATGGAAGGCCTGGAGGCCGAGGATCCCGATCTGGTCGAGCAGATTCGCCGCCTGATGTTCGTTTTCGAAGACATCCTGCTGGTGAACGACAAGGGCATTCAATCCGTCCTCAAGGAAGTCGACAACGAAGAGCTCGCCCTGGCTCTCAAGACCGCCAGCGAAGAACTCCGGCAGAAGATATTCAAGAACATGTCCGAACGCGCCGCCCAGCTTATCGCCGAAGACATGCAGTACATGGGCCCTGTGCGGGTCAGCGATGTCGAATCGGCCCAGCAGAAGATCGTCGATATCGTCCGCAGGCTGGAAGATGCCGGCGAGATCATCATCGCGGGCCGCGGCGGCGAGAAGGAAATGGTTGTCTGATGAGTTGTTAGTTGCTAGTTGTTAGTTGCTAGTTGTTAAAAACGCATGCGAGACAGTTTGTCGTTACCGTGAGATCGCTATGGCTGTGAAGACTTACAAAGATTTGATGGCGTGGCAGCGGGCAATGGACATGGTGGTGTCACTTTACGATCTGACAAAGAGCTTTCCACGCGACGAGATCTACGGCCTTACCGGGCAGGTCAAACGCGCTGCGGTCTCTGTTCCCTCCAATATTGCAGAGGGGCAGGGAAGAGGCGTGGGAAATGAATTTTGCCATCATCTTCGAATTTCGCTCGGTTCGTTACAGGAAATGGAAACCCAAGTAATGATTGCGCAAAGGCTCTCCTACGTTTCCCAAGAACAAATCGATCCGATCCTGGCCGTCGCCGATGAAGTGGGAAAGATCGTGCGGGGCCTGCACCAGTCGGTGTCGCCCAATCGAGGACGCACTAGCAACTAACAACTAGCAACCAGTAACTTGCAACTCCCAATGGCAGTAATCAAAGCCGAAAACCCGATCGCCTCCCAACTCGGCGCCTTCTCCATGCCGGACATCGAGAAGCAAGCTCGCGCGATTTTGACCTCCGCGCGCATGCGGGCGGAGCGCCTGCTGATCGAGGCCCAGCAGGAGGCCGAGGATTTGAAGCGCCGGGCGCATGCCGAAGCGCTGGTCGAAGGCCAGAAGGCAGGCCTGTTAAAAGGCCTCGAAGAGGGCAGGAGAATCGGCACCGATCAGGCTCTCCACGAACATCGCCAGGAGCTGGCCAGCGTGATCGCCGCGCTCACCCTGGCCGCGCAGGAGATCAATCAATCGCGCCTGCTGCTCGAAGTCGAAGGCAAGCAGGCCGTGGTCGATCTCGCCATCGCCATCGCCGGCAAAGTCACCCGCCGACTCGGCACGCTCGATCCTCAGGTGCTTCTCGCCAATGTGGATGATGCCCTCCGCCTGGTCGTCAGCAGTGTCGATGTGCGCATCGCGGTTCATCCATCGCAGAAATCGATGCTGGCCGAAGTGCTGCCTCGCATCAGCGCCAAGTGGCCTAAATTCGACCACCTGGACCTCATCGCCGATGGCACGCTCGCGCCCGGCGGCTGCCGGGTCTTCTCCGGCGGCGGGCAGATCGATGGCGATCTTCAACTGCAGCTCGATCGCATCGCCGAGGAGCTCATCCCCGCGCCCGAGGAGGGATCTTAAATGCCGGCCGGAATGCTCGATGCCCAGATCGACGCCGTCGGCGGGGCGATGCCCTTCCGCATCGTCGGCCAGGTTCTCGGCATTAGCGGATTGACCATCGAGGCCGGCGAGCTCGCGCTGCCCATCGGCTCGCTCTGCCGCATCCACAGTTTCGGCGGCCGCTCTTCGATGTCCGAGGTCATCGGCTTCGCCAGCGATAAAACCCTCCTCATGCCCCTTTCCCCCGTCTCGGGCGTGGCTCGGGGCGATCGCATCGAGAATGTCTCCACCGCCCCGCGTGTATGGTGTTCGGAGCAAATGCTGGGAAGAGTGATCAACGGTTTCGGCAACCCCATCGATGGCGGCCCGCCGCTCATTCGTTCCGAATCGCGCCGCATCGATCAGAAGGCCATCGCCGCGATGACCCGCACCAACATCCGCGAGCCCATCTCCACCGGCATTCGCGCCATCGACGGCCTCCATACCTGCGGCCTCGGCCAGCGCATGGGCATTTTCTCCGGCCCGGGCGTCGGCAAATCGACCCTGATGTCCTGCATCTCCAAGTACACCAGCGCCGATGTCTCGGTCGTGGCCCTGATCGGCGAGCGCGGCCGGGAAGTGCAGGAATTCCTCGAGAACAGCCTCGGCGAAGAAGGCCGCAAGCGCTCGATCGTCATCGTATCCACCGGTGATGAGCCGCCGCTGCTGCGCGTTCGCGCCGCCAAGGTCGCCTGCGCCGTTTCCGAATATTTCCGGGACCAGGGGCGCGATGTCATGCTCATGGTCGATTCCATCACCCGCATGTGCCAGGCCCAGCGCCAGATCGGCCTGGCCGCCCGCGAGCCCCCGGCCACCAAGGGCTTCCCCCCCAGCGTCTTCGCGCTGCTTCCCGAAATTCTCGAGCGCGCCGGCAAGAACGAAAAAGGCTCCATCACCGGCTTCTACACCGTGCTGGTCGAAGGCGATGACTTCAACGAGCCGATTCCTGATGCCGTCAAAGGCATCACCGATGGCCACCTCTGGCTCAATCGCGCCCTGGCCAACAAAGGCCATTTCCCCGCCATCGACATGCTCCAGAGCATCAGCCGCGTGCGCGGCGACGTTACCGATGCCGATCAATCCGCCCAGACCCGCAAAGTCCTCCGCAACCTCGCCCTCTACGCCGAGATCGAAGATCTGGTGAACATCCGCGCCTATGTCGAAGGCAATATCGAGTTCGATACCGCCATCAAATCCCGCGACAGAATTCTCCAGTTCCTCCAGCAGGATTCGCGCTCGCCTTCCGATTACGACCAGACCCGCAAGCAGCTTGCCGATCTGGTTGCCTGGATCGACCAGACGGAAAAAGCCCTTCGCACTGCCCAGGCCCAGCCGCGCGGCAAGAGTCCCGCGCGATAATTCTCCGATAGATAAATGACCCATGGCGCAGTTTCGCTTCAAGCTCCAGGCCGTTCTCAAGCACCGCAAGTCGGTGGAGAACCAGCGTCTGCGCGATTTCTCGGCTGCCCAGGCCCGCTGCCAGGCGGTGCAGGATCAGATCCAGGAACTCAACCGCATGCTGCTGGAGACCAACGATGATGTGCGCCGCAATCGGCTGGTCGGCCGGCTGGATGTTACCTTCATCTCCGCCCATCGCCGATTCTTGATGGGCATGCAGCGCAAGGGCACCGAATTGGTGCAGGTGCTAACCGAGCGGAAAAAAGAGGCCGATGTCGCGCGCCTGGCATTGGCCGAGGCCGCCCGCCAATTCAAAGTTCTGGAAAAACTGCGAGAAAAGCAGGAGCAGCGCTGGAAGGAAGATTTGAGCCGCAAAGAACTCGCCCAGCTCGATGAAGTCGGCATGCAGCTCGGTTACGAACAGGTCAAAGCCGAACTCGCGCGCCTCGATGAATAATGATTGGAATTCCCCGTGAAACGCCTCCTCACCGTTCTCTCCGCCACGCTCGCGCTCAACTTCCTGTTGGCCGTCGGCGGCATCGCGTACCTCTACAAAACCGGCAAGCTCGATGATGCGAAGATCAAGACCATCCGCGAACTGGTGATGCACCCCGCCACCCAGCCCGTTGCCACCACCCAGCCCATCGAGCGCGATCCAACCACCCAGCCCACGCTCGCTTTGGAAAATATGCTCTCCAAGGTCGTCGGCCGGCCGGCCGGCGAACAGGTCGAGTTCATGCAGCGTACCTTCGATTCGCAGATGGCCATCCTCGATCGGCGCGAGCAGAATCTGAAATCGATTCAGAACGGAATTGACACCGACCTGAAAAAGCTCAAGGAAGCCCGCGATCTGCTCGAAGCCGACCGCACCAAGTTTACCGCCGCCCAGGCCCAGCAGAACAAGGCCCTCACCGAGCAGGGCTTCCAGGACACGCTCAACCTCTACATCACCATGCCCTCCAAGCAGGTCAAGACGATTTTCATGACCATGGATGATGATCTGATGACCCAGTACCTCCGCGCCATGGAACCGCGCACGGCCGCCAAGATCGTGAAGGAATTCAAAGCCGGCGAGGAAGTCGGCAAGATCACCCGAGTCATGGACAAGATGCGCCAACCCGCGCCCACCACCGCGCCCGCTCCGGCGCAGGCATCGATCAAGTAGTGGGCAGTCGGCAGTCGGAAGTGGGCAGTAGGCAGTCGGCTGGCGGAAGCAGGCAATAGGCGGGGCAGGGAAGGGGGACAGGCTGCTTGCCGCCGGGAAGGGTTATAACCACGTACCACGCGGATGGGGTATAATAAGCTCTTACCATGAGGTGATCGCCATGCCCATCCATGATTGGACTCGAGCGCCGTCCGGTTACTTTCATCACTTCCACCAGAACTGGACCGTCGGAATCTGCACTGCGCTCAACGCAGGCGTGCTCCCTGCCGACAAACGACTCACGCTCGCCTCCTACGCGGCCGGCACCTTCAAAACCGCCTATGTGGAACCTGTCGCCGCCGGCGACACTTTGCCCGCCATGCCGCTGTTTCTGGATGCAAAAAAGTACATCCGCGTGCCGTTGGGGGAAACCTACGAGTCAACTTGGAAGGCCTGCCCGGAGGAGTTCAAACAGCGAGTGGTCTAATGTCCAAGCCCGATAATCGCCGAAGTAATCCATACGCCCGGCCATTATCGAGGAACCCCCATGCCTCCCGTCCAGAGCTTTCTCTTCAATCCGCCCGCCAACGTCCCCACGCGCTCCGAGCCTGTCTCACGCTCCATCCCCTCCGATCAAACCGCGCAGACGCCGCCGGCCGAGCGCTTCCAGCAGTTTCTCGATGACGTCCGCAAGAGACAGGCACCGGCCGCCGCGCCCGATTCCAAAAAACCTGCCGCCCGGGCCGCCTCCAAGTCCGGCAAATCCTCCCCCTCCCGCAACACCGCCCGGCGCAATAGAGCCCGCGATTCGGACCAGCCGGATGACGCCGAAAAGTCGGATGCCCCCGACAATGAAAAATCGGCTGCGAGCGCCTCCTCCAATTCAAAACCCTCGGCCGATGCCCAGGCCGCCGAGCAGGGGGATCCAACCCAATCCTCGGCCGAAACCGCCGCGGCCGATCCCGCCAAGGACCCCGCGAAAGATCCCGCCAACGAAACCGCCGATGCTGCCGCACAGGGTCTTGTCGATCCCGCCAAAGACCCCACGCGCGACAACGGGAAGAAAAAGCAGGGGGCCGGCACGGATGATGGCAATGGAGGCGGCACGGACTCCACCAGCCCCTCCAACCCTGCCAACGCCTCGAACCCCTCCAACCCTGCCAACGCCTCGAACCCTTCAAACTCTTCCAACGCCTCGAACCCGTCAAACTCTGCCAACGCCTCGAACCCCTCAAACCCCGCCAGCGCCGACACCCCCTCCGATCCCTCGGCCGCGCTCGCAGGCGCTGCCGGCGGCGCTTCCAAAACCGGCGATAATGCGAATGCCACCGCAACTGATTCCGCCGCCGATCCCGGTCCCGCTTCCGCCGACCCCAAACCGGGTGCCGGCTCGGCCGCGAAAAAGCCCATTGTCGCCGCGCTCGGCGCTGAATCCGATCTTGCTCCCAGACCTTCCGCCGCCGCGTCCGAAAAGTCCGCCAGGCCCGCCGCCCCCAGCGCCAACGATCTCGCCGTCGCGCAGGCCGCCCAGGCCGCGCTCGATACCGCCGCCGCCGCGCTGGCCTCCATCGACCCGGCCTCGGGCGATCATCCCGCCCGCGCCGCCGCCGATAAATCCCTCTCCGCCATCGACCCAGCCTCCGCCGCCGCATCCCTCGATCCCACCGGCGCTAAACCCTCATCGGTCAATACCGCCGCCGCCAAACTCGATCCGCCCCCCGCTCCGCCGGCACCGCAGGAGACCCAGTTCGCCGAAGCCAATCACGATAAAATCGTCACCGGAATCCGCGGCCAGTTGATGCCCCATGGCGGCACGATGCAGATCCGCCTCGATCCCCCCGAACTCGGCGCGCTCCAGGTGCGGATCGAAATCCGCGATGGCTCCATCAGCGCCACCTTCCAGACCTCCAACGACCAGGCCACCCAGCTCCTCAGCCACAGCCTCAACCAGCTCAAGCACGTCCTCGAAGGCCAGGGAATGACCATCGACAAACTCCAGGTCCAGCAGGCCCCCAAGGACGAACACGCCCCCAGCCACGATGACCAGCAATCCCAGCACAAGGACCAATGGTCCGAAGACCACGCCGCCCGCCAGGAGCAACAGCGCAAGGAAATGCTCAAGCGCATGTGGCGGCGCGTGAGCGGGGCGGCGGACCCGATCGATTTCATGGCTTGATTCTGAAATAGTCGGATCAAACGCGTCCCGGGGCCGCGGTTGCGTCGGGGGAAGAATGACTCTCGGGATACACGCCTTCCTTATCTCAACCACGGTTTCCGCGTGGGTGCGATGCCCTGACGAGCCGTCAATGAAACCCCGTTAGCGGAGTCAGGCCAATCGGCTCCACGCCGATTGAAGAAGGGGCTCGACTATTTTGCCTTCCGGGTACTCGACAAAGACCGACTCGGCGGCTTCAATTTCATTGTCACAAAAGGTATTCGCTGTCGATTGCGAGACGCGCTGATTCTCTAACCGGACTCTCCCATGCCCCCATCCAAATCAAAAATCCTCCGCTCCTGGCCCACCACCTTCGCCTTCCTCGGCGGCTTTGTCGCCTGCACCGCGCTCTCCTATCTCCTCTTCCGCACCATCGCCGAAGGGCCGGTGACCATCGGCATTGCGCTGATCCCGGGCGTGGTCGCGATCATTCTTCTGGTCATGGCCTTCAGTGGCGCGGGGACTTGCGCCTGCCCCGGCTGCGGGGCCGCCATCTCCGGAATCTCCACCGGTTCCAACGAGGGCGTTCTCTGCGACGGCTGCCTCCGTTACTTCGAAGGTTCGGCCGGGGAGCTTTGGGCCACCGATGAATCGAAGATCGCCGATACGCCGCAGTTCACCTCGCCATTGCCCGAATCATTCGCCTTCCCCGAAGGGTGCTGTGTCTGCGGCGCGCCGGCCACGCGCGATGAGGCCGTCAGCATCGAAATGATGAACGCCTCCTCCGCGGTGACGGCCAACCTCGTCGATGGGGTCAGTTCAACCCGCTCGACGCGCACCACCGTCCAGGTTCCCCACTGCGCCGAGCATAAGGGCGGCGCGAGCCTCACCGGCACGCCCGCCAAGCCGCACATTCGCTTCCGCTCGTACCCGTATCTCCGCGCCTTCTGTGCGAAGAATGGGACGAAGCCGGGATAAACGCCATTTCTCCGATTTTAGCCGCTCCGCTTGCGGAGCGCGTCCCCATGGCGCATTTGCCCCAGGGATTCTTGACGGCAAGGCTTCCCACATTTCCTTAATATCACTGTCAGAAGTTGCCCTGGAAGACGTTTCTCGATGATAGAGAACGTCGATGCGACTCCCCGTTGATGCGGGGGGCCGGAATCAGGAGTAACCCATCATGGACAGTATCATTCCCCGTTTCGAAAAGATGGGCGCGCGGGTCAAAGTGACTCAAACCGCCCGGCAGGTGGCATTTTGGTTCAACCGCGGGATGCGCCCCGCCGCGCCGGTTACGATCGACATCCAGCGCGATCGCAAGGGAGAGTTCTTCGACGTCCGCTACCGTCCGGATGTTACCGTCGAAGTGATCGACGTTCGCCCGGCCGACCGCCACCTCCTGCTCATGGTGCGGGAGCCCAAAGGCCCGCGCCAGGTAACCAAGTCGAAGTTCCTGTGTGGGCATGATGAGCGCGCCTGGTTCGTCGCCGCCGTTCCCGAGTCTTCCTCCGCCAGCAACGTGCCGACCGCCAAGGAAGCGCTCAAGCCCGAGGTCGTTCGCCGCGAACAATCCCGCAAGCACATTAAGTCAAAGGACCTGGGCAAGCGGCACACGGATGCCTACATCCGGCAGGGGGAGTGGTTCTTCCTGCCCCTCCCGCAAATGGTGGTCGATTCCAGGCTCATCCTGCGAAACGAGCCGATCAGTCGCGGGCGCGGCAAGCCGCATCGATGTGAGTTCGTTTACCGGACCGGCGGTCAGACCGTATGGGTCAACCGAAAGTACCCCAATGGCCTCACGCCCGCGCAGTACGCCGCCCTCCCCAGCGACCAGCGCGAAGCCTCAGGCTGGCGGTGGATGGTGCGCGATCCCAGCGTCTTCGCCAGGGGAGCCATTCGGCACGCCGACCACAAAACAATCATTCTTCCCTGCTGGCACCTGGTGCAGATGAACACCGAAACTCAAAGTCGGGCGATGCGGAACGTCGCCTTCCTCGACTGAACTGTCCGTGCGCGACTGGGTTCGCCTTTCCGGGAATGCCATTCAGGAGGGCGCCCTGATTACTGTTCTTTGCGCCACATATCCCCTTTTGCCTTTTGACATTTGCCATTCGAAATCCTTCCTCAACCGCATAACCCTCCCAACCCGCACCACCCCCTCCAACTTTTTTCTCCTTCCCCGTCACGTCCCCGAATACCCGCC
>JBBRTW010000274.1:0-9364 GCA_038244055.1 Tepidisphaerales bacterium | reverse complement strand
GCCGCGTCTACGAAACCGGCCGACAGGTCGCCAACGACTTCAAAGCCAACCTGCCCCTGCTCTTCGACAAAGTTCTCCCCAAGTGGAATTACATCGCCGTGCCCCGGTAGTCCCGACCGCTATTCATGCGCCGATCCTTACCCATCAACGCGCCGGGCCTCCCGCCGCCCGGAGACACTCCGGAACATCGGGTCTGGGCTTCGCCATTTGCTAGCAGGCTCGCCGCATCATCCAGCCGAATCGAGTTCACTTGCGTTTCGGACCGGTCATTCACCTCCGGTTGCTCTCCACCCGGCCTCGCGGCCACGCGGTTACCTTCAGTTACGGGCCGGAGAACGCCTGCCCGACGAGGACTTTCACCTCGCTGATCTGGTACACTCTCGGACGCACTAGCTCGATATTCCGATGTCGAGTCAGCGGCCGGGGCGGCTGGTCATCCCAATCCCCCGGCCTCGACATCGGAATGTCGAGCTACATGTGCGGCTACACCGGTCCCTTGCCGGTGGCAGCCAATGCGCAAAACTCCCTCGCCGGTGCGGCGCTCGAATGATCAGTGCCTTTCATCGGGGGGCATTTTGTCTCCACCCCCCCGCCTTAAGTTTTTAGTTTTTAGTTTTCCACCAACCCCACCCCGCAACCCTACCCCCTCCCCACCACCAGATTATTCCGATGCACGACCTCATCGTACGCCGCCTCACCCAATAGCGCCCGCACTTCGGCCGTCTTCTTCCCCTTCACCTGCTCGATCATCTCGGCCGGGTAATTGGTCAGCCCGCGCGCGATCTCCTTTCCATCGGGCCCTTCAACCCCCACCAAATCCCCCTTGGTAAACTGCCCCTTTACCGCAACGATCCCGGCCGGCAACAGCGACTTGCCCTTCTCCACCAGCGCCCGCACCGCCCCCTCATCCACCACGATCGCTCCCACCGGCCGCGCCGAGCCGATCCAGCGATCCCGCGAGTTGCGCTTGATCGGCGCGGGAATGAAGAGCGTCCCCAATACCTCCTGCCCCAGGATCGCCCGCGTCAGCACATCCTTCATCCGCCCATCGGCCACGATCATCGCCTCCCCCGCATCGGTCACCATCCGCGCGGCCGACAGCTTGGAATCCATCCCCCCCTTGCCCAGGGCGCTCTTCTCGCGCCGCACCAGTTGCTGCGCCTCCTCGATCGATTCCACCAGCCGCACCGGTTTGCCCTCCCCATCCAGCAGCCCATCCACCACCGTCATCAACACCAGCAGGTTCGCCCGCAAGACATGCGTCACCAGCGCCGCCAGGATGTCGTTATCGCCGAAACTGATGCGCACGATCTCATCGGTGGAAATCGTATCGTTCTCGTTGATGATCGGGATCGCGCCCATCTCGTGGAGAACGTGGATGGTATTGCGGAGGTTGAGGAACCGCGCCCGCCGATCCATATCCTCGCGCGTCAGGAGGATCTGCGCCACGGGAAGCTTATGAACCGCGAACGCCGTGGCCCACGCATCCATCAGCTTGCGCTGCCCCACCGCCGCCACCGCCTGCAAGGTCGCCAGGTCCTTCGGCCGGGCCGTCAATCCCAGCTCGCGCAACCCCGCCCCGATCGCGCCGGAGGAGACGATGGTCACATTGATTCCCCCCGCCCGCAGGGCCATCACCTGGGCCGCGATGGATTGGAGAAAGCCATCATCCAGCCGGCGCTCCTTATCCGTGAGAAGCTGCGTGCCAAGCTTGATGACGACACTGCGAACCAGCGAAAGGTGCTTGCGGTGGCTCTCGGGCATGGAGGAGGGGTGGGATCAGCGGAGACTGCTCAGGACACTCGCGCCGATGATGAGGAGGATGATCAGGATGGCGATCGTGATCAACCCGCACACCAGCCCGGTCACCGCAAAGCCCTTGGCCCGCGGATTCTTGGCTGCCACCGCGCCGAAGATCACCGCCAGGATCGCCAGCGGCACCGAGATGTACCAGACACAGAAGAGCAGCAGCGAGATGATCCCCAGCACCATGCTGGTAATCCCCAGGCCCGCCCCCGGTCCATCGGCCGGCGTATAACTGTTGTACCCAAGCTGCGCCGGCTGCCCATACCCCGGCTGCCCGTACTGCGGCTGGCCATATTGCTGCGGCTGCCCGTACTGAGGCTGCCCGTACTGCTGCGGCTGCGGCGCGTACTGTTGATGTTGCGGCTGGCCGTATTGCTGCTGCGGCTGGCCATACTGCGGCTGCGCGTGCGGCGCGGGCAGAAACGCCCGAAGCTCCGGAATCGAATCCGCCCGAACCCAGTCCGGCAGCCCCTCGCGCCAGACCAGCGTCTCGGCCGTCAATCCCTGCCCGGGAAGCTGCTCGGGATTAAACGGTCCACGGCGATTGTTCCCATCCGCGAGATAGTATTGCGACATAAAAGTTCTTTCCTCAAGGGTGGGGCTATTCTCGCAGGTGGGGGCGGGGGATTCAATAGATATCTGGTGGTCCATTGTCAATTGTCAATTGTCCATCGTTCATCGGAAGCGGACTGGTTCCTCATCATCCATCATTCATCATTCATCGTTCTTTCTTGTTTGAGACTGCCATCCCCCTTCGTAAAATTAGCGCCGTCCCACATCCTTCTTCCCCGGAGCCGCCATGCCCTTCGACCCTTCCGCCGGTTCTTCCCTCTCCCGCCGCAACCTCATGTCCAGCGCCCTCCTGGCCGCCGGCGCGGCCATTGCCACTCCTTCCCCCGCCAGCGCCGCCGCCCCCCCTTCGCCCCCCGCGCCCGACTCTCCTACCCCCGCCTCCGCGCCCGATGAGCGCCGCTCCTCCCCGCGCAAATACGACATGAAGAAGTCGATCAACCTCTGGGCCTTCCCCTATCCCCAGCGGATGAACCTCCAGGAGTGCATGACCCTCGCCAAAAACGCCGGCTTCGACGGCATCGAGCTCAATTACGATCTCGACAACGACCTCTCCCCCAAGGCCGGCCCGAAAGAGTACGCCGCCATCCGCAAAATGGCCGACCGCATCGGCATCCAGATCTCCGGCCTCTGCTCCTTCCTCTTCTGGCCCTACCCGCTCTCCAGCAACGACCCGGCCAGGCGCGCCCGCGGCATCGAACTGGCCGGGCTGATGACCCAGGCCGCACACGACCTCGGCGTCGAGAACCTCCTGGTCGTCCCCGGCGCGGTCCACATCCCCTGGCGCACCGATCACGAGCCGGTCCCCAACGACATCTGCGACCAGCGCGCCCGCGACGCGATCGGCAAGCTCCTCCCCCAGGCCGAGAAGCTCAACGTCTCCATGAACATCGAGAACATCTTCTTCAACGGCTACCTGATGACCCCCGGCGAGATGATGGCCTTCGTCGACAGCTTCGCCAGCGAGCGCCTGAAGGTCCACTTCGACACCGGAAACATCATGATGTTCCAGTTCCCCGAGCACTGGGTCAACATATTGGGCAAGCGCATTAAAAACGTGCATTTCAAGGAGTACACCAAGAAAGGGACGGATTATTCGCTGGAGACGTTCCGGCCGCTGCTCGATGGCACCACCGACTGGCCCGCCGTCATGCAGGCGCTCGACACCACCGGCTACAAAGGCTACCTGACCTTCGAATACTTCCACCCCTATATCCACTACCCCGAAGCGCTGGTGCATCAGACGAGCGATTCGCTGGATCGGATGCTGGGCAAAAAGTGATCGGAGGTACGATTGCGCTGGTGAGATTCGCACGTCAGGGTCGGGAGCCGGCCGCCAGAAACGCCTCATACGCCGACAATTGATCCCCGGCTCCCGACCCTTTCCGCTCATCGCCGACAGGCATTTTGAACTTTCGCATCTCCGTTTTGGTTCTCGACGGCAATCCACGCTACAATCAACATCATGGGCGAGATCAGGGAAAACATCCGACTGACCAATCTGGCCGATACGACCACCGCCACCAAAAAGGGCAGGAAGAAACCCCGGTCGATAGACGTCACGGCCGTGGTCGATACCGGTGCCATCAGCGCCATCATGTCCGTCATCCCAGTCCACGTCGCCCTCAAGTTAGGCATCGGCCTGCGCACGCGCCGCATGGCCCGCTACGCCGACGGCCGCACCGAGGATGTCGGTGTGACTTACCCGATCCTGTGGGAAGTGCAGGGGCGCGACACGGTTGAAGAAGCCCTGGTCCTCGGTGACGAGGTGCTGATCGGCCAGACCGTTCTTGAGAAGCTCGATTTGCTCGCTGACTGCGCCGGGCAACGGCTGATGCCGCACCCGGATCGGCCGAATCAGCCGGTGAGCGTGGTGAGATAACAGGCGAATACTACTTGACACATATGTCTAACTTTCCTAACGTCATTGAATGATGGGCCTCCTGCCGCCGGGTGTCTACGCCCTCACGTTGAATGAATTGCTCACATCTCCGCTGGTATTGGGCTGGCTGGACGGCAGCCCCTGGGATGCACAATGGCGGCAGAAACTCGTCGAAAACCTCGCCATCATGGCAGGACAACTCTGGCACTGCGGAATCGGGGACATCTTCATCGATGGCTCGTTTGTTGAGAGTAAGCCGCACCCCAACGACATCGATGGATACTTTCCATGCGACCCGAACCTCCTTTACTCCGGAGAACTGGAATCCCGGCTTCGGGCGATTGACGCGATCTGGACCTGGGACCCATCCGACCGTTACGCAACCGCCGCCAGCGCCAAGCGCCAACTGCCGATGTGGCACAAATACCGCGTAGAACTCTTTCCGCATGTCGGCCAATGGACCGGAATCGTGGACCAGTTCGGAAATGAACTGACATTCCCATCCGCATTTCGACAATCGCGCGCACATAAACCCAAGGGTATAATCAGAATGAGAAGTGGAACATGATCCGCACAGAAAACGAAAATCAGGACTCCCTCGAACGCCTGGAGCAGATGCGCCAACTCCTCAAAGCCCAGGAGAAGAAACTCGCCGCCGAAGGCTTGCGCCCCGAGCAGATCAAACGCGCCCTCGACCCCAGCCGCGTCCTGTACGACCAGATCAAAGAGGAACTCGACACCTACCAGCAACTGAAAAAAGGCCGGTTCGACGAACTGCGAAACCTCCACGGCGTCGGACAGATGCTCATCGGCGTGCGCATCGCGCTCGGGCTGTCGCAGCGCGAAATGGCCGAAAAAATCGGCGTGCATGAATCGCAGGTTTCCCGCGACGAGCGCAACGAATACTACGGCATCACCGTCGAGCGCGTGGCCCGCATTCTCGATGTCCTCGGCGTGGAAATCACCACGCGCGTCGAGAAGGTGCCATCGTTCGCCAAATCGGCCTGATGAATGTCGCGCTCACGCGTGCTTCACCTGTTTCTTCGCCCCCTCCACCTTCGCCGAATCCAGCACCGCATCGCACACATACTGCGTCTCCAGCGCATCCTTGAACGTCGGCGGGCACGGCTCGCCCTTGGCGATCGCCTCCAGAAAGTCCGCGACGTGATTCACGAAGGAGTGCTCGTAACCGATCTGCAAGCCCGGCACCCAGTATTTGTCCATGTACGGGTGATCGCCGCCGCCATCGGTGACGTGGATGCTCCGCCAGGCCCGCAGTTTCCCTTCATCCCTGTAATCGAAGTATTCCAGGCGATGCAGATCGTGCAGATCCCACTTGATGCTGGCCTTCTCGCCATTGATCTCGAACGTATACAGCGCCTTGTGCCCGCGGGCGTAGCGGGTCGATTCGAACAGCCCCAGCGAACCGTTGTGGAATCGGCAGAAGAAGATCGAGGCATCGTCGATGCCGACTTTCTCCACCTTCCCCGTGAGTTGATGCTTGCGCTCCTTGATGAAGGTTTCTGTCGTCGCGTTCACCGAATCGATGTTGCCGTTGAGCCAGATGGCCGTATCGATGCAGTGGGCCAGCAGATCGCCGGTCACGCCCGACCCGGCCGCCGCCGCATCCAGCCGCCACAGCGCCGCCCCGCCCTGGGGCAGGTCGGCGTTGATGGTCCAATCCTGAAGGAAATTGGCGCGGTAGTGGAAAATCTTCCCCAGCCGGCCTTCTTCCACCAGCTTTTTCGCCAGCGAAACGGCCGGGACTTTTCGGTAGTTGTACCAGACCGTGTTCGCCACCCCAGCCTTCTCGACGGCCGCGACCATCTCCTCGCCTTCCGGCCCATTCATCGAAAGCGGCTTCTCGCAAAGGATCATCTTCCCCGCCGCCGCGCACGCCAGGGCGATCTCCTTGTGCAGATTGTTGGGTGTGCAGATATCGATCGCATCGATGTCCTTGCGCTCGACCAGCTTGCGCCAGTCCGTCTCGACCGATTGATACCCCCACCTGGAAGCGAACGCCTGCGCCTTCTCCTTATCCCGAGCCGCCACGGCCTTGAGCACCGGCCGGTATTCGAGGTCGAAAAAGTTATTCACCCGGTTGTACCCATTGGAATGAGCCCGGCCCATGAACCCGTAACCGATCATGCCGATGCGAAGGTCTTTCATGTGGATATTTCCTCCAGGAGCGAGAATACTTTTGTTCGAACCGCCAAGTGGGAATCATGCCTTGAGGGGACGTTGGGGGCAAGGGATGGGGTTCATGTCAAATGTAAAATGGCAAATGTCAAAAGTGAAATGCCGCCGACCCCGCGCGACTCACCGAAGTCTCCAATGTTAGCCGCTCGGGCTTGCCCAGCGCGTCCAACGACGTCCCCCGCCGCGCAGCATCCCCCACCGCACAACCCTCCCTCGCAATGCCGCCCCCGAAGTCGCTTGCGTCGTCGCGCGATAACTCTTGCCGCGCGACTCACCAAACACCTCAATGTCAGCCGCTCGGGGCTCAAAGTAGTAACGCTCCATTGAGCCTGCCAGAATAGGAGGCCCCCATGTCCACCATCGCCCTGCCCCACGAAGAATCCACCCTTACCCGCATCCCACTCGCTATCCCGAATCCACCACCTCCTCTCAACTGACAACGAACAACTCTGCGCCTCTGCGGTGAGTTCTCCGTTGCCTCGCCACCCGACGCGCCGGGCAAGCCCGGTGGCTAAAATAAAACCGACCGCGCCGATCCAATGCAAAGCGGCGGCCCCGTTTGAAAGGGGCCGCCGCGGATGAAATCTTAACTCTCAAACACCAACCAAAAGGAGCGGGACCATGCCCGACCAATTCCAGCGCCGCTTATTTCGGCGCTTTGTAGTTGGGATCATTCGGATCCACCGGCACCTTGCCCTTGCCCTTGCCGCCCGCGGCTTTGTCGGCGGCGGCTTTGTCCGCGGCGGCCTTGGCGGCGGCTTCTTCCGCCGCCCGGCGGACGGCGCGATCGTGCTCGGCCTGCTTGTCCGTAATCACGGCGGCACCTTTATCCACTGGCGGGGTCTTCACGGAGGTCTTGGGCTTCGCCTTGTCGGCGGCCGCTTTATCCGCGGCGTCCTTGGCGGCGGCTTCTTCAGCCGCCCGGCGGACGGCGCGATCGTGAGCGGCCTGCTTATCGGTCTCGGGCACCACGACCGGCGGGGTCTTCACGGGGGTCTTGAGCCTGGCCTTGTCGGCGGCCGCTTTATCGGCGGCGGCTTCTTCAGCCGCCCGGCGGACGGCCCGATCGTGAGCGGCCTGCTTGTCGGTGTCGGGGACCACGACCGGCGGGGTCTTCACGGAAGTCTTGAGCCTGGCCTTGTCGGCGGCCGCTTTATCGGCGGCGGCCTTGGCGGCGGCATCTTCCTGGGCGCGCCTCAAGGCCCGCTCGTGCTCCTGCTGCTTGGCGAGATCGGCGGCCTTGAGCTCCTGCTCGCGGCGGACCACGCGATCGTGCTCGGCGGCTTTGGCGGCCGTATCATCGGCGGCCCGGCGGCCGACGCGATCCTTCTGCGCCTTGGCTTCCTCCTCCGCCCGGCGGACGGCGCGATCGTGCTCGGCCTTGTCGGCGGCCACGGCGGCCTCATTGCGGTTGACGACCCGTCCATGTTCGGCGAGCTTGGCGGCGGCGGCCTCTTTCTCGCGGCGGGCGCCGCGATCGTGCTCGGCCTTGTCGGCCTCTTCATTGCGGCGCTCGACGCGCTCGCGGTAGCCCACATCGGCCTTCTTCACCGAATCGGGGACGAAGGCAACGGGTTGACCCTGGGCGTGCAGGCGGCGAGCTTCGGTCGCGGAGCTGACTTCGGTCACGCGGGTCTGCTCGTAACGCTTGCCCGAAGCGCGCTCGACGGTTTCAACGGTCACGCCGCGATTGACCACGCGATTGTTGACGACCGTGATGTTGGTGATGTTGGTCGTCTTGTTGACGATGGTCACGTTGTTCTGAACGATATGGGAATGGATGCGCGGCTCGCCGACGTAGCGCGATTCGACGAACGTGTAGCGCTCGGCCGGGACGTAGCGGTCGACGTAGACCGCATCGATCTGGCGGCGATAGCCGACGCGGGGGCCCAGAGGCGCCCAGCCGCTGTAGCCGCCGCCTTCGCGCCAGGAAACCCAGGCCGGGGCCCAGGTGGTGCCCGGAACCCAGATCCAGCCGCGACTGGGCTCTTCATGCCAGCGGCCGTAGTGATAGGTCACCACGCCCCACTCGGCTTCATCACCCTCGGCGTACCAGCTCCAGCCATCGCTGGTGTTGACCCAGTGGCCGACGGTGTAGGGACGCCAGCCGGCCGGACGTCCGCGCGGGACCCAGCAGCGGCCGTACTCGCGGACGGTGATCCACTCGCCATGGGGATTGAGATCGGGTTCGTAAGCGACGACCGCCTCGGCCGGCGCGGGCTCGTAGGCCGGCTCGATGGGGGCCTCTTCAACCACCGGGCGCGGCGCATCGGTATAGGGGCGCGGGGTATCGGCGTAGGGGCGCGGGGTATCGGAGTAAGGGCGCGGCTCTTCGTAGCGGCGCTCGACGACGACTTCGCGCGGCGCGACCACGCGCTCGCGGCGATAGTAGACGTCGCGCTCGTTCTCGTGGCACCCGGCAATCGCCAGGGCCGCGCCCGCCATTCCGATGGCGAGGCTCCAATGGATCGTGTTCTTCGACAATGTCATAGGTCACTCCGCTGTAAAACGATTCACATTCTAACATGGATCGGACATTTCCGATGCCCTGAATCGGCCGCCTCACCCGGATTTAGATAGGCGCAGGTGGGCAACTATTATAAATGCACATGCAATCCAAGTGCCGATCACGGGTCACAGGGTAGAAGACCCGGCTAACCCGGTTGACGTTAGCAAACGATTTGGACTGGGGCAAATGGTATAGTCGGCATACTCACTGTTCGATTTGCGCCGGCGCGCCTTGCGGGGCGATGCCAGGTCTTTGGTATCCAAAGACACATTTGGGCAGATATCGGGAGGATTGGGCGGTACTCCGCCGTTTTTGTCGTAGTGGAGGATTCGGTTCTGCTTTGGAGGGGGGGGGGGGCACTGGGGGGGGGGGGATAACGACTTCTGGATCATAGGGGC
>JBBRTW010000273.1:0-9393 GCA_038244055.1 Tepidisphaerales bacterium | reverse complement strand
ATCGTGTAATTCGGGCAGGCGAACGGCGCGGTCAGTGAAATCTGATTCGCCTCGCGCTCGATTTTGGTGAGTTCCTTGGCCGCCCAGTACCGCGCCAGCTCGCTGGTCTTCATCCAGATCGTCTTCTCGCGGTATTTTCCGTTCACAGTGGTGATCACCTTCTTGCAGGCCTCGAAACCCTTCTTCGATCCGTTGGAGTAGAAGCCGGCCCAGTGCCCGAACATCACCGCGGGGTCGCCGCGCTCGATCAATTCCACCATTCGACCGGCCGTCGCATCCTCGTTGATGTACTTCTCCGGCATGGGCGGCTGATCGCCATCCCAGCTTCCAAACCAGTCGCCGGTGCCGGCCGGCACGCTCACCGTCAACTTCGGATGATCCGTCTCCAGCCCTTCCACATGCTCCACAACCGGCACCGTGCTCTCCGCGCCATCGGCGATGTATTTGAAGAAGTGCGGGATTTCGACGTTATTCACATCGCGCAGCGCCTGCCCCATCGCCTGCGATAGCTCCGACTTGCACTTGTTGCCGAAACCGCCGGGCGTGGTCACGCCCTGGCAGGGAATCTCGCAATTCTTGAGGATGTTCAGCGCGTAAGCGATATAGGCCGCCAGCTCATCGACGCTCTGCTTTTCGGGCGGGTAGGAGTTTTCCATGGTCGCGGCGCTGATCTCCGCCATGGGCCGGCCGGTCTTGATATCGATGACGCGGGTATGCGTGATCATCTCCGGCGTGATATCCCAGCTCGGCATCATCAGTTCGCGCACCAGCTTGAGGCTCTCATTGAGATCGTGCTTGGACCAGCCCGGCAATTCGCGATCGAGCCAGCCGACGCAGGCCGGGTAGGGCACCAGGCTGTATTTGCCGCGGACGCCCTGCTCGGCGCAGAACTCCCCGAACTCGCGGACCATGGAATCGGGAATTTCCCGCGGCCAGCTCTGCCAGGGCTTGCGATAGATCGGGTTCGTCGGCCAGGCCGTCTTGAACTGGGGCATGCAGAACGCGCCCATGTTCACCAGGCAGGTCGAATCATCGATGATGAAACAGAGGGGCACGCGATCGCGCGGGTTGAGGATCTGGACGGTCTTATCCTGCGGCGGGCGCTGGCCGGGAGGGACCTCGGTGACCGGCGGGACAAACGCGCTGGCCCACTGGCCACGGCGCGCCACGAACCCCGCCGCGACCGCCCCCGCTCCAACCCGAAGTAACTGCCGGCGTGATCCCATCCACATGTGCAGGTCTCCTGAAGTGACTTGCCCGGTGGGGCAGACATTCTTGTCTGCCCTGAAAAAACTTTCCGAACACCAGCGATCATACCTTCAATCAGCCCCACCGTTTCAACCTCACCCCTTGCGAACGCCCGCCTCCTTGGCGAGTATGAAGAAGCGGGCAAACTGCAAATCACCTCTGGAGACCCCATTCATGGCCACCCCGACCAGCCGAAATGCGCGATCGAATCGCCTCGTCACCCTCCTTTTCGCGCTCGCATATCTTACCGCCGCCATCTCGACTTTCGCCGCACCGCCCTCTTCCGACTGGAACCGCTTCCGCGGGCCCAATGGCTCGGGGATCGCCCCGGCCGCCAATACGCCGGCGAAGTTCACCGAGGCCGACTTTAACTGGAAGATCGAGCTCCCCGGCATCGGCCACTCTTCCCCGGTCATCAGCGGCAACCGCATTTTTCTCACCTGCGGCGACAAGGAGACCGCCAAGCGCTATCTCATCTGCGTCGATCTCGATTCCGGAAAGACCCTCTGGAAGAAGGAATACGATTCCCATACCTTCGGGCAGCACAAGGACAACTCCTACGCCTCGGCCTCGCCGACGGCCGATGATGAGCGCGTCTATTTCACGTTCATGTCGCCCGAATCGTACAAGGTCTACTGCCTCGATTTCTCGGGCAACCAGGTGTGGACTTACGACATGGGGCCGTGGAAGAGCCAGCATGGCGGCGGGTGCTCACCGATCACTTTCGAAGGCACCTTGATCGTCCCCAACGATCAGGATGGCCCGACCGCATCGCTGGTCGCGCTCGATGCCAGGACCGGCAAGCCCAAGTGGAAAACCCCGCGCACCCCCGGCAACACCGCCGCCTCCACACCCTGCATCTTCCAGCCCAAGGGCGGGCCGGCGCAGATCATCCTCACCTCCACCGCCAGCGGCATTTCCGACATCGACCTGGCGACCGGCAAACAGAACTGGATCATCGCCGATGCCTTGAAACTGCGCTCGGTCGCCTCGCCGATCGCCACGGATACGATCTGCGCCGGCACCTGCGGCGAAGGCGCCAAGAACCGCGCCGGCATCGTCCTTCAGCCCAATCCGGCCGCCCCCGCCAATGCCCCAAAACTCCTCCACAAGCTTCCCACCGGCAACGACTATTCCTATGTGCCCACGCCGGTGATCATGGGCGATCTGATGTTCCTCTGGGCCGATGCCGCAACCGTCACCTGCGTCAAAACCGCCACCGGCCAGCAAGTCTGGCAGCAGAAGATCCCCGCGCTGGAGGGCCGACTCGAGTTCTACGCCTCCCCGATCATCGCCGGCGACAAGCTCTACAACATCAGCAAGACCGGCGAAGTAATCTGCCTCAAGGCGGGGGACCAATTCGAACTCCTCGGCCGCTCGCCGCTGAATGAAATGTGTTACGCGACGCCGGCGGTGGCCGGGAATCGGCTGATTATTCGCACGGCTTCGCATCTGGTTTCAGTTGGCGTCAAGTAGCATGGGCATCTTGCCCATGTTAGAAACGTCTCTCTCTCCTGAACTCGAGAAACTCCCATGAAATCCCTCCTCTCCCCCCTCATCGCCCTCCTCCTCGTCACCCCCGCGCTGGCCGGCCCTCCCGCCAATTTCGACCAGGCGCGCGATGCCATCCCTCACGGCAAAATCCAGCCGATCACCTACCCTTCCAAATCGCTCGGCTTCGACCGCCCGGCCGTGATCTACACGCCGCCGGGCTTCGACAAGGCAGTCAAATATCCTGTCCTTTATCTCCTGCATGGTGTGGGCGATGATGAGCAGGGTTGGAACAAGAAAGGCAACGCGGCCGCGATTCTCGATAATCTTTACGCCGATCCCGCCGCCAAGATGACGCCCATGATCGTCGTCATGCCCATGGGCTTTGCGATCAAGGCGGGCGAAAAAGTTCCCGATGACCGCGATGCCAAGATGAAAGCCTCGCGCGGGTTCGATGCCGATCTTCTCGATACGCTCATCCCGTACGTCGATTCCAATTACCCGACGCTGGCTGATCCGGGACACCGCGCGCTGGCCGGGCTTTCCATGGGCGGAGGGCAATCGCTGCGGATCGGGCTGGCGCATCCGGAACTGTTCTCATGGATCGGCTGCTTCTCGGCCTCGATGCGCGAGCCGTATCCCGAGGCCGTCGCCAAGAATCTCGATGCGGCGGATGCGCTCAATGGCAAGCTCAAGCTGCTCTACATCGCGTGTGGCAAAACGGATAAGGGATTTGAGCCGGCCAAGGCATTTGCGGGGGTTCTGGAGCAGAAGAAGGTCACGCGCATGTGGACGGAAACGGCCGGGGCGCACGAATGGCCGGTGTGGAAGTTGAACCTGTGGGATTTTGCGCCGCGGTTGTTCAAGTAATCCGGTGGGGTAGACATTCTTGTCTGCCCTGAAGAGCTTTCCGTACGCTGGCGTTTTTACATCTGTGCAAGGGATCGGACTCTTCCTGCGCGACTCCATTCAGCTTCACTTCATTTCCAGCAAGTACCACGTCGTCGCCGCACCCAGGCCAATCTCCAGATTGCCATCTCCCAACTCTTTCACGGCGACTTCTCCCGCAACGCGCCCCTCGGCTGTCAGGGCTCGGCATTTCCAGCTTCCGGCCAACTTCACTTTCAGCGTGCCGGCCACTGGCTCGATCAGGACCGGCCCTTTGCCCATCTTCGCGACGGTTTGATGATCCGCCTTCCATTCGAAGCCGCTGTTGGTTGCCTTTCCCGTGGCCGAGAGGAGCAGGCGCTTCGATTGGCCGATTTCCTTATCATCCAGCGATGTCAGGAGCACGCTTCCGAAGCGCGACCCTCCCTCAAATCCAAGCCGGCCGGTCGATCGCTTTTGATCGAGGAAGCCGATGATCCCCTGGCTTCGGCCGGTATCGATGGTCACTGCGCCGAGTTTCTTATCCGCGCCGAGCCACTTAAGCTCTCCCGTATCGGCAATAATCGCTCCCAGATCGGCGGCCGGGGGATACTCGGGCTTGATCTCTTTCTCCACCCATTGCCAGCGGGTTGCATGCTCCAAGGGCACGCTGCGCGGAAAATCCTTGTCGAAGAATGGCCTCTGTTTCCAGCGTTCCATGCGCAGGGATTCGATCACCAGCTCAGTCGTGTAGGAGCGGATCACCGTCTGTTTCGCCCGCGCGATATCCTGTCGCCACCACATCCCAGCGCAGGCCATCAGGTTGGTCATCTTGACGGGATCGTTGCTGAAATCGAAGTGTCCGCGAATGCCTTTGCTGGCCGGGTCACCGTTTCGGCCGCTGCCATAGGTGAACCAGTAAATCGCATCCCAATCCGCGAAGAGCGCGTAGGCGGTCAGGATCGGAAAGCCCTCGGCCGCGAACTCGTGGGGGAAGGGGTGATTGACTTCGGAGATGGTGAAGGGCCGGCCGACGACCGGCGTGCGCGCGAACTGCGTGTAGGTGGAGTCCAGCGGATCGTTCACCATCGGCGTGTTCTTGATCCAGGTCTCGGGCGAAGTGCGCGGATGCTCCCAGTAGCCGTGGCCATCGACGACATCGAGGCTCATGTTCGACAGGATGTGCGGATAGCCCGAAATTGAATCGTTGTGATCGGCCGACCCGATGACCAGTTGCTTGATGCCGATCTCTTCCGTGAGCAACTTACGGAAGTCGCTGAAAAAGCGGACTTCGGTCTCCATCAGAAACCGCGCTTCGTTCTGGAAACGCGCCTTGGAGGCCTTGGCGAATTCCTTGGGCGAAAGGCGTGGCACTCGGCCATTGCCCGGATCGACACCGGCCTCTTTTCGGATCGTCTCCAGATCCTCCTTGGAAACCGTCTTCTTCAACCACGCGTTGTATTGATCCGTCAATTCTTCGGCGTAGGAAACGGGAATCGGCCCCCAGGTCGCATCCTTCTTCTCCTTCTCCGCATCGCTGCCGATCAATCGCCCCCAGACCCAGGCCTCGGTCAGCGAGTTCTCGTTGACGATCTCCACGCAAGCCACGGCCGGCTCGGCGCGATATTCGTGCCCGGTGTATGGGTTTCTGTGGGTTAAAAACTGCCGCGCCAGTTCATGCTGCAACTCGACCAGGCGGGGATTGAAGTAGGTCGAGCCTTTCGCGTAACCGAGGATTTTGTAATCGCGGACTTCATCACCAGAGCGGAATTGCCGCGAGACATTCAAGTTGAGGTTGGCGTAAATCCCGCGCTGGCGAAGCTGATCGATGAAGAAATCGAGCCGGTCCAGCGAATCTTCGTTGAGCTTGCGCGTGTTGTCGGATTTGGAATCGAACAGGTTCCGGCCCCAGGTATTATCCATGTGATGAAAGCGGATGCAGTTGATTCCCATTCGCGCAAAATCATCGGCGATCGCCCCGGCCTGCTCCTTGTCGGGGAAGCAGTCCGGCCCCGCTAAATTCATCCCCCAGATGCGAAACCGTTGCCCATTGCCCGCGAGCATTCTCTCGCCTTTCATGGTCACGAACCCGTCCTTGCCAGCCGGGCCGGTGAGGAAGCGCGCATTGCTCACGACCGATTCGGCCGCCTTGGACCAATCCATGTAAAAAGGCTTCAATTCCGGCGTTTGCGCCGGGCAATTCCCCGCGATCGCCAGTGCCAGCACCAGACTCGAACCCGCGCGCCAGAATGTGGTTATTGATCTCATCTGAAGGCCATACCGCTCGGTCTGATCCGCGTTCAACCGCGCGATCATTCCGCACCCGGCGGATGAGGATCATCGCGCGATTCGGCGCGTCTCATGTTGCCTTCACGATCGCGGCCGCACATTGGGAAATGCCAACTGGAGAGCTTCATGAAGATGCCCGCGGCCATTCCTGTGATTCTGCTGGTCGTCTACTTTCCGCTCGCCGCACGCGCGGCGGTGATCTCCTTCGACAACGCGCAGATGTACTCGCCGCTGCCCATCTCTTACACCGAAGATGGTGTGACGATGCACCTTTCGGGCACTGCATCAGGGTATTCGATTCAAAGCCCATCCTCATCTCCCATCACGCCGATTGGCTTTACGGGTTGCTTCGTTTATCCCAGCAGTATTAACGCGGCCGACCTGCTCATCTCATTCGATGAGCCGATGTCCGATTTCTCCATCCAATTCGCGCCTGAAGAGTATGGCAGCGACTCTTCGGCCACCCTCCAGGTCCGCGCCTACATGGGTACCAGCCTGATCGGCAGCAACACCGGCCGGGCGCCAATCCCAGGGACCTGGCCTGTGGGCACACTCAGTTACTCCAGCGCCCAACCCTTCGACAATGTCGTCATCCACTACCTGACTCCACCCGTCGCCGGCGAGAACTGGGGGCCGATCTTTATCGCCGACAACATGACCGTCACCCCCGCGCCCGAGCCGGGATCGATTGCGACGATCGGTCTTTTTCTGGGCGCGATGCTCTTGGACCGCAAACGCCGGAACTGATAATCGTTCAACGCTCAACGCTCAACGCTCAACGTCCAACGCCCCACGCTCAACGTCTAACTCAATAGCATCGTCCCCAGTCGACTCCATCGGCCCACCCCACCTTCTCTTCTTTGCGCCTTCGTACCTTTGCATCTTCGCGCTGAATTTTCCTCGCACGAAATCACCACGCGCTTTCCGCCGCCCCATCCCCAAGCTAGAATAGGCCTTCAGTCGTGCGGGCCCCCATCACCCCTGGAGCCGTTGTATGAATCGCGAAAAATTGGCCTGGATGATCAGTGTCCTCCTGATCGCCCTCTTAGCCTTCTCTCTTCCCGGCACCATGGCCCAGCGCGAGAGCGATTATGCTTTCGTCCGCCGGCTGGTCGATATCCACCGCCAGATCGCCAACAACTACGTTGAATCGGTGGATGATGCCAAGCTCGAGCAGGGGGCGCTGGAGGGGATGTTCAGCCAGCTCGACCCGTTCTCGATGTACATTCCGCCGCAGAAACAGCAGGAATTCGACCGCATGCTCGATGGCTCGTTCGAGGGCGTGGGCATCCAGCTCAACCAGGATGAGAAGACCCGGCAGATCGAGATCATCACACCGATCGAAGGCAGCCCCGCGTTCAAGGCCGGGATCTTCGCGGGCGACATTCTCCTCAAGGTCAACGATGAATCCGTCACCGGCCTGTCCATCCAGGATGTGACCAAGAAGATCAAGGGGAAGGTCAACACCCCGGTTACGCTTTACGTCAAGCACACCACCGGCGAGGAGCAGGCCCTGACGATGACCCGCGAGGAGATCGTCGTCCCTACGGTCAAGGGCTTCAAGCGCAAGCAGGATTCAACCTGGGACTGGTACGTCTACCCCAATCCCAAGATCGGCTACATCCGCATCACCCAGTTCACGCCCGATACGGTCGAGCGCATCAAATTTGCCCTCTCGGGTGATGGCAACACCTGGAAAGGCATGATCGCCGATGGAATGAAGGGGCTGATCCTCGATCTGCGCTTCAACCCCGGCGGGCGGCTGGATCAGGCCGTCCAACTCGTCGATCTTTTCGTCGATAAAGGCGTGATCGTTTCGACCAAGGGGAGGAATCGGCCGGAGAATATTGTGACGGCGACAGGCCCGGGGACGCTGCCGTATTTTCCGATGGTGGTGCTGGTGAACGAACATTCCGCATCGGCCAGCGAGATCGTGGCCGGCAGTTTGATGGACAACCAGCGCGCCCTGGTCATGGGCGAGCGCAGCTACGGCAAGGGGAGCGTGCAGGAGCTGATCAATCTCGATGGCAATCAGGGCGAGTTGAAGCTGACGGTCGCGTATTACTACCTCCCCAGCGGCCGCCTGGTGCATCGCAAGAAAGACGCCACTGACTGGGGCGTTCAGCCGCAGGTGCTGGTGCCGGCCGACGACGAGCTGGAGAAGAAGATCATGCAGGAACTCGACCAGCACGAGCGCTTCCTCCCGCCCGTGCCGCGCCCCGGAACCACCAAACCCACCACCGGCGCTACCACCCAGCCGGCCTCCAACGACATCCAGCTCCAGCGCGCGGTCGATACGATGCTCGGCATGGTCGTCCTGCAAAACGCCCGCACCGGCGGCCCGGATGCGCCGAAGAATGTTCCCTCCCGCCCGGCGACGGCGGTGCCCAAGATCGAAGACACCGCGCCGGTCAATCAGCCGACGACCAAACCTGTCACGCGGCCAACGACGCGGCCGACGACGAAACCCGCATCAAAATAAGAGAATTGAACCACGAAGGCGCGAAGACACGAAGAAATTAATTAGCCACAGATCAACACAGATGAACACAGATAAAGAAAGAGACTGAAGAAAGATTCGGTTTTGTGTTCTTATCAGTCGCCCGCTTCGATTTCCTACTGTTCTCTCTTCTCTGACAATTCAATTCATCTGTGCGCATCTGTGCTTATCTGTGGCGAATTGAATTCTTCGTGTCTTCGTGCCTTCGTGGTTAAATAGAATGCGAATCCTCGCCATCGAATCCACCTGCGATGAAACCGGCTCGGCCATTGTCGAAGAGGGGCGGGTCGTTCTCTCCAATGTCGTCGCATCGCAGATCGAGCTGCATGCCAAATACCGGGGCGTGGTTCCGGAGATCGCCTCCCGCGCGCATATCGAGAATATTCTCCCCGTCATTCGCGAATCGCTCTCGGCCGCGGGCATTGCGCTGGCGGATATCGACGCGATCGCCATCGCACACCGGCCGGGGTTGATCGGCAGCCTGCTCGTCGGCGTCACGGCCGCCAAAGGCCTGGCCTGGGCACTCGGCAAGCCGCTGATCGGGATCGATCATGTGCATGCGCATATGTACAGTGTGATGTTGGAGAAGGGTTCAGGGTTCGGGGTTCAGGGTTCAGGGCAGAAGTTGGAAGCGAGAAGCGAGAAACGAGAAGGAGCGGCGACATCAGCGCAAAACCCTCAGGGCGATTCTTCTCCATCTTCCATCCTCCATCCTCCATCCTCGTCTTCACTAAACCCTGAACCCCGAACCCTGAACCCTTCTTTCCCCGCCATCGGCCTGGTCTGCTCCGGCGGTCATACCGCGCTCTACCACCTGCAATCCTGGCTCGATGTTCGTCTGATCGGCTCGACCATCGATGATGCGGTGGGCGAGGCGTATGACAAGGTGGCGGCGCTGCTCGGCCTGGGGTATCCCGGCGGGCCGATCATCGATCGCCTGGCGGCGCAGGGTGATCCCAAAGCAGTGGATTTTCCGCGCAGTCTGCTCGGCCGGGAGT
>JBBRTW010000272.1:0-9409 GCA_038244055.1 Tepidisphaerales bacterium | reverse complement strand
GTTCGATCTCCGCCCGCATCTCACGAAGGTACTGTTCCTTATCCATCCGAAGCAGCCGATCCATGGCAAACCTCCAAAACCCGGCATCTCCATGCCGGAAACCCCCATTATATTATCCACCCGAAAAAATGGGCACACCCTTCCTAACCCGATCGCGCCGAAAAAGATGTAAAAAATATTCTGCGAGCCCGCCATAACGAAACTGATTCCCGTGGCAAAGAATCCGATGACGATAAGGCTCAGACCTGTCCACATTTGTTGTACCTTTTCAGCTTCAGTCTGTGAATCGAAACCCCGTTGGCCGAAGTGTTTCGGAAGGCAAATGAGGCTGCATGCGATCGAGCCTACCAGGCAGATTGCTCCAACAATCAGCCATCCGGCGTCGGGATTCAAGCCGTCTGACCGTGCCGCTGTCAAGGTTCTAACAACAACGACGCCGCCGAATATGCCAACGCATATCGCCATGGCCGAAACCATGAGCGGCCAAGTTATCCGTGATCGACGCCCGCCTCGTTCGTCCATTCGAATCTCCAAGAATGGCGGGAATCATAAACTGACGAGAGCTGCCCGCAAAACACTGGATCATCGCCAATCTTAGGATTTGATTCGCCCCGACGCTGGTTTTCTAAGACCGCCATCGGGCTGCCGTTCCCCAACATAGAAGCGATTTGCCGCGAAAACCATCGAAAAGACACTGGGATTCGTGCCGTTCCACACCGATGCGCCGCAGTGCCGGAAGCGCCTGCAGTGCCGCATCGAGCTCCAACTCCTGGCCATGGGCCCCTCGCGCCGAAGTCCTTTTCTCTTCGCGGCCTTCGCGTTTAATTGTATTTAATATTAAGGATCATTTACCGTTCAAGGGAATTTTCTCGCCTGTTTTCGGATCGATGATAAAAATGTCGGTTTCGACTCGGGTGGTGATCACGCGGGGGAGCTTGGCATCATCGGGCTGCGGCTTGAGGTAGACGCCGGGGGCGTTGATGGCGGCCAGGGCGCGGTCGCGCTCGGCGGGGGATTTGAGGGACAGGCGCAGGCCGTGGCCGAAGGTGTGGGTCCAGGCGTTATCCCAGCGGCCGCAGCCGATGGCGATTTCCTCGGGGGCGGTCATGGCGATGTGATGTCCCGGGCTGTTGAACCAGAGCCAGAAAGTGCGCTCGGGGTCGGCGACATTGGCGGCGATGTTCTCGCGCCAGCCGGCGTTGTAGCCGGCGTTTTTCATGCGATCGACGGGGGCGTCCTGGCCGGGCGTGGGAGAGGCGTGGTTGAAATATTTGAGGTCGCACATCTCCTTGGAATGGAGGCGGGCGGCCAGGGAGAGACGCGGGTCGATCTCGAGAGGGAACAGCCCGAGCGATTCGCGGTAATCGTTGAGCAGGCGAACGCTGGTGGATTCCCACTTGTTGGCGGCATCGGCCTGGAGCTTGTTGTAGGACTCGATGCGGCGGCAGATGCGGTAGTGCCAGAGGGCGTATTCGGGAGAGTCGGTGCGGGGCTCGCTGACATCGCCCAGCTCGGGGATGGCCAGGGCGGCGGGCAGGTCGATGGAAAGGGCGCGCTCGGCGCGGGCGGCGAGGGATTTGTCGGCCGGTTCATCGTGCTTTTCAACGAGCTTGTCGAGGAGGGCGGCGCAGTCGGTGCGGCGGCGCAGTGCTTCGACGATCTGCCAGCGCTGGCCGAAGGCGATGTTGATGCGGTTGGTGAGTTCCTTAAGTTTCGCGTGATATTGTTTGGCGAGGGTGAGCGGTTCGCCTTTGTCGAGTTTTCCCAGATTGGCGAGGGCTTTTTCGCGGAGGGCGGCGCGCTCGGTTTCGAGGGCTTTGATTTTGGCGGGATCGAGGACGGCGGCCCATTTGTCGATGAGCGCGGCGTCGCGGTTCATCAGTGCGCGCGTGAGATCGGCCAGGCCGGGTTGGGCGGGGTCAGCCATTTCGGCGAGTGAATGAATCGCGGCCATCGCGGCGGGGGCATCGGCGGCCGCGGCTTTGGCGCGGAGATCGGCGAGGGCGCGGGGATCGGGATCGGCTCGGGCTGGGAGAATCGAATTAAACGCGAAGGACGCGATGAGCGCGAAGATCGGCGCGAAGGAATCAGGGAGGAGAAGGCGGGAAGTTTTGAGAGGGCGGCGAAGCATGGTATCGCGCGCTGGCTTTGGAGCAATTGAGGATTCGATCTTTCGCCCGCCCCGGGCTTTGGCGGGGGAGGGGATTTTGAGGGTCGCCGGTTTTCCCATGGCTCACGCCATGGGCTACTTTTTGTCGTCGCTCCGCGACTGGAGAATTGCTAACTCAGCACTCCGCCCTACGCGCCTTTGCGCTTGGTTGGTTCGGTCTTACCGGTGTCCGGGGCTACGATTTCGCCGTCGATCTTGATCTTGGCCTTCTCATCTTCGGTCATGAGCATGACTCGGGGGCCGCCGGCGAAGGACTGGGTGAATTTGTTCTGCCAGCGGCCGACGCCCATGGCGTTGTAGCCGCCGGCCATGTTTTTGTGGTGGCCGGGGGAATCGAACCACATCCAGAAGGTGGGTTCGCCGGCGCTGGGTCCGGCGGCGATGTTCTCGCCCCAGCCGCCGCCGGTGTAGCCGGCATTTTTGATGCGGTCGCCGGGGGAGGCGTTGTTGGGGACGGGGGAATCGTGGGCGAAGAAGTTGCGATCGACCATCGACTTGGAATGGCGGCGGGCGGCCTGCTCGAGGCGGGCATCGACCTCGTAGGGCATCAGGCCGATGGCTTCGCGGTAGGTGTTGACCATCTGGAAGTTTTTCACTTCCTCGGGGTCGAGGAGTTTATCGAAGAGGGCGTTGTTGTAGGATTCGATCTTGCGGGCCATGCCGTAGAACCAGACGGGGCGGAGGGATTCATCCTTGGGGGCCTTGCCCCAGGAGAGGTCGGCGGTGCGGTCGAGGAAATCGCCGACAGCGCTGGCGGCCTTCTGGCGGAGCTTGGTTTCGTTGTCGATGGTGAACTGCTTATCGCCGGCCGGGGCGACTTCGCGCCACATAGCCATGAGCGTGGGGCGGCGACCCATGCCTTCGGCGATGGCCAGGCGGAGGCTCCAGGCTTCATTCATTTTGGCGGTCATGGGGATGAGCTTGTCGTAGTATTCGCGGGCCTTTTTGATGGTGTCGTGATCTTCCTTGGAGAGCTTTTCGATATTGGCGCGGGCCTCTTTGCGGATGACATCGATCTGGGCCTCATAGACGGCGGCCTCCTTGGAATCGCCGATGCCGGCGACGGCTTTTTCAACCGCGGCCTGGTCGCGGGCCAGCACCTGGCGGAGCGCGGCGATGAAGGTTGGCCGGGCGATGGCACCGAGGCCTTTGAGCTCCTTGAGGGCGGCGGTGGAAACCTGGGCATCATCGCTGAGGGCTTTTTCCTTGAGGGCTTCGATGCGAGCCACTTCATTTCGCCCGGCGGCCGTGGACTGGCCTTTGCCCTGCTCCATCTCACGAATGACCGAGGGGGAAATGGGGAGGAATGAAGGCCCGCCCGCGAGTGCGGCGGAAGCGGTTAAAGTGGATAAGATC
The DNA here is from genome assembly GCA_038244055.1 of Tepidisphaerales bacterium. GTDB lineage: Bacteria > Planctomycetota > Phycisphaerae > Tepidisphaerales > Tepidisphaeraceae > DASPKW01. Next base: position 5,883 of record JBBRTW010000272.1, on the reverse strand, counting down.
GCGATGGCTCGAAGGGTCATGGTGTAACCTCGGGGGGTGTTTGCTCTGGGGGTGTATTCTCTGGGGCGTGGAATCAGGTTGAAGGGAGGCGCAGTTTCTCCGCAGTGAATGGACGATACGAGAGTATAACCGATAACAAGTCGGAATATTGTGAGAGGGGGTGGGCGAGAAAGTGGGGGAGATGGCAAATATCAGGACTTGGGATGGCCGTAAAGATAGTGGCGTTTTTGCGCCGAGCCATCGGGCGGCAGGCCGGTCGCCTTGCCGATGACATCCTTTAGAAGTTCGGCCAGCGGGACCGCCGGCTCGGTGGGCGTCAGATCGACGGTCACCTCAGCGCCTTCGGGCAGATCCACCGGTTCATCCAGCACCACTGAACCGTTTTTGATGTATCCTCTGTAGGTCACGGGAACTCCTCTTGGCTGAGGATTATAGCGTTGGGCAGGAACAATATCCTCGGCTCCCCAAGTGCCACGCCCGATAAAATAGCGAAGGAAAGGCGTTTTGCGCGGTTATTCGCCCTCCGCCAGGCACCGGAAACACGCACACTTATCCCGTGCGCGACTTTAAGCGTCGATGCCCTTTTCAGGGCTGTCCCAAGGATTGCTTGACAGCCTTTACAGGCGGTCTTACTGTGGAGGACGGTATATTTTCCGCCTGATTTTGCGGGATGAGGTATTGCGCCGCGCGCCGTCTCAACGGGCCTGGCCGATACCGGATTTCCGCGGCCACTTTCGTGGGACTTGCGCCATGGCAGACGCGACGCAACGAGTTACGGTTTCAGAGCAGAAGGACGTCAAGATCGTCGACTTCCTCGAGAACAAAATTCTCGATGAGGCCAACATCGTCGAGATCGGACAGCAATTGATCGCGCTGGCCGAGACCAGGGACCGTCCCAAGCTGCTGCTGGATTTTTCCAACGTCGATCACCTGTCCTCCGCCGCGCTGGGGATGCTGATCAACGTCAACAACCGCATCAAGCAGCAAAATGGCCAGTTGCGCCTGGCCAACATCAAGCCCGCCATCATGGAGGTCTTCGAAATCACGAAGCTCAACAAGCTTTTCAAGATTTTGAAGAACCGCGTCGATGCGCTGGGGAGTTTCAACTGAGCTTTGGAGTCTGTGGAATCGGGACGCCGACGGAGTCGCGTGCCCGATGTCGGGGGGCCAGCGGCGTGTTGACCAGGATGGGGGCGAGCGGCATGGGTTCCAACGGCTCGGGTCCGGCGATGAACGGCGTCAAGAGCAGAAAAGTCATCATCTCTTCCGACTACGCGGCGGCCCGCGATGTGCAGCGCCTGGTCCGCGAGGATGTCGAGCGCAGCGGCTTCGACCACGACAGCCAGTTCGCCATCAAGCTGGCCCTCGAAGAAGCGATCATCAACGCCATCAAGCACGGCAATAAAATGGATCGCAGCAAGCGGGTGCAGGTGGAATGGACCATCACCCCGCAGACGGCCGAGTTCATCGTCGAGGATGAAGGTGCCGGCTTTCAGCGGCGAACGGTGCCCGATCCAACCGTGGACCGGAACCTCGAGCGCCTGACCGGCCGGGGGATTTTGTTGATGGAAGCCTACATGAACGAGGTGGAGTGGCTCGATGGGGGCAAGCGGGTCAGGCTGGTCAAGCACAATCGGCGGGCGGGTGCGAAATCGGCTTGATGAGTCCATTGTCCATGGTTCATTGATGGACTGGCGGGGCCGTCCCATAAGCCGCAGGCCGGCAATCTGGCGATGTTTCCACGAATAGCCGGCGCGTTTTGGACGAGGGGTTGTAGAATCAAATGCCATGTGAAATTGCCATCAGCAATTGACCACGAACAATTGACGATTGACAAATTGACCCATGCTCTTCCCCGTTCGCACCGATATTCCCCTTCGCTCCCGGCCGTGGATGAACTACATCATCATCCTGGCCAATGTTGCCGTGTCGATCTGGGGGTGGAAGTATCCGACCCTGGCCGAGCATTATGAGCTCTCGGCCCGCGAGCCGCACCTGTGGAACTTTTTCACTTACGCGTTTTTGCATCAGGGGGGCGTGGCGACACCCTGGCTTTCGGTCCATCTCATCGGCAACATGGTCGCGCTCTACCTGTTCGGCAACAATGTGAACGAGCGATTGGGGCATGTGGGGTATTTGGCGCTGTACCTGGCGGGGGCAGTGTTCGCGGGGGTGGGGTGCGTGGTGCTGCCATCGGCGGCTTCGCCGCGGGTGATCGGGGCGAGCGGGGCGGTGATGGCGGTCGTCGGGGCGTACCTCGTGCTGTTTCCCAAGTCGCATGTGACGGTCGCCTTCGTGCTCGTGTTGATCAATGGGCTGGTGGAAGTTCCCGCGCTTTATCTGATTTCGTTTTTCGTCACGCTGGATATCGCCATGAGCCTGGCCGGCAGCAGCGGCGTGGCCCACATGGCGCATGCGTGGGGCGGGCTGCTGGGGTTCGCGGTCTGCCTGTCGTTGCTGTCCGCGCGCTTGCTGCCGCGCGATCCGTTTGATTTTCTATCGCTATTGCGGCGCTGGAATCGGCGGCGGGAGTATCAGCGGCTGGTCGCTTCCGGGTATGACCCCTTCGCCAATGCCGGACCCGCGGCCGGCGCGGGTCGGCCCGGCGCGGCGATCGCCGGTTCGGCCGCCCTGCGCGATGCCGATCGCGATCCTCGCCAGGCCCGGCATTACTGGGCGCGGGTGGAGAAAATCAAGGAACTCCGCGCCCAGGTGCATGAAGCGATCGCCCATCACAACATGCCCCACGCGGCCATCCTCTTCATGGAACTCAAGACCATCGACCCGGACCAGGTCCTCTCCCGCCAGGCGCAGCTCGATGTCGCCAATCAACTCGCCAGCCAGCAGTTCTTCCCCCAGGCGGCCGATGCCTACGAGCAGTTTTTACGGCATTTCCCGAACTTCGCGCAAATCGAGCATGTCGAGCTGATGGTCGGCCTGATCTACGCGCGGTATCTGAACCAACCCGAGCGCGCGCGGGAATTATTGGAACGCGCCGTTCGGCGCTTGCACGGAGAACGCGAATTACGGATGGCGCGGGAAGAGTTGGAGAAGCTGGGGGTATAGCGCGACCGCGAGCGCCGCATTATTGCTGCCTTTGCCATCACTCAGCCAGAACCTGCTGGTGTAAAAGGATGGCAGCAACACCCAGGCGACGCCGCAGAAGGCTAACCCAACTTCCGCAGTTCGCGAGTCCAATCACCCCTGGCGATAGCGCCAGTCGCGTTTTTCTCAAAAAGTCTTCACTACAAATTGACCTCCTCCAAGCTGCGCGGCAGGGTCATGCCCAACTTGTGCAGTAGGATGGCCGGATGCTCCGTCGGTTTGCCGTCCCTGGCTCGATAACAGCGTCGCAGATACATGGCCGGCGAGATTACCACACCCGGCGAAACGACTTTGTCTTCACTACATCGTGTTTGCGGCGCGCCGTCCGCGCCGATGAACCGCAATCGCCGATTCGAGGGCGGGAAAAATTATTTTCGGGGGCGAACTGCGGAAGTTGGGCTAATCCGACGGTTGCAGGGACGACAATGACCGGTTTCGCGCTGAGCATTGCGAATTCGCCCTATTTCCCGCCCGACAACGCCTTGGCCGAATCCCGTCGCTTCTCCAACACCGCCCGCAGATCCTTCGGCAACTCATTCTTATACAGATCAAGCAGCTCGCTCACCCGCTTCCATCCCTTCGCCGAAGCCAGCGCCTGATCGGGCACCAGCAGATTATCCTCGCGATATCCGCGCAAATGCTCGACGATTTGATCATCCGAAAGCAGGTGATACTGCTTGTTCATCATCGCCCGCAGTTCCATGATGAGCCGGCCGAGCATATTCTCGCCTTTGCCTTCCGGTGCGTTCCAGAAGGGGTCCGAGCCGGCCGCCTGGTGGGAGAGATGTTTATCATCGGTGGCCAGCAGCTTGGCGCGGAGCTCGGGGTGGGAGAATTTGGAGAGCAAAAGTTTGCGCATGAGGGGCACGCGCTTCTCCTCATCCCACTCGCGCTGCATGTTCAGGCGCAGGCGGTCGTGAACTTCCTTGATGGCGGAAACGGCCGCGTCGATGCTGGGGTATTGGTGCTCTTCGTAGTAGACGGTTGCGGGATAATCGCCGGCCAAGAAAGCGTTGTCCCCTTCATAGGCCGTGAGTTTCTCCACCGTGCGCGCGGAAGGCTCGGCGACTTCTTTTTTCGGCTTGATGGGGACGAATTTCTTGGGCGCTTCGCCGCGCGGGGCGGCCGTCTTCTTTGGAGCACGGGCACGCGGGCCGGGGGAAAGGGTCACCTCATCCTTGCGATGCACGGCGTTGAGCTTGTTGACGATGTCATCGGGGGGAACCATGTAGGTCTTGGCATCGCACCAGGCCTGGCCATCCCAGACGAATTTCTTTCCTTCGAAGTCGACTTCGGTCATTTCTTCCATGATGCGGCCCTGGGGGCGGTTGGCCCCGCGCTCGGTCAGTGAAACGGTCAAAAGGCTTGGCCGCCGGCCATCCCGGCCGAGCGGCGAATGGGCCAATGTCCATGACCGGGGCCGGGGAGTCAACCGTTGAATCGTGTGAATCCGGGAAAAGTCGAGCGGGAAACGGATATGGGGCGGTTCGTATTGGTTAAATCCGCGTTGGAACGACTCTTTACCGGATCAACTGGAAAGGGTCAGGAGGCGGGGAAAAGTTGCTCGCCTGGTTTGCGCGGTCTGGTGGCCGGCTCCTGACCCTGAACTGGCGCGGTAACGCGGAGGGAGTGGTTGTGGTAGGTTATGCAGGACATTCGAGGGGCTGCGTTCTGGCGATGGGAGCGACTATGCGCGGATTGAGCATCTCGATCGGGTTCGGGGCGATGCTGGCGGCGATCGTTGCGATGGCCGCCGGCGGTCCGGCCAGTGCCGCTGAAAAGCCGGCCGGGGCGGGGCTGAAGGTCGCGATATTTTCCGGGTCGAAGGAATACGATTCCAACGAATCGCTGGAAAAGCTGAAAAAAGTGCTGGAGGAAAAACTGGGGGCGCAGTGCTCGATCAATATCGTCGAGGAGAAGGGGACGACACTGACAGGGTCGGAGCAACTGGAATCGGCCGATGTGGCGGTGATTTTCACGCGGCGGGTGGCGCTGTCGGCCGAGGAACTGGCGAAAGTGAAAAAGTTCGTCCAGCGCGGCGGCGGGATTGTCGGGATTCGCACCGCCAGCCATGCCTTCCAGACGTGGCTGGAGTTCGATCATGAGATTCTGGGCGGGTCATACAATAATCATTATGGCAAAGAAGCGCCGGCCGAGGTGCTGGTGGAGGAGAAGGGGAAGGAGCATCCAGTGATGAAGGGTGTGAAAGGGTTTGCGACCAATGGCAAGGGGTACAAGAACCCGAAGCTGGCTGAGGATGCGACGCTTTTGTTGCGGATCAAGGCGAAGGAATATGATGAGCCGGCGGCGTGGGTCAGGGATGCCAAGACGGGAGAGCGGGGGCGGGTGTTTTATACATCGCTTGGCGTGCAGAAGGATTTTGATGATCCGGAGTTTCAGAAGCTGGTGGTGAATGCGGTGGGGTGGACCGGCGGCCGGGATGTTGCGAAGTGATTGAGGTGTCGGGTTTCGAATGATTTTTTGGAATTTTGGACGCGCGACGGTCTTCGACGGCAATAGATGACAGACGATCGCGAGCCGGCATCTAAATAGCCGTGCGCGATGATGCGCCATTTCTGGGTGGCATGGGTAATGGTACTCCATTACCCGTGTCCGCGGCATGAACAGCGAGTAGCGAATCGAAGACACGGGTAAGTGAGTACACTTACCCATGCCACCCAAACTTCACGGATCGCGCACGGTCATTTAGCGATTCGGGTTTTCGAACGCGGATTGAATAACGAGGTGCGGCTTTGTCGAGCTTTCCGCTGGTTCATG
>JBBRTW010000271.1:0-9414 GCA_038244055.1 Tepidisphaerales bacterium | reverse complement strand
CCAATTTCACATCATCCAGCCCCCAGCATTCATCATCGGCCGGCTGCAACCCCTCGCCCCCCTGGAAGTTGAACTGAATCTCCCCGGCCTCGTGCGGGATGATGAAGGAAAGCTTGTAGACCGTATCGACCGGCCGGGAAACCCCATCGCCAAACGCCCACTCGAAACCGAGCGCGTTGCTCTCGGCCGCCCCGGTGCGGGCGGGGTAGACCTCGCCGGGGAGGACCGATGGATAGCTCTGGGTCTGGGCTTCCTTGGAGACACTGGCGGTTTCGAAATTGAGGTTGCTGAAGGTGGCGTTGACGAGTTCCACGCCGCCCTCGACACCCATGCGCCAATAATCCGGGCCAATCTTCGATCCCTTAGGACTGAGCACGCCGTTGCCGTCCCAGGTCATCATGATGTAGAGATTCAGCGAGATGCGGATGTACTTGTGCTTCGGAAGAGCCTGCACTTTGAAGGTGAGCTTGTCGGTGGTGAACGGGCCGAGGAAATGCCGGTTGTTCTTGGGTGTTGCTTCAATGTTGACGGTGGACCATTCCTTGCCGACCGTGGCCGGATTCTCGAAATCGTTGGAATAAACAGTGGTGGCTGCGCGGGCAGGGGGACAGATGGAGAGGATGGCGAGGGCGGAAACGCAGCAGGGCAGGGCAAATCGTCGGTGCATGAACGCAACCTCCGGGTTGGTACGACGACCTTGTTGTACCCGCGCGGAGGAAAGAGGGCTAGGAAAAATGTCGAATCGCCCGCTGAGTCGCTTTCCGCTCATCGATCCCATTACACCCTCGCAATTGACACACACACCCTTCCATGTGAACCTCCCCTCCATGACCCCGCGCCTGAAAGCAATTCTTACTGTCTCATTGTCCCCTTGTCTCATTGTCTTCCTCACTCTCCCCACCCTCCGCGCCTCGGCCGAAGACTGGGGCCAGTGGCGCGGCCCCGATCGCACCGCTCACGTCCCGGCCAATGTCGCCATCCCCGATAAACTCCCCGCTTCGCCCAAGGTGCTCTGGCATGTGCCCCTGGGCAACGGCCTGGCCTCGCCCGTGGTCGCCGGCGGGCGCGTCTTCTACCTCGATCATCAGGATGGCAAGGAAGTCGTGCATGGCGCTGATGCCGCCACCGGCAAGGAGCAGTGGAGCGCGCCCCTCGATGAAGTCCACAAAGACAGCCAGAGCACCCCCGGCCCGCGCTGCACGCCCAGCTCCGATGGCCAGCGCGTTTATGCCCAATCCTGCCGCGGCGAACTCCAGTGTCTCAATGCGGCCGATGGCAAGGTCATCTGGCGGACCAACTACGTCAAGGATTTCGGCGCGGTCTTCATCGGCGAAAAGGGCACGGCCGAGGGGGCCAGCCGCCATGGCTATAATGGCTCACCGCTGATCGATGGCGATCATTTGATCGCAGAGGTCGGGGGTAAGGATGCGGATGGAAAGGGCGGCGTCGTTTGTTTCGACAAGCTGACCGGCAAAGTCATCTGGAAATCCCCGGCCATGATGCCCGGCTACGCCGCGCCCGTGCTGACCACCATCGCCGGCGCGCCGCAGGTCGTCTGTTTCATGGCCGATGCGGTGGTCGGGATTGGCCGAAGCGATGGGAAACTGCTCTGGAGTTTCCCGGTAAAAACCAGACTCGCGCGCCATGTGACGACACCTGTCATCGCCGGCGACCTGGTCCTGGTCGCCTCGCATCAGGTCGGGCTTCTTGCCGTGAAGGTGACCCGGTCCCCCGAACGCGGCGATGCCGGGGCCGCCGTCGTCTCCACCTTCCAGGCGGAAAAGGCCTGGCTGCTCAAAGAAGCGATGATCAACTTCGCCAGCCCCGTCGCCGAAGGCGGCGCGCTCTATGGCGTCGGCCCGGCCAAGAACCTGATCTGCATCGACATCGCCACCGGGAAACAGAATTGGTCCAAGGATGGCTTCTTCGCCGGCGGCGCGGGCAGCGCCTGGGCCGGGATCCTGGTCATGGGCGGCAACCTGCTCATCCTCACCGACAACGGCGAGCTCGTCCTCGCGGCCGCCGACCCCAAACAATACCGCGAACTCGGCCGAGTCCAGGTCGCCGGCACCAACTGGTGCATCCCCGCCTACGCCGATGGAAAACTCTATCTCCGCGATGCCCGCGAATTGTATTGCGTACAGTTGATGCCCTGACCCCGTGGCCGACTACCACTGCCGCGAGTTGAGTCATTCCAAGTCGTGTCATCCTGAGTCGTGTCATCCTGAGTCGTGTCATCCTGAGGGGAGTTAGGCGACCCGAAGGATCTTGCCGATGCGTCGTGGCTCGTTCGCCAACACGAGCAGCCAGATCTGTCAAAGCTAGATTCTTCGGTCGCCTCAAGCTCTCTCAGAATGACCCGTCGGATGCCTTTTGATATGACGATGACTCAAAGCGCATCAACGGTGAAGGAAAACCGCCGCCGCCCCGAGCACATTGATATCATCCGGGATCGCCGTCGCCTGCACCTTGGCGCGATCGCGCGTGGCGGCGAATGAGCAGTTCTCGACCATCGCCTGATGAATGCCGGGCAGAAGGTACGGCGTAGCGCGCGATGCGCCGCCCGCCAGAATGACTTTCTCCGGGTTAAAAATCTCCACAAAACTCGCGATCGCCCGGCCAAGATACTCGCCCGTGCGATGGAGAATTTTCAACGCCGAGCGATCGCCCGCGGCGGCGGATTGGGTGATCACCTTGGTGGTGATTTCGTTGGGCGACAAAGTCGTCGAAGGGGCATCGGCCAACACGGCGCGGGCGGTGCGGGCGATGCCCCCCATCCCCGCGTAGGCCTCGATGCATCCCTTGTGTCCACAGCCGCAGGGGAAGGCGGCGGGGCCGAATTCGACTTTGACATGCCCAAGCTCGGCCGCCGCGTTGTCCGCGCCGACCAGCAGCTTGCCATCGCAGATCACGCCCCCGCCGACACCCGTGCCGAGCGTCAGCAGCACCATGTTCCTGCACCCTTTCCCCGCCCGGCCAAACTCAAATTCCCCCAGCGCCGCCGCGTTGGCATCGTTCTGAAGCGCCACCGCCGCGCCGATCTCTTTTTCCAGCAGATCGCCCAATGGCAGGTTCTTGAAGCCGGGGAGATTGGCCGAGACGACGATCAGGCGATGGACGTTATCCACCAGCCCCGGGCAGCCGACGCCGACGCCATCGATGCGCTCGACCTTGGCCGCGCCAGCTAGGATTTTCACGGCCTGCCCGATCCGCGCCGCCGTCTGCTCGCCGGGGTCCTGGGGGCGCGTGTCGATGGTTGAGGTGTGGAGGATTTGCTCGCCCGTCGCCGCGCCGGCGCGGACGACGGCCAGCTTGACCGTCGTTCCGCCAATGTCGACTCCGATAATGTGCTGGGGCATCCGCGCTTCCTCAGGGGCAATGGACGATCCGGGGGCATCGCTCAGGCGTGAGGATAATCGGCAAACCGGCGCGGTTTGTACAGCCCTGATTTTAATGAGCCGCCCATGTCATTCCGATGGCGCTCGTCATTCCGACGGCACTCGACATTCCGATGGTGCCCCCGTCATCCTGATCGTCCCCGTCATTCTGATCGTCCCCGTCATTCTGAGGGAGTATAGACGACCGAAGAATCCAGCCGATCCGTCGCGGCCATTACGCCTTGCGAACGGTCCAATTCGTACAGCCAGGATTCTTCGGTCGCCTGAAGCTCCCTCAGAATGACACGCAATTTGAATACGCGAGTTGCGACTTTGGAGAGAATCTACTTCGCCTTCTTCTGCAACTCCGTGATCTGCGCGCTTTTGGCGTCGATGTCGGTCGCGAGCGTTTTTCCCTTGGGATCGGCCGCCAGCAGCTCGTTGACCTTGTCGCGGAGCGTCTTGGCGGCCACCTGCATGGCGGCGCGGGCGGTCTTGAGTTTTTCGCCATCGCGGGCGTCATCCGAGGCCTTCTGGGCGGCGGCGATTTTGGCGCTGGCGGCCTTGATGTCGGCATCCGCGCCCTTACGGAGGTCATCTTTGGCGGCGCGGATTTTGGCGGCGATTTCCTTGCCCTGCTTGTCGAGGTCGGCCAGCGCGGCATCGATCTTGGCGCGCTCGGCTTCCAGCGCCTTGGCCTCGGGAATGCCGGCCAGTTTCGCGGTGCGGGCCTCATCGTACTTCTGCTTGGCGGCATCGCGCGCGGGTTTGTCTTTCGGATCGACCGCGTGATAGGCGGTGTAGAGGGCGGTCAGGTCGGCGTCCTTGTCGAGGGCCCGCTGGATGGGCGAATGCGTGCTCTTGATCTTCAGATCGATGATCGCATCCTGAAGAAGAAGGGCCTGGCGCTGCTCTTCGAGATCGCCCTGCTGCTTGATGAGCGGGGCGCTGCTTGCGGCAAGTTTGGCGGCCAGAACACTGTCGTAATTGGCCAGCGCCTCTTTCTGCGCCTTTCGCGCCGCGAGCGCGCCCGCATCGGCCTTTTCCACATCGGCGTATTCTTTGGCCGTTTCATCGCGCACCTTGCGGAGCGTGGCGACGGCTTCGCTCATCTCGATCGTGCGGCGAAGCTCATCGCGCTGGCGGGTGAGCTCGGAGAATTCTTTCTTGAGCGCTTTGATCTGCGGGTCGGGCACTGCGGCGGCGGGTGGTGCGGCCGCGGGGGCCGCCGGCGCGGGGTCGGCGGCGCGGGCGAGCGTCAGGCTTGTCAGGAGGATCAGGGCGACGAGGCCGGTTGAGAGGCGCGGCATGGTTGGGCTCCTTTGAAATGGGCGTTTGTAGGCGCTCGCCACTGGCAATGGAGTACCATTGCCAGTGCTACCCGGAGAATGGCGTGGCATCCGGATTTTCCGGGCCACCCAGACTCTTGCGGGCATGCTCAAACGCTCAACAAAGTTACCGGTGCTGCGCCATAATGTTGCATCGGCGCGGGCGGGTGCATCGAAATGCGCAGCGGCGCAGCGCGAAGACTCGACATCGGAATGTCGAGCTACAGGGTCAGACGTCCGCGACGCACTTGTCGTAGAAATCGGTGTAATTGTCCTTGTCCGCGCCGGCGCGGGCGGCGATAGCGCCGCGAGGGTGCTGGTTGAGCTGGCCGGTGATGTTGTAGGGGACCGAAGGTCCCCATTCCATCTGCTGGCGGAGGGGGACAAAATGCTCCTGCAAAAGCTTGAGCACCGGGCGGATTTTGAACTTGGGATTGCGCAGGAAACCCAGGAGCAGTTCCATCGGGCAGTTGCCCGCCCCACGGCCCAGCCCCGACATCGTCGCATCGATGCGGTTGGCGCCGTGGATGATCCCTTCGATGGTGTTGGCGAAGGCGAGCTGAATGTTGTTGTGCATGTGGACGCCCACCTCCTTGCCCGACTGTTTCACGGCGGCCAGATACTTCTTCACCAGGATCTCGACCTGCTCGGCGTAGAGCGCGCCGTTGGAGTCGACGACGCAGACCATGTCGGCCGGTGATTGCGCCAGCGCATCCAGCGCCTGATCGAGCTCGGCCTCCTGAACCGTGGAGACGGCCATCAGATTCGCCGAGACCTCGTACCCCTGCTCCTTGGCATGCTTGATCATGTCGATTGCCTCAGGGACCTGATGAACGTAGAAGGCTACGCGCACGAGATCGATCACGCTCTTTTCCCTGGACTGGATGTCGTTGCGCCAGTCGCATTTGCCCGCATCAGCCATCACGGCGAGCTTGAGGGAGGTGCTGTTCTCACCGACGATCCGGCGCACCGCATCCTCTTCGCAAAACCGCCAATCCCCATCCTTGCCGGCCTTGAAGAGGCTGCGCGAGGCGCGGTAGCCGATCTCCATGTAGTCGACGCCCGATTCGACGCAGGTCAGGTAGACGGCCTTGACCAGTTCATCGCCGAACTTGTGATCGTTGCACAGCCCGCCATCGCGGATGGTGCAATCGAGTACGCGAATTTCCGGCCGGTAAGTGACCCAGGGTGCTTTCATTAGTTCCTCGTATGTTGGGACGGGAATCTAAGGGCGGCGTCGGTTGGCTGCAAGCGGAAAGCCAGGCCATCGCGGATTTTGGATTGCGGATTGCGGATTGAAAAACCGCAATTGAGCCGATGGAAGAGAAGCGTTGCGTTGAAATCCCACCTGCGAACTGCGAAAGGAATCGCGATCATCCGATGACACCCACCCTCTGGAAAATCACCGCCATCTGCTACGCCCTGGCCAGCCTGATCACCTTCATCGCCTATGGCTGGGACAAGCGCCGGGCGGCCAACGGCGGATGGCGCACGCCGGAGGCCAGGTTGCACTGGATGGAGTTTTTTTGCGGCTGGCCGGGCGGATTGGCGGGGCAGGCGGTTTTCAGGCATAAGCGGAGGAAGACGCGGTATATGGTGGTCTTCTGGGGAATTGTGGCGGTGCATGCGGCGGCGTGGGTGGCGGTGTGGAAGTGGGCGTAGGGGGCAAAGATGGGTTACGATGGTTGATTGGTTTGCCGGACTGGACGCCTTTCCTGATCCAAGAGTAAGGGTCAGGAGCCTGGGATCGGCCGTCGGCGCGGCGGCGTTTCTGGTGGCCGGCTCCTGACCCCGAGCGATGTTTTGATGGCGGATTCGATGATGCAAAAGACCCCGCGATTTCTGGTGACGGCCGGGAACACCCGCGAGATGATCGATCGCGTGCGCGACTGGGGGAATATTTTCACGGGCAACACGGGCTACGCGATCGCCAAAGCCCTGGCCGAGAAGGGTGACGTCGATTTGCTGACCAGCAATGCAGCCCATGTAAGGGGGGTGGCACTGGCAAGTACCCTTGCCAGTGGAGTTGGTAACGCAGCAGAAAAATGTGGAGAAGGCAACCCAGCAAATAGAACTGGCGCATGCAACCCCGCCGATACAAATGGAGTCGCCAATCCCGCCGACGCCGGCCTACCTCATCCCATCCACGCCTCTCCTTTCAAATCGCACGCCGAACTGCGCGGCGCATTGTCCGCCCTGATGGCCCGCCAGAAATACGATGCCATCTTCATGACCGCCGCTGTCGCCGATTACCGGCCAGTGGCGACGTACGAAGTGATTTCGCGCGACACAGGCAAGGAAGGGGAGGGGTTGGAGCATTGGGTGATGAAGAATGTGCAGGCCGGCAAGGTGAAGTCGAATCATTCCCTCATCGCCGTCCTGGGCGAGCAGACCGAGAAACTGGTCGATCTGTTCCGCAACCAGTGGAAGTACGCCGGGCTCCTTTTCAAATTCAAACTCGAAGTGGGGATCGAAAAGAATCGCCTGCTCGAGATTGGCCGGGCCAGCCGACTCGCCAGTGGGGCGGATTATCTGGTGGCCAATACTTTGGAGATGGTCGAAGGGGAGGGGGCGGGCGCGTATTTGATCTCGGAGAACGGCGAGGAGTTTGTTGCCCGCGGAGACTTGGCGGGGAGGTTGGCCCGGGAGGCGTTCGCTATGATTGAAAACGAAAATCGAAAAACTTAAAGCGGGGAGAGGGCGCGTGCGATTGTCGGGGTGTCCGAATTGAAGTTCGATTCGATCAAGCTGCGGTTTCCATCACGCCGTCGGCCCAACGCATCGCCTGTTTGTAGCTCTCGGAGATATGGCTTTCGGGCAGACCGAGGATGCGGGCGGCCAGGGCGGCATGCTTGAAATCGCCCCGTTCGCAGGCGGTCACGATCAGCAGCAGTTTGCCCAGCGCCGTGCTGCCGCCCATCAAAGCAACCTTGATTTCCGGTGCCAGCGCCAGGTTCTTCAGAATTTCCGGCATGGGACGGTCGACCAGCGCTTCCAGGGCCGACAGCAGGCCCAGCAGGAAGAGGTCGAGCTCGCTCCGGTGGGACTTGAGCGCCTCGGCCTGCAATTCGCAGAAGCGCGCCCGCGCCAGGCAGATGCGGGCGAGTTCCATCGGTTTGTCCTGGCTGAGGCAGGTCACGGCCACAAGCGAACCCCATTGCTTGAGCTTCGTCTCGCCCAGGAGGGTCATCGCCTGCATGATGGAGTTGATGGGCTGCGAGAGGCCAACCGCGGCGGAGTTCAGATACCGCAACAGCTTCATGGTCAGCGACACATCGGCCTTGATCGTGGCCTCGACTTGTGCCAGATCGAGCGGCGTCGCGGCCAGGTCCTTGATGAGCTTCAGGTACAGGTGCTTGGCGCCATCGATGGGTTTGGCGCTGAGCACTTCCGGCCGGCAGAAGAAATACCCCTGAAAGTAGCGGCAGCCGATCCGCTTCATTTTCTCGAACATCTCGTAGGTCTCGACCTTTTCCGCCACGAAGCTCAGTCCGGGGCGCTGGTGCCGGTCGATGACCGCGCTGCAGGTGGCCACGTCGGATTTCATGACATCGAGTTTCACCAGATCGGCGATCTCCAGCAGCGGCTGGTACTCCGGCGCAAAGACAAAATCATCCAGCGCCAGGAAGTATCCGGCGTCCTTTATCTGCCGGCAGGCCTCGATCAGGGCTTCGTCGATCTGCATGTCCTCCAGCAACTCGATGACTGTCTGGTCCTTGGGCAGCACGCCGTAAGACCGGTTGAGAACCAAGTCGCGGGTGAAGTTCACAAAGGCGAGCTTGTTGCCGACCATTTCGCGCAGGCCAAAGACGTTAAGGGTGCTGTCGATTGTTCGGAGCGTGGCCTGGTTGGCGTCTTTGTGATTGGCCGCGTTTTGAGCGCCCGAGCGAAAGAGCAATTCATAACCCACAACGCTGCGCTGGGCGTCAAAAATCGGCTGGCGGCCGACGAAAACGGAGGCGCCATTGCCCGGGCGAACACCGCCGGCAACAGATGGGGCGGGCTTCGATGCGGCGGTAGCCGCCGCCGGCGCTGCAATCGTGGTATCCGTCATGGTCGTTTCCTTTGTTCCACGTAGGGGTTCAATGATTCTGATTTTGCCGGTCCACGGCCTGGCAAGCCGCCTGGCACAAGCGCGTCAGCTCGGCGGCTTGCGCCTCGAGGGCGGCCATCGGCGCGTCGCCGAGCACCTGGTCGTAAAAGTTTTGCGCTGCTTCGCTGATCGAGGGGAAGCCATACCCGCCCGCCGAACCGCGCATCTCAACGCACAGTTTTTCGAGAATGATCCGGTTCTCCGACTCGTGGAGCAGGGCCGCCAACAGCCCAACCTGCTTTTTCAGATGGTCGAGAAATGAAGCGATCAGGGGGCGCATCGGAATGTTCGTCCAATGCTCGCTCATCAGCCCCTGCTCGCCGGATTCCGGATCGCATGCCGGAAGGTGCTCGCGGAGCCGGGCGACGAGATCGCCAAACAGGTACGGCTTGTTCAGCACGACCGTCGCGCCCCGCGCCAGTGCGGACTGCTCGGTTTCGGGCTGGCCATCAGCGCTGAGGACGATGATCGGCCGTTTGAATCCGCTGCCGCGGAGCATTTCGACGAATTCCAGTCCGGTGACGCCCGGGAGAAGCGACGAGGTAATGACCGCCTGCAGCGCCGGATGGGACTCGCAGATTTCGAGCGCCGCCAGGGCTTCGCCGGCCTTGAGGAT
>JBBRTW010000270.1:0-9477 GCA_038244055.1 Tepidisphaerales bacterium | reverse complement strand
TGGCAATTGCGGATTGCGGATTTTGGATTGCGGATTGCCGATTGCCAGATGGCGAAACGGCAGCAGGGGACTGTGCCGTCATTCTGAGGGAGTATAGACGACCGAAGAATCTGGCTTATCCGTCGAGGCCATTTTGCCATACGGGCGGGCCAATACGGTGTGGTCAGATTCTTCGGTCGCCTGAAGCTCCCTCAGAATGACGGTTGCAGTTGGGGTTCCAAACGGGGCGTCCAGAAGATGGTCCCTGGCCAATTTGTAACTTTTCGAGTGCGGGGCCGTTAAACAGGAGTCGGTCGACCCGTCTGCATCGGTGATGCACCGGTGGGCGAACCTTTGGCGGCTAGACGTCGTCCAAGTTGATCGAAGATTGATGGAATGCCGATTTTGTTTGAGAACGGTTTGCCGGCGATTTATAGTTAGGATGATTCCGCACCTATTCCCTCCAGGAGTTTGCATGATCCGATTTATTCCCGCGATTCTGGTTGCATTGGTTTCGGTGGCGGTGGCCGCCAAGGATGCGCCGACGACCGCGCCTTCGAAAGCGACGCCCACCACCAAACCGGTCCAGGCGATCAAACCGGCCGATACGCGCTCGGGGCGGATCGTGGCCGAGTCATCGATCAAGGAAACGCCGGTCAAGCCGGACAAGACCGTGGCGGGCAAACCGGATGAGGCCTTTCCCACGCCGCAGGAAATGATGGCCAAGATCAAGGCCAAGCAGTCGGCGGTGGATAAGCTGCTCAAGGTGGCGCATTTCGACCTGACCCAGCCGATGCTGGAGCGCAGCCCGGAATTCACGCTCTTCGGGGATTTCAACCTGCTGACGGTGCATGCCCTTCTCGATCGCCTGCATCAGGCGCGCGATGACAAGAATCTCCGCGCGGTGCTGGTCACGCTCAACGCCAACAGCAGTTTTAACATGGCCCAGGCGATGGAAATTCGCCAGGCGTTCCATGATTTGCAGAAGGCGGGCAAGCGGACTTTCGTCTATGCCGATTCTTTCACCACGCCCAGCTATCTGGCGGCCAGCGGGGCCACCGATATCTGCATGCTCAGTGGCGGCGATCTGATGTTCCAGGGCGTGTCGATCGAGCCGATGTTCATGAAAGGTCTGTTCGACAAGCTCGGCGTCAAGGCGGACATGATCCAGATTGGCGAGTTCAAGGGCGCTGATGAGCAGTACACGCGCACGGAACTGTCGGCCGAGTCAAAAGGCGAGCTGAGCCGCCTGGCCGATGCGCTGTACGAACTGGTCGTCGACACGATGGCGACGAGCCGGAACGTCTCGAAGCAGTCGATCAAGGCGATCATCGATGACGTGTTTCTCTCGGCCAAGCAGGCCAAGGATCGCAAGTTGATCGATCACCTGGTGACGCCGGAAGAGCTTCGCGAGCTTCTCAAGGGCGAACTGGGCGGGGATGTGAACATCCTGCCGAATTACGCGGTGCCGCAGCGGGAGAAGCTCGATTTCTCCAATCCCATGGCGATTTTGCAGATGATGAGCAAGAAGCAGCCGGTATCGGAAAAGCTGGCGGTGGGGCTGATCCACGCCGAGGGCGAAATCGTCGATGGCGAAGTGGAAGAGAACCCTCTGACCGGCGGCGGGACGGTGGGCTCGGAGAATATCCGCAAGGCGTTCCGAATCGCCTCGCGCGATCCGAATGTGAAGGCGATCGTGCTGCGAATCGATTCGCCGGGCGGATCAGCGCCGGCCTCGGAAGTGATGTGGCAGGCGGTCAACGCGGCGGCGCAGGATAAGCCGGTGATCATCTCGGTCGGGTCGATGGCGGCCTCGGGCGGATATTACCTGGCATCGGCCGGGGACCGGATCTTCGCGGATCAGTCGGCGATCGTCGGTTCGATCGGCGTGGTCGGCGGGAAATTCGTCCTGCACGGCCTGTTCGAGAAGCTGGGCATCACCACAGAAACCATCTCGCGCGGCAAGAACGCGGATATGTGGTCGATGGACAAGGAATGGAACGACCGCCAGAAGCGGATGGTCACCAACTGGATGAAGGCGACCTACGAGCAGTTCACCGAGCGGGTGATGACCAACCGCAAGGACAAGATCAAGGATATCGATCAGGTCGCCCGCGGCCGGATTTTCCTGGCCAAGCAAGCCAAGGAACTCGGCTTGGTGGATGAGATCGGTGGGCTTTCGGATGCGATCAAATACGCCGCCAACGAGGGCGAACTCAAAGATGGGCAATATGATGTTAAATTAATTCCGGGCAGCCGCTCTCTGCTGGATGTTTTCAGCGGCGGCGGAGGCGGGAGTGATGTGGACGCCAAAATGCCGTGGAAGGCGCAGATCAAATTGTCGGTGGATTCACCTTTGTCGGCGTTGCCCCCCTCGCTGCGGGCGCGGGTGATTCAGCAGATTCATCTGATGGAAGTGATGGATAAGCGGCCGGTGATGCTGGTGTCGCCGTACATGATTACGGTGAAATAATCGGCCTTCGCTGGCTGATTGCGATCGCATGATGGACTGAAATTTGAACGAGGCCTCCGGAACGATCCGGGGGCCTCTTTTCATCTGCGCTCAGCAATGGCCCGACCTTTGCGGATTGTCCACGCGAAAGGACAATTATCATGGACCCGATTACCGCATCTATCGTTATTCCTGTCGCCGCGGCCGGATGGGCGTTTATCATGACCTGGATCGCGGGGGGCGGGATTGGAATGTTCCTGGTTCTGTTCGTGCTGCTCAAGTTGCTGGGGAAGTGAAGTTGGGCTGCGAGCGGAGCGTACCCGCAGGCTTGAATTGCGGATTGGCGATTGCGGATTGCGGATTGAAGATACGGGGGCGCGGTACTGAGATCCGCAACCCGCAATGCGAATTCGGCGATGGACCCGGTTGAGTTTTCCGATAAAGGGCATATCCTGTTGCCCGGAATCAACCGCCGCCAGCGCTCAAGGTCCGCCCATGTTCGGTTTTGGCAAACGCCAACAGCAACAACCCGAAGAGACTGGTCCGCGCGTCAACTCCCGGTTTTGTACGGACTCGTACAACGGGAAGTATCCGCATGTGGGGCTGTACGATTGCAAAGAACGCAAAGTGTGGGTGGCCAGGCCCCTGGCGGGGCAGGCGATTCGCACATCGCACGCGCGGCTGATCACGGGGGCGGATAACGCCGTCAGTACGGTCTGGAAAGACCGCTTCATCTGTTTCTGGTTCTATACGCCTAATACGGGGGAGGGGTACATTCACGGCTATCCGATCGACTGGGAGGAGGCGCATCTTCTGGTGCGCATCGACCCCAATTGGGATTACGATCGGCAACAATACATCATGCCCGAGCTCGAAGATCAGGTGAATGCCAACCTCGAGCGGCAGTTCAAGCATGGCGAGCGTGTGTTTGGGTTTTTCGACGCCTGTAAGCTGAAATACCCGGTCAGTTTGCACTTTATCGGGCAAAGGGCCACCGATTCGCTGTTCTACGTCAAGCGAATTGAGGCCAAGACTTAGGGGAATTTGTTAGGTAGCAGCGCCGACGATCCGACATTCCAATCGGAGGGATATGCCATTTTGCCGATAAGCGCACTTTGGCGCGGTTGAAGAGATTGTAGCATCTGGGAGTTTTGGTAAAGGTGACTGCACCCCAACCTCCCGAGAAGACCCACAGAGAGACTGGAATTAATTATGGCCGACTTCGTAACCCCCACGATCCGAACTTTTCAGGTATTCCCCGACCTGCCGGCGACGCTCCAGCCGCTGCTGGAACTGGCGAAAAACTTCTGGTGGATGTGGCATCCGGATGGGGTGGAGATGTTCCGGCGTCTGGATCGGGATCTGTGGGAATCGGTGTACCACAACCCGGTCAAACTGCTGGGCACGATCGATCAAGCGAAACTGGTGCATGCCTCCAAGGATGAGGGGTTCCTGGCGCATCTGCAGCGCGTCCATGAATCGTTCCGCGCTCATATCGATGAGCAGGGATGGTTCGCCAAAACGCATCCGGATAGCAATCTCAAGGTCGCGTATTTCTCGGCCGAGTTCGGGCTGCACGAGTCGCTGCCGATCTATTCGGGCGGCCTGGGCATCCTGGCGGGCGATCACCTTAAGAGCGCCAGCGAAATCGCGCTGCCGCTTTGCGCGATGGGTTTGCTCTATCGCAACGGATATTTCCAGCAGTACTTGTCGGCCGATGGCTGGCAGCAGGAAGCGTACCCGGAACAGGATTTCTATAACCTGCCGATCGAGATGATGCGGTATACGGATGGCTCGCCCATCCACGTTCGCGTGGACATGCCGGAGAACGCGGTTTTCTGCCAGGTGTGGCGGGTGAACGTGGGGCGCATTCCGCTCTATCTGCTGGATACCAATCTCCAGGAAAACGCCCCGGCCGACCGCGACATCACCAGCCGGCTCTACGGCGGCGGAACCGAGATGCGCATTCGGCAGGAAATCGTCCTCGGCATCGGCGGCGTGCGGGCGCTGGAAGCGCTCAATGTCACGCCCAATGTCTTCCACATGAACGAAGGGCACGCGGCCTTCCTGGCGCTGGAGCGGATTCGCGTTCTGCTCCGCGAAAGCACGATGACGTTCGATGAAGCGCGGCAACTCGTCATGGGCAGCAGCGTCTTCACGACGCACACGCCCGTGCCGGCCGGCATCGACTTCTTCAGCCCCGAGCTGATGACCAAGTATTTCCGCAATTACTATCCCACGCTCAAGCTGGATGAAGATGGCTTCCTGGCGCTGGGGCGCGAGGATGTGGGCAATCGCAAGCAGGGGTTCTCGATGGCGGTTCTGGCAATCCGGCTGGCCGATACGCTCAATGGCGTATCGAAGCTGCACGGCGAGGTGTCGCGGAAGATGTGGCACAACATCTGGCCGCAGGTTCCGCCGGATGAGGTGCCGATCAAGTCGGTCACCAATGGCATTCACACGCGGTCGTGGCTGAGCCCGGACATGCAGTATCTGCTCGATCGCTACCTGCCGCCGGCGTGGATGGAAGATCCAACCGATCAGAGCGCATGGGAGGGCGTCATGCAGATTCCCGATGAGGAACTGTGGCGCGCCCACGAGCGCTGCCGCGAGCGCCTGGTGGCGTGGGTTCGCACGACGCTCAAGGGCCAGCTTACCCGGCGCGGCGCTTCCTACGATGAAGTGCAGGCGGCGGATGAGGTGCTCGATCCAGAGGCGCTGACGATCGGTTTCGCGCGCCGGTTCGCGACCTACAAGCGCGGGGCGCTGCTGCTCCGCGATGTCGATCGGCTCAAGCATCTGATCGAAGACACCAAGCGGCCGATCCAGTTCGTCTTCGCGGGCAAGGCCCACCCGGCCGACCACGAGGGCAAGGAATTGATCAAGACGATCGTGAATTTCGCGCGGGCTAATCCGCAGATGCGGCGGCGGATGGTGTTCGTCGAGAATTATGACATGAACGTGGCCCGCTACCTGGTGCAGGGCGTGGATGTGTGGCTCAACACGCCGCGGCGGCCTTACGAGGCTTCGGGCACCAGCGGCATGAAGGCGGCCGCCAATGGCGTGCTGAATCTGTCGGTGCT
This sequence comes from Tepidisphaerales bacterium, assembly GCA_038244055.1. Classification (GTDB taxonomy): domain Bacteria; phylum Planctomycetota; class Phycisphaerae; order Tepidisphaerales; family Tepidisphaeraceae; genus DASPKW01. The sequence continues at coordinate 3,963 of JBBRTW010000270.1, read as the reverse complement.
CGATGGCTGGTGGGTCGAAGGCTACTCGCCGGAAACCGGCTGGGCGATCGGCCACGGCGAGGAGTACGCCGATTCAAATTACCAGGACACGATCGAATCGGTGGCGCTGTACGACCTGCTGGAGAAGCAGGTGGTTCCCCTCTTCTACCAGCGGACGGTGGACAATATCCCCCGAGGGTGGATTCAGCGGATGAAGCATTGCCTGCGCAAGCTCGCGCCGGTCTTCAACACCAATCGCATGGTGCGCGAGTATGCCGAACGGCTGTATGTGCCGGCGGCCAAGCGCGGCGACATGATGAAGGCCGAGGGATTGAAGAAATCCATCGAGCTGTCGCATGTGAAGGACCGCCTGCGGGCGAAATGGGGCGGGGTCAAGGTGGTCGGCGTCCACACCAGCGGCAATGGCCACTTCAAGGTCGGCCAGAACATGCAGGTGGAAACGATGCTGGACCTGGGCGAGCTCGAGCCGGCGGATGTAATGGTGCAGCTCTATGCGGGCCCGATCAGCGCCAGCGGCGCGATCGGCAACGCCCAGACGCTCAAGATGGATCACAGCCGGCAAATCGCGCCCGGCCGGCACCTGTACATCGGGAAGGTCGATTGCCAGAGCAGCGGCCGGCATGGATTCGCGATTCGAATTCTGCCGGGGCACGCCGATATGGCGACGCCATTTGAGCCGGGCTTGATTCTATGGAATTAGGCGGATTATAGAAGCATTCCGCGCGGGCGTGACTGGAGTCGCGCCCGCGCTTTCGTTGTGTGAGATGAAGATGAGAAGGGTGCGAGAAGTTTTCAACAGCGATTGACTTGTCCCCCTTTGGGTGGGTATTTACGCGGCGAGGAAGAATGTTCTTTTGAACAATCAATGTTCGCCTTCGCTGGGGAGCGGAGGCCAGCCGTGGACCGCACGATGAGTCACCCCGCCGATTCGCACCAACGGTCAGGTCTGTCGTTGTCTCGACACGCGATCGAGCCGCACGCAAAGCGCTCCATCGCGGCGGCGCTCGAAGCGCTGGAGGGGCGGACGATGATGGCGGCCGCGCCGTGGGGCTGGGCGCCGACGATGATCGGGCTCGATAAGGCGGTGGCGAAATACCCGAGCCTGACCGGCGCGGGCTACGCGGTGGCAGTGATCGACAGCGGCGTGGATTACAAGCATCCGACCCTGGGCGGGGCATTCGGCGCTGGGAACAAGGTCGAGGCGGGGTGGGATTTTGTGGATAACGATGCCGATCCGTTCACGACGACCAATGCCCACGGCACCGCGACGGCGGGCGTGATCGCGGCCAATGCGTACGACTACGCGGGGTATCATTTCCAGGGCGTCGCGCCGGACGTGAAAATCATCGCCCTGCGCGCCAGCACGCCGGCGCAAACCCAGGCGGCGCTGGACTGGGTCGCCAAGTATCGCACGGTCTACAATATCGCGGCGGTGGAATTGCTCCACCTCGCGGGTGAAACGGCGACATCCTATAAGACGACGATGGACCAACTCGGGGCGGCCGGGGTGTTTATCACCCATCCATCGGGCAATGGCGGGGCTTCAGTGGGGGCCAAGAATGGGGCCTCTTCATATGATTTTTCGGTTGGCTCGGTGAACTCGGCCGGCGCGGTCAGCTCGTTCACGCAGCGCGGCGCGAATCTCGATCTGCTTGCGCCGGGCGAGAAGGTGACCGTTCCGTATTACGATGTGACGACGGGGCAGAATATCTACACGAATGCGGCCGATGGAACGAGCTGGGCTTCACCCAACGTGGCGGCGACGGCGGTGCTGATCAAGCAGGTGGATTCGAAGTTCACGCCGCAGCAGATCATGCAGATCATGAAGGACAGCGGGGTCAATACCTTCGATGCCACGAGCAACCTGACCTACAAGCGTCTGGACGTGGCGGCCGCGATCGCGCTGGCGTATCAGCGAAAGAGCGGCACGACGACATCGCCAATCCCAACGCCTGCGCCCCCGCCAACACCAACGCCGGCACCCGTACCGACGCCCATCCCCACGCCGACTCCCACGCCAATTCCCGTTCCGGTGCAAACCCCCTATGGCGGCTCGGCGGTCAAGGCGCTGCTCACCGGGCCGACGACCATTCAGGCCGAGAATTTCGACAATGGCGGCGAGGGCATCTCCTATCACGACCTCGACGCGGCCAATTTGGGCAACAACGCTTACCGCCCCGGGACCGGTGTCGATATTTATCTCGCCGGCAGCGTGCGCGAGGTGATTGGAACCAAGGCGGGCGAGTGGATGGAGTACACGGTTTCGATGGCCTCGGCCGGGACTTATACGCTGGGCGCGCGGGTGGCATCTCTCGGCGGCGGGGGGAAATTCCATATCGAGGTGGATGGGTCGAATAAGACAGGGACGCTGACCGTTGCCGATACGAAATCGTGGACCACGTTTGCGAATGTCGCCGGCAAAGGCGTGAGCCTGGCGGCCGGAAATCATGTGATCCGGGTGGTGATGGAGACGGCCGGCGCGGGGTCGGAAGTTGCGAATTTCGATTCGATCATCGTCTGGCCGGGCAATTACACGCCGACTCCGCCGCCACCGCCCGCGCCGGTTCCGACGGCCAACCCGGCCGGATATCTCGATACGCAGAGCGCCTTCGCCGAGATCATGGCGACGCATTATGCGGTGCAGTACGGGGCGGCGAAAAATGGCGCGGTGATGGGATCGCTGGATGCGGGGGACTGGCTGATGTTCAAAGGCCTGGATTTCGGCAAGCTCGGCGCGCAGCAGGTGGCGATCAATCTGGCCTCGGGGATCAAGTTCAAGGGCGTGATCACGATCCGCATCGATTCGCCCAAGGGGACGGTCATTTCAACGATGAACGTGACCAGCACGGGCGGCGTCAACGTCTACCAGACGAAGACGGCCTCGGTGCTGGATGCCAAGGGCGTTCACGATGTCTACATCACGTTCTCGGGCGGTGCATCGGTCGCGAACATCAACTGGATCGCGTTCATGCGGAGCGGAACGGCCATCGGGGCGTGGTAGGAATTTGAACAACGAAGGGCACTGAGGGCACGAAGAGGAGAGGATAGAGGGTTGAGGGGTGGAAAGAATTGCGTCGCCCTCAGTCAATTTGGCCGCGCACGATGATTACGTCGATCAATTCCCCGATTGACAGCTCGTTACCCTCCATCCGCTATCCGACATCCTCCATTCTCCACCCTCAGTCTTTTTTCGTGCCTTTCGCGCCTTCGTGGTTCATATTCTACATTACCGCTGGCGGGCAAGTTCGAATGCTTCGCGGATGCGCGGGCGGCGGAGGACCAGGAGCGTAGCGATGGCCAGTGCGCCGGCGAAGAGGGCGCGGGTGAGGATCGGCATCGCGAAGCCGAGCGTCATGAATGCTCGGACTTGCTCGGCCTCCTCGGGGGTTCGATAGCGCATCAGATGCAGGAAGTTGGGGATGGTGACTCCGAACCAGAGCAGGGCGGCCGCGATCTGATAGGCCATTTCGGTCCAGGCCCAGAGGCGCAGGAGGCGGGGTGCCCAGGGTTTGAGTTTCATCGCGGCGATCGCGCCGGTGAACAGGGCGATCACCAGGAGAATGTGGATGATGATAGCGATGATGGAGAGGTTGACCTGCGCGGGCACGGGAGGGATCATCTGCCGGCCGGGGAGGACGCCGACGAAGAGTTCGAGCATCCAGCCGAGCATGCCGAAGGACGCGCCGATGATCGCGATGATGCAGAGTGCGGTCAGCCCGCCGGGGCGGGGTGGGGGCGTGCGGTCGTAATCGAGCAGGCCGGGGGTTGCCAAGTGAGCGAGGGGCGGACGGGGCGAGTCAGATGAGCCGACCGATGTGGGCGTGGCGGTGAGCAGCGCCTGCGCCTCCGGCGGCGCTACGGCGGGCGCGGAAGAATGATTCGGCAGCAGCGCGGGTGATTGGGGAAATTGTTCCGGCGATTGCGGAAATGGCGGCGCGAAGGCCGGCCGGAGCGGCGGCGGTT
>JBBRTW010000269.1:0-9489 GCA_038244055.1 Tepidisphaerales bacterium | reverse complement strand
CCCAACCCCGACAGCCCCGCTGCCCCATCCACCAACCCCAAACCCACGACAAACACCAAGAACATCCCCACCAAACCCGACGGCACCCCCGACTTCAAATCCATGACCCCCGCCCAGAAAGTCGCCTACTCCCGAAGCCGAATCAAAACCGACCTGACCAAACAAAACTAACCAAACCGCCGACAGCCTCCCACCACTAACAACTAACAACTAGCAACTAACAACTCCCAAGAAATGATCGTCATCGAACGCCACACCCGACTCACCCAGATCATCTCCCAGCGCGGCCTGGCCGATGTGGAGACGCTGTCGGCCGAGCTTGGCGTTTCCGCTTCAACCATCCGCCGCGATCTCGAATCCATGGAGCAGCAGGGCCTGGTCAAACGCACCCACGGCGGCGTCGTCTGGCTCGGCGATAAAACCGTCGCCCCCTCGCGCCCCTACGCCTTCGATCAGCGCATGGGCTACCGCAACGATGCCAAGCATGCCATCGCCCGCGCCGCCCGCGCTCTCGTTCAGCCCGGTCAGACCGTCCTCATTGATGGCGGCACCACCACCTTCTACGTCGCCCAGGAACTCCTCGGCCAGCCCCTCCAGCTCGTCACCAATTCCCTCCCCATCGCCAACCTTTTCCTCAACGATGAAAACGTCGAGCTCATTCTCACCGGCGGCCTGATGTACCCGCGATATGGTGTGCTTCTCGGCCCGGTCGCCGAGAATATGATCGCCACCATCCACACCAAGACCCTCTTCTTCAGCGTCGCCGGCATCCATAACGGCTCGCTCTACAACCAGAACATGCTCCTGGTCAACGCCGAGCGCCAGATGATGCGCCAATCCCAGGAAGTCGTCCTCCTCGTCGATTCCAGCAAGTTCGGCCAACAAGCCCTCTCCCGCCTCTGCGACCTGAAGGAAATCGATGTGGTGGTCACCGATAACGGCATCAATGCCGATCACCGCAAGATGATCGAAGACGCCGACTGCCGCCTGATCATCGCCGAGTAGGCGGTTGAAGCGCATCCGCCTTCAAGCCACGAACAATTTGGCGATCTGATAAACCCCCAGCGACACCACATACGCCAGCGCGTTCATGTAAACCAGCATGAACATCGGCCAGCCCCATCCCCCCGTCTCCCGCCGCACGATCGCCAGTGTGCTCATGCACTGCATCGCCAGCACGAACCACACCAGCAGACTCAGCGCCACCGGCACGCTCCACACCGGCTTGCCCGCCCGCGGCCCGGCCGTGTATGTATCCTCCCGCATCGCCTTGGCGAGATCGGTGGTTTCCTCCCCCGGGTCGCCGACACTGTAGACAATTCCGATCGTGCTGACGAAGACCTCGCGCGCGGCGAACGCGCCCACAAGCCCCACGCCCATCTTCCAGTCATATCCCAGCGGCCGAATCGCAGGCTCGATCAGGTGCCCGAAGCGCCCGGCTATGCTTTGGCGAAGTTGCTCGGCACCGACGTATTTTTCCGCGTCCCCATCGATTTCCCTTTCTCGTTCCGGCGGAAGGCGATAAGTGATCGATTCAGCCCCGGAGAAGAATTCAGTGCGATCCTTCTCGACCGCCGTTTTTTTGAACTCTGCCGCGAGTGTGGCAGCGCGTTCATTTGAGAAGTGCGGGTAGTACATGAGCGCCCACAACACGATGCTCAACACGAAAATCGTCGTCCCCGCCTTCGCCAAAAAGCTCCACGTATTCGAATACACCTGCCGCGAGATCTGCGAAATCTGCGGCACCTTGTACGTCGGCAGTTCCAAAATGAACGCCGGCGTCGGCCCCTTGAGCAGCGTCCGCTTGAAGAACCACGCCGTCAGCGCCGCCGCCACAATCCCCAGCGCGTACAGCGCCAGCACAATCCCCGCCTGCACCATCGCCCCGTACGTCGCGAAGAACGTCCCGATCAAAAGCGTGTACACCGGCAGCCGCGCCGAGCAGCTCATGAATGGCGCAATCAGGATCGTCGCCAGCCGGCTCTTGCGATCCTCGATGGTCCGCGTCGCCATGATCCCCGGAATCGCGCAGGCGAAACTCGACAATAGCGGGATGAACGATTTGCCGTGCAGCCCCACCTTCGCCAGCAGCCGGTCCATCAAAAACGCCGCCCGCGCCAGGTAGCCGCTATCCTCCAGCACCGCCAGGAAGAAAAACAAAATCGCGATCTGCGGAACGAACACCACCACCGCCCCCACCCCCGCGAAAATCCCATCCTTCACCAGATCCCGCAGCGGCCCTTCCGACATATGCCCGGCCGTGAATTTCCCCAGGCTGTCCACTCCCTCCTTGATCCCATCCATCACCGGCTTGGCCAGCCAGAAAATCGTCACGAACAACAGCCCCATGATCAGCCCGAAGATGACCAGACCCCACACCTTGTGGATCAGCACCGCATCCGCCCGATCGCTCAAATGCCGCTTCTTGGGCGTTTCGTAACTCAGCGTATCCCCCGTCCCCGCCACGCCCATGGCCGCCAGTTCATCCACGGAGCTGCTCACCCGCCCCGCCACCGTCTCGATCCACCGATAGTGCGCCTCGATATCCGCCTGCATCGCATCGATCCCCAGCGCCGCCAGCCGCGCCCTCGAAGCCTCCACCAATGTTTTCACGCCCTCCTTCCCCGCAATCTCGCGCAGATCAGGCCCATTGTCCCCCACCAGCAACCGCTCCGCGAGACGGCAGGAACAAAGTTGCGAGTTGCGAGTTGCGAGTTGCGAGGGGGTCAATTGTTCTTTGTCCGTTGTCCGTGGTCCGTTGTCAGTTGTCGGAGAGGCATTGCCAAGTGCAACTGACAACGGACCACTGACAACGGACAACGAACCTTCTTGCTTCTCGCTTCCAACCTCCAACTTCTTCCCTTCCCCACTGCCCACTGCCGACTGCCCACTGCCGCCTATTTCCAGCAAGCCGGCTCCCACCGCCACCAACTCATCCCTCAGCACCTGCGGCAGCGGCCAATCCGGCATCGGCGCGATCCGCGCCTTCAGCACCGCCTCCTTCAGTTCCTTGATCCCCTCGCGCTTATGCCCCACCACCGGAACCACGGGCACCCCCAGCTCCTTCTCCAATAGCTCGGCCGACACATCGATCCCGCGCCGCCGCGCAATGTCCATCATGTTCAGCGCCACCACCAGCGGCCGGCCCAGCTCGATCAACTGACTCACCAGATAAAGATTCCGCTGCAGATTCGATGCATCCACCACCACGATCACCGCATCCGGCGCGGGCGTCCCCGGCCGAAGCCCCCGCAGCACCTCCATCGCCACCACCTCATCCGGCGAGCGGCTCACCAGGCTGTACGTCCCCGGCAGATCGATGATGGTTGCGTTTCCGCCCGCCAGCGCGCATTTGCCCGTCTTCTTCTCAACCGTCACCCCCGGATAGTTCGCCACCTTCTGCCGCAGCCCCGTCAGTGCATTGAAGATCGTCGTCTTGCCGCAATTCGGGTTCCCTGCCAGCGCGATCGTCAGCCCGCCTTTGCCGATGGAAATCGTCGGCTGATCATCGAGCGTCTCTTTGCAGCAGGTCGGCATGGGAAAATCATATCCGGACGATTCATCGCCCCAAATCCCCGCCGCAGGTTTCATGACCGCGTTTCATTTTTTTGGAAAGCATTCCCGCGCGCCGGCGGGGATGGAAAGGATCGAATCTCACGCCTTGACCGTGGCCGCCGGAACCGGCCTCGAGCTGACCTGCACGAACTTGGCCTGCTCCTGCCGCAGCGAAAGGTGATAGCCGCGGAGACGGAATTCGATCGGATCCCCCAGCGGCGCCCGCCGAACGACCTCAACCGCCGCGCCGTTGCAGAACCCCATCTCCAGCAAGCGCCGACGGACTTCCTGATCGCCCCCGACCGAAACGACGCATCCGCTGCACCCGATGCCGAGCGTATTCAGCTCGCAGGTGCTCACGGAACCCGTGTGGTTGCATTGCGGTAGTTCACAAGCTTTTTGCATTGAAGCGGCTCTCCGATCAGGTCTTCGATCAAGTATACACCGGATATCGGCATCCGTTATGTACGAAGTATATCTTATTGAGACTGAGTTTCAATAGGAAGCATCGGCAATCGCCACCCGTGAGATGCTGGAAATTCGCCGGTCGGGTCAGAGCGACCCGCCAACCTGATGTAATGACATGTTAATCAACAACTTATGCCAGAAGACGCTGCCATCGAAAACCAAGCCGAATCCTCGCCGAAATCGCATCAACCTGGTGCGATACGATTCGCCAAGTCTCAAACCGTCTCAATCTGTCTCAATTAGCCACGATCAGGCCAACGTCATTTCGTCGCGCGCACCCAGATAACCGCCATCGAATTCAATCCGCCGCGACAACTTCTTCCCTCTCCTGAATTCCTTCGTGCCCTTCGCGTCCTTCGTGGTTCAATCTCCTAAAACTGCCGCAGAAACCGCACATCATTTTCAATCAGCATGCGGATATCCGGAATCCCATACTTCCGCATCGCGATCCGCTCGATGCCGAACCCAAACGCCCACCCCGTGTAGTCCTCGCTCTTGAGCCCATGGTTCTCCACCACCTTGAGCACGTTCGGATGCACCATCCCGCACCCGCCGAGTTCGATCCACTTCCGCTTGTCCGGGAACCACACATCCACCTCCGCCGACGGCTCGGTGAATGGGAAAAAGCTCGGCCGAAACCGCACCTGCGTATCGGCCCCGAAATACGCATGCACGAACTGAAGAATCGTGCTCTTCAAATCCACCATCGTGACATTCTTATCCACCACCAGCGCCTCGAGCTGATGGAACATCGGCAGATGCGTCGCATCCATCGTGTCCGGCCGATACACCTTCCCCGGAATCACCACCCGAATCGGCGGCTTCTGCTTCTCCATCACCCGAATCTGCACCGTCGAGGTCTGGGTACGAAGGAGGAGTGCGGATTGCGGATTGTGGATTGCGGATTGCCGTTTGTCCGTTGTCCGTTGTCCGTTGTCCGTTGATGGATGCGCCTCGCCAGGTCCAACGGACAACGGACCACCGACCACGGACAATGAACCTTCTCGCTTCTCGCTTCCAACTTCCAACTTCTCTCCCCCTGAACCCTGAACCCCGAACCCTGAACCCTGGAGATAAAAATTATCCATCGGATCCCGCGCCGGATGGCTCTTCGGGATATTCAGCGCGATGAAATTGTGGAAATCATCCTCCACCTCCGGCCCCGAGGCCACCGCGAAACCCATCCGCGCGAACAAATCCGTCAGTTCCGCCGTCACCTGGGTCATCACATGCGTCCGCCCAATCTGCGGCATCAGCGCCGGCTCGGTGACATCGATATAATCCCTGGCCGAGCTGACATCGGAGGATAGCCCCGCCTTTTTCCCATCGAACGCCGCCTGCGCCTCCTGCTTGAGCGCGTTGACCTTCTGCCCCACCGCCTTCTTGTCCGGCCCCTGGGCCAGTTTGATCAGGTCGCTGGCGTTTTTGACCTCGCCATTGCTGCCCAGATACTTGATCCGCCATTTCTCCAGCTCGGCCGCCGATTGCACCGGCTCGAGCTCCGAAATCGCCGTCTGGCGCAGGTCATCGATCTTCCGCAAAATGTCGTTCATCCATGCTCCGTTTGAAAGCCGCCGCCGCCCGGCGTAGATTGGTGCGTATTCTGTCGGTGTAGCCCGGTTGGTCAAGGCACCCCGTAACACACCTCCTCGTAGCACGGGCATCTTGCCCGTGTTGGAAGGGCGGTGAATCGCCCAATGTGAATTTCTGAGTGCGAACGCCACACATATGGGCAAGATGCCCATGCCACGATCAGTCCTCCTCGAAGGGAATTGAAATGGACCTCTCAAAACTGCCCCGATTCTCCTCGACCCCCCCGCCCCCCAACGATGCGCCGACAGCCACAGATCCCGCATCGCCTTCCCCATCAAGTGCGAATGCGCCTTTCTCAACCACTCCCATCGCCCCATCAGGTTCCACTTCCTCCACCAGTTCCCCTTCCCCCCTCTTCTGCCGTTGCGGCGCTCCCCTGCCGGCCGGAAGCAGATTCTGCTCCAGTTGCGGCGCAACCTACGCCGAGGCCACCGGCGACGCCCGCGCCAGCATCCTCGGCGGAATGTGGGTCGAAGCGCTCATGAGCATCGGCGTCGGCCTGTTCCTTCTTTTCATGGCGCCCCGAGGCATCAGCTACTGGAAGACCCAGTTGTTCGGGGGCAATTTCGTCCCCTTCCCGACCGGCCAGACAATCCAGATGCAGAATCTTCAAACCGGCGCGCTCACCAGCTACACCTACCAACAACTGCTGAGCGGATTCTGGAGCGATACCGCGATTACCTCGTTCGCACTGGTGCTCATCCTCGAAGGACTGGTCCTCGGACTCGTCCGCAACCGCTGGGTGATCCTGCTTTCGGCCGTTCTCGTCGCGGCCGTCACATTCCTCAATTTATGGGTGGTCATTGCCGGCTATCGAACCGTCGACCCCACCGCGACGATGATCGGCCAATCCTACGGCCTGTTCCCCAGGTCCGCCCTGGCGACGATCTTCGGAATCGTCATGGAGGGCTATCAGTTTCGGTTGTTTATGGAGCTGAAGAATCGAAGGTGACCACCCTGGTTACGCAGCCTCGAAGCTCTTGAGAAATTCGGGCGGCGTCACCACTCGAAACGCTGGATGGGCCCCTCGTAGCATTTTGCCATCCACGTTCGCGTCGTCCATCAGATCAAGAAGGTCTTTGTCATTCGACACGACAAGCTGTGCATTCGTTGAAATTGCAAGATTCACATAATGGGCATCATCCGGATCGCGCGAGTAACTGAAAATGGGCGGCGGATCCGCTGCCAGCGTGGCCGCATCGAGTAACTCTTCGATGAATCGCTCAACTCGTTCATGTGTGAAATTGCCGAAACGGCGAAGCTTCTTGTGATCCGGAAGACGCCGAATCTCAGTCAAAATCGTCGGCGTCACAAATAGGTCTGCCTTCCCCGCAAGCACTTTCTCCCAACACGCATACGCCGCCCCTCGGCGGTTCAACATGATCTGCAAGTAGACGTTGCAATCAAAAATGACCGGGGTGGTGCTCATGAGCTTTGCCGGGCGCGCTGCTCGGCGCGCATTTCATGCTTGGCTGACTCCAGCAGATCGACAAGCTCATTCTCGGACATCCCGCTTGATTCAAACTCCGCCCGCAACGGTGCCAGCAGTTCATCGAGCGCCGGCCGCGAAGCGACCCGCTCCAGCGTCTTGGCCGCAAAGGTCTCAATGTCCACGCCGGCGGAAGCGGCTTTGATTTTGAGTTTGGCCTCGATGTCCGGGGAAATGGGAATGCTCAGAACCATGACCCTGATTATATCATCGTCTTTCAAGCTTGGCAGGAAGTTAATGTACCAATCCCATTTCGGTGCCTGCCGCGCCAGCGCAATAAAACGCCCCGGACGTGGGGACAAACGTCCGGGGCTCAGGGAGGGTAGGGAGTCATGTGCGGGCGTGGCGGGATCGGGCGGCCACGCCCGGGTTATTTTCATCTCGCGCTCACCGCATCGCCCACAGCAAACCGCACAACAGCGCGTAACCGAGCAATGCGATCCAGGTCAGCGCCGTGCTCTGGGATTGTGAAGTCATCACGCATTCTCCTTCACTCTTGGATGCTCGCCCGGCCACAAAAGTTCCGCGCTGATCATCCATTCTGACACGCGGACTTTTCCAAGGTTAGTGGATGCCAGTTTATGCGCTCGAATCGATTCCTGCGACTCAAACGCCCGTGTCTTACCCGTGGTACGCACTATCTAATACTCATCTGACAGTTGCGCGTTACGTTGGTAAGGGTGCATGCCCTGAACAGGGCATTGGTCGATCGGCATAGGATCGCGATGGGGGGATCATGGGTGGGTGATGGGTGGCACTGGCAAGTCGTACGCTTGCCAGTGGAAACTCCCACCCCTCTCCGCCGCATCCATCATCCGGTATGAGCGCCCACCGTCATCCGCACCGCCCACGTCCGCTTGCCCAGGGGCTCGACCATCCCCGCCGAATGATCCTTGATCGCCCGGTCGAGTTGATCGAAGCGCCCGGTCGTCGGCTCGATGCCGAAGTGGTGGTGAGTGCCCCAGCCACCGGTATTGATCCAGACGCCCCAGTAGGCCGGTAGGCCATCGTCCGAACTGTAATGGATCTCCAGCCGCCGGTTTCGAGTCGGATAGCGCACCGCCAGCGGCGCGCTGATCGGATGGCTGGAGTAAACCTTCCACCCCATCCCGCCGCGCAGGCTTGATGGCTTGGACAGATCATCCCCCTGCGCCGTGGCCGGCCACTGGAATTCGCCCGCGATCTCGTGCATCAGCGCATCGTGGCTCATCCGAAACGCCATCCCGCGCGGCACATCCAGTTCCACCGGGGCCGCCATCGACATCAGCGGATGCAGAGCCCACACGAACCGGAATTCGAAGGGTGCGAGATTGACCAGCGAATACTCCGCAACGACGGACGGGCCATCGAGATGGACGGTGCGCGTCAGGCGATAGCCGAAGCGCAGCCCGTGCCAGACGGTGGTGATCCCATCCTTCACCGGCGAGGCGATTGCCGGCAGCGACCAGACCTCGCCATGGTCGGGCACCGGAATCCCATCGTAGGGGTGCCCAACGTATTTGCTGGGAGCGATGGCGGGGAAGCATTCATCCCATCCCGCGTACCACCCCTTGTTATAGGGCAGGTCGTATTGCGATCGCTCGGGAAACTCCGCCGGGTAGTTGAAAAGCAGATCAAAACCATCGGCCTTATCGACCAGCGAGGCGATCTTTCCGCCCAGTTGCGGCCAGACTTCCATGCGCAGCGAATCGTTCTCGATATTGATCGGCTGGGACATAGGCGTTCCGGAAAGGCGCGAGGTGAAGGACGATCCGCCCATAGCGTACCCTATTGCGGCGATGCGGCAATGGGGAGATGGGCAACTTTTGCGGGGGCCATTCGCAGGACAACTGGCGCATTTGCGTCCGCGGCTTGCATCAAAACGTTCCAATGCCGATATACTCAGGTAGCGTCTGGTTGTGGAGCCAACGAAAACTGCCCAGGGGTGTCGCGCATGATCCTACACGTCCTTCGAGCTTTGTTCATCCTGTTGATGGGCGCGGTGGGTTATTTCCTGCTGCTCCAGCCCGAACAGTCGTTCGGCCGGTACACCTGGCTGACGATGGGGATCGTCCTGTCGGCGGGCGTATTCATCGTCTGCATCGACATCCTTTCGCCGCGCCGGAAACTGGCGGTCTTCTCGGGGTCGTTCCTCGGGTTGCTGGTGGGTGTTTTCATTGCCTACGCGCTGTCATTCGTGGTGACACTGGTGATCGATAACTACGTCACGGCGATCGTCAGTGACGAGACCGTGCGCTGGCTGAGCGAAAAAATTCCCGGCAAGATCTCCGGCATCACCGTCACCAATCGCGACATGGTGGTTCGCAACATCAACCTGGTGATGGGCGTGATCTGCGTCTACCTCTCCATTAGCTTCATTCTCCAGACCAAGGATGATTTCCGGT
>JBBRTW010000268.1:0-9505 GCA_038244055.1 Tepidisphaerales bacterium | reverse complement strand
GCGCCCTGCTGGAAAATCTTCTGCTTGTCGGTGGCGATGGTCTCGATTTTCTTGAAGAGCCGATCGCGGGTCTTGCCGATCAGAATTTCCTCCTTGCGCAGCTCCTGCTTGGAAAGCTCCGAAAGGGATTTCTGTTTCTTCCCGAAGATTTTGTCGAGCAGGGCCATGGGTGTGGTTGCGGGTTGCTGGTTGTTCGGTGCTCGTGGTCAATTGCCCATTGTCCATTGTCAATTGTCAGTTGTCAGTTGTCAGCCTGGATGCGTGGCGATCGCCGCCTGTGCAATTGGCCATGGACAATTGACAATTGACAATCACCCCGGCTCCGCCTGCGGGCGGCGGGTTTGCTGGCTGGGGATGGGGGGCGGGCCGTTGGATTCGGCGATGGGTTCATCTTCGGCGGCGGACTGTTTCGCGGTGGTGGTTTGTTTCTTATCGGGGGTTTTCACGGGGTCGGCCGCGACTTGCGTGGTGGCGGATTTCTTGTCCGCCTCGGACTCGCGTTCGAGTTCTTCGAAGAGGGCCTGCTCTTCATCCGAGAGGCCGCCCGAGGCGATGGAGCCGACGCCGATAGCGATTTCGTTGTCGGCCTGGAGCTGGGCGAGAAATTCCTCGGCCTTGACCGCATCATTGGTCAGCTCATCGGCATCGGGGAGCTTGGCACCCTGGCCCTGCTTGGTGAGCTCGATGTTGTGCAGGTGGGTGGAGACGACATTCACCTGCTGGCTGATCACGCCCAGCATCTGCTGGCGGCGCTCGATGTCCTTGTGGAAGGTCAGGAGCTGGCTGGTCAGCCGGCGCTTGGTGAGGGCGCTGGTGGAGTTCTTGAACTGGTCGCGCAGATCGCTCTCGCGCTTCTCGAGCTGGTTGAGCTCCTCGTAGATGCGGTCCTGCTGCTGCGACAGCGCGGCCCGCCGCTCGGCGAGAAAGGCGACCTTCTTCTCATTGTCGCCCTTGCGGGAGAACAGGTTTTTGACGCGTTCTAGGAATGGCATATCAGCACCTCCGGCCTGGTCCGTCGTGGCACTGGACGTGCCTTCGCGGAACAGAACGATCCGGCCATCGAGCCGCTTGGCCGACATGCCGGGCTTGTCCTTGGCGTACGATTTTAACTCAGCTTCGACCAATTGCAGCGGTAATTGTGTTTTTGCGGCCACCTTGTCGGTGGCGAGGCCGGACATCATCATATCGACGGCGTTTTCTTCGATGTATTTTCGGACCCGCTCGCGCTTGAGATTCTCGGCCTCGGGGTCGAATAAATCGACCAGGGCCTTGGTTTCGACGGGTCCGGTGACTTTCCAGCCGCCGGCATCGTTGGGCTGCACCAGGATCAAGGTGCGGTCGGCCCGCCGCTCGGCCAGTTCAGAGGCTTCGATCGTGAAGCCGCCGGTGGAGACGAAAACGACGGTGGAGGGGACTTCCGAGCCGCGGTTGGCCATCGTTAATTCCGTCAAAACCTTCCCAAGTTCCGCGGGGGTGAGGGGGGAGGGGGTCTGGCCGGCGATGAGGGCTTTCTGGGGCGAGAGGCAGACGACCTGCACTTTGCCGACGGTCTCCTTGAAGAAGAACCATTTTTTCTGGGAGAGGGTGACTTCCATCCACAGGCCGACCGGCATTTTGGATTGGAGGTCGCGGTCGGGCTTGCCCATCTCGGACATGAGGCGCTTGAGCTCGACGGCGTGATCGCCGGACTCGACCGAGCGAAACATGGTGGTGACGGGGCGGCGGCCGCGCGTGGTATCGACGCGCAGGCGCTCATCGCCGAGGAGGCGCTCGACGTGTTCCATCACCTGGCGCTCGAGCCGTTGATGAACCGATGGATCAGGACTGTTTCTCATCTTTGAAAGTCACCTCGAAGCCGCGCACCGCGCTCCGGCGATTCCGCGACCACTTGATCAGCAGAGCGACAATAAACAGTGGAATAAATATCGCCAGCCATATCCAGCCGATGACTCCGACGATTTGGTAGAGGTAGGGCATTTGGGTTCGGGAGCAAATTCACCACAGAGGACACAGAGAGCACAGAGAGCACAGAGGACACAGAGGACACCGAGGACACAAAGGTCATGGAGTGTCATTCCGAGGGAGCTTCAGGCGACCGAGGAATCTTGCTTGGCCGGATTGGACCGTTCGTCTGAGGATTGGGCCAATTCGCATAGGCTAGATCCTTCGGTCGCTAAGGCTCTCTCAGGGTGACTGCGGTGCATGTGCTGATCCTCATTGTCTGATTGTCTCATTGTCTCATTGTCTTTCTATCCTCACGCAACTCGATCGAGCTCCGTTCGCTGCTTGGTTCCGCATCTGCGGCAGAAGTTCGCGCCGCGGGGGAGTTCGGCGCGGCAGCGGTCGGCGATGCATCTTTCGCGCAGGTATACGGGCATGGGGATCAGCATGTTCGGCCTGCGCCGCATGAGCATCGCCCGCAGCCGGTGGGCGACATCCGCCCGGGTATTTCGGCCGCTCCATGTGATATATCGTCTTTGCGCGGCTCCCGCCAGCATCATAAGGAGGCCCCAGGGGGCGTGGACCAGAATCATGCAGACGGCGGCGCCGAGCCAGAGCGGGCGAAGAGTGGTGCCGAGCGGATCGGCGCGGACGCGATTGACGCCTTCGGACTGGGCGATCTGGCTGAAACGGTCGACGAAGCGGCGGATATCGGCCGAGTGGAGCGTGACTTGGAGCCAGTGGAAGCCGTAGGCGATGGACAGGCCCCAGAACCAGATCGTGAAGATGCGCCCGGCATCGGCGAAGGGGCGGACGGTGTAATCCATGATGCGCGATTGGCCGTAGCCGTAGGTGCCGGCGATGAGGGCATGTTCGGGCATGCGGCCGGAGCGGTCGATGATGTTCCAGATGGCCAGGACGGTGGCGAAGAGGGCGATGAGTGAGACGAAGGTGAGGAACCCGCCCGTGCGCAGTTCGCTGGCATCGGATTCGAGCTGGCGGGAGAGGGGATGCTCGCTGTTCTGGCGCACCCAGCGGGCGAGGTGGAGGAACTGTTGTTGTTCGCCGATGACGAAAGCGCGGAAGCCGCGCATCCATGCCAGGAGGGGAACGACACCGAAAGTGGCGACGCCGAGGATGAGGGCCTTGACGACGCTCCAGGACTGCTTCTGGCCGATCGGCCGCGATAGTCCATTGAGAACCGCCCCGGCGAGCACATCGGGTGCCTGGGGGGAATCAATCGTGATGTTCACCGGCGTAAATCGCGACACTGCTTGATCATCCAGGGGTTAAACCACGAAGACACAAAGGCACGAAGAAAGCCCATTAGCCACAGATTGACACAGATGAACACAGAAAAAAGAGAGGACTGGAGTAACATCCAGTTGCTTTTCAATCCGCTGCCCGATTCTATTTCCTCCACTTCTCTCTTTTCTGTCAATTCATCTGTGCATATCTGTGTTTATCTGTGGCTAATGGGCTTTCTTCGTGCCTTCGTGTTTGAAAATCGTTTCACCATACCGCGGCGTGGCGGGCGCGTGCTTGTGGGACAGGGGCGAGTTCCCGGCCGCAGCGGCGGCAGAATTGGGCGGAGGCATCGTTGGGCGAGCGGCAGAGTTCGTAGGAGCAGACGCGAGCGCCGGCGGGGGCCACGGCTGGGGCGGGGGGGACGACCGTCGTGGCCTGTGGGTGGTGCGGCAGGGGGGCAATTTGAATCGCGCCGCTGGGGCGGCGCTGGCCGAGGGCGCTTTGATTGGTCTGGCCGATGAAGAGGCCGGCCAGGGCGCGGATGACCACGACGAAGACGAAGACTCCGACCAGGACGAAGACGACGATGGCGATCATGAATATGGGGATCACATGCATGTTGACTTCCTTGTGCCGTTCATGCCTCCATCAAACTCTTACGCCATTGCGGGGGAGGGGAGTTCTTCCCCGCACAAAATACAGTAGCGGTCGCGCGGGTCGGGGTATGCGCCGCACTTCTGGCAGCGGCGCACCTGCGACACCACCTGCACGCCGCAGTGCATGCAGAAATTGTCATCGTTGGCGATCGGCTGGCGGCAGTGCGGGCAGTTGGCCCGCGCGGTCGGCGGGATTGGGGGCGGCACTGTGCCCAGGCCGAGCTTGGGCGGCTGGAGGGTGGGAATGGGGGGCGGCGCGGCGGCCGACAGGGCTTTCATGAAATCCTGGGCCGATGCATATCGCTTATCGAGACGGGCATAGGAGCGCTTGAACACTTCATCCAGCCACTTGGGCACCTTGGGATTGATATCCGAAGGCAGATCGGTGCCGGCCGGGCGCTCGCCGGTGAGCAGTTCATAGAGGACCACGCCGCAGGCGTACAGGTCCGCGCGTTTATCGATTTCGCCGCCGCCGCGCTGCTCGGGGGCCATGTAGTCGAGCGTCCCGGCGATTTCGCCGCCGGCGCTGGCATCGGTGGAATAGACGATCGAGCCGACCGCGGTTTTGGTGGCGGCTTTGCCGAGACCGAAATCGGTGACCTTGATGCAGCCCTCGACGCCGTAGCCATCGCGGCCGCAGCGCTCGTGGATGAGGATGTTCTCGGGCTTGACGTCGCGGTGGATGAGGCCCTGGTCGTGCGCGTAGGCCAGGCCGGCGAGCATCTGCTTCATGATGTTGACGGCCTGCTCGGGCTTGATCTCGCGGCGCTTGATGAGCGGCCGGAGACTGGTGCCGGGGACGAATTCCATCGTTAGGTAGGGGGGATCGGAATAGGGATCGAATCCGATGGCGCGGACGATGTTGGGATGTTGCAGGCCGTGGATGGCCGCGCCTTCGCGCTGAAGATTGCGCACGTATTGCGGGTCGGTGGGAATCTTGATGGCGACGAGCTGGTCGGTCCACACATGGTGGTGGGCTTTCCAGACTTCGCCGAACGTTCCGCCGCCGATTTTCTCGACGAGGATGTATTCGCTGACTCGTTGATTGGTTGTGGGCATCGA
This sequence comes from Tepidisphaerales bacterium, assembly GCA_038244055.1. GTDB lineage: Bacteria > Planctomycetota > Phycisphaerae > Tepidisphaerales > Tepidisphaeraceae > DASPKW01. Next base: position 4,598 of record JBBRTW010000268.1, on the reverse strand, counting down.
CGACTCCCGAGGGTCATGGGGTCAGGCAAATCTCTCCGCGATCCAGTCGCACAACAGAAGATTATACACCCCGGCCACCAACGTCCCTACGACGAAGAAGGTCCAGGCGGTGGAACCGGTCAGGCGCCAGTCAAACAGCCACAGCAGCAAAAGCGCCTCCAGCAGAGTGTAGGCAAAGACCAGGGCACCGCCGGCGGCATTCGAGCGAAATCGGTCCACCCAGCTAATGACGAAGAAAGTGGCCCAGGGAACCAGCAGAACGATGAAAAACCAGGAGACAATCTTACCGGTGCCGCCTAATAGCATGGATTTGGTATCGGAATCCATGCGATACCAGGAAATGCCGCCCAGGACGATCACCAGGCCGGCGATTCCGCTAACTACTTTGCCCGTCATGGTTTTAAGGAAATCCATGTTTCTCCATTCTACCGTAAACGAGCCGTCAGGCGCGTTATAAACGGGGTGGAATTCTCTTTTGGCCTGTTGGTTGGCAAGGGTTCGGATTGACGCGCGACGCCGCTTAGGGGAAGTTACCAGAACCACGGCCTTGTTTTCGAGGGTTCGGTCAGCAAACTCATCGCGATTTTAGCGATGGAGTCCTTAAATGTCTGCCCTCGATCCTGAAGGGGAATGCCCGCTATCGCCCGGCTCCGGCGATGGTCAACCGAAGGTGATCGGATGGGGTACGGAATAGATTCACCCAGGCTCGTGCAGCGGCTGTCGCCGAGGGCGTCGTCGCGGCTACCGCGGAGGCCCAGGGTCGTGGTTTATCGTCCCAGCCGAAAACCCAGGCGATTCGATTTCCCCGCGGGCAAGAGCGTGGCGGGGAAATATGTCGTCGAGCATTTTCTGGGCGGCGGCTGGGAGGGTGAGGTTTACGTCATCATCGAAAAGGCGACGGGGATTCGGCGGGCCGCCAAGTTTTATTACCCGCACCGCGATCCGCAGGGGAAGGCGGCCATCGCCTACGCGCGCAAGCTCGATGCCCTTCGGCACTGCCCGATCCTGATGCAGTATCACCATCAGGAGACGACGTATGTGCGGCGGAAGAAGGTGGTGGTGGTCGTCTCGGAACTGGTGGAGGGAAAAAAGCTCAGCGAGTTCTTGAAGCAGCAGTTGAAGCATCGGCTGACGACTTTCGAAGCGCTGCATGTGTTGTACGCGCTGGTGCGGGGGATCGCACCGATCCATGCCCGCGGTGAGTACCACGGAGATATTCACGATGACAACATCATGATCCGGCGGCGGGGGATCGATTTCGAAGTCAAGCTGCTCGATTTCTTCGACCTGGGCAAACCTTCAAAGGCGAAGATTCATAAGGATGTGCTGAACCTGGTGATGGTCTTCCACACCCTGGTCGGCGGGCGGGAGAACTACGCCAAGCAGCCGAAGGTGGTCAAAGACATCATCCGGGGCCTGCGCGACACGCTGATACTCGACCGCTTCCACTCGGCGGGGGATATTCAGAGGTATCTGGAGACGGTGGAGTGGTAGATTTGGATTGCATGACTGAAATGGATTTGTTCATGCGACCCGGATCGAGCCGAAATCCGAAAATATGGGGCTAACCTTTCGCCGCCCGCCACGCCTTGTCTATGAAGAGGCAAGTAGCCGCTCGTTTTTTGTGGATTCCACCCCCGCGAGCGGCAGGGAACATTTCACCGGCGCTTCGGCGTCAAGGATACGATTGTATGCGCTACACTCTCACATTGGCGGCGGCCATCCTCGCCTTGGCTTTTATCAATGCGTCCAGCGGACGGGCCGCGGATGAAAAGGCGAATGATATCGCCAACGGCTATGTCCACTCTATCGACCTGAAGGGCGGAAGCTTCGTGCTCGGCGGAAAGAACGAGAGCCAGTGGACGTTCAGGTTTGGCGTGAACGTCGGCGAGAGGGAGGCCACCGTCCTGCTCGATGGCAAGCGGGCGAGCCTGGAGTCGGCGATCAAGCCGGGCCGCAAGGCATCGGTCTCCTCCATCACCGTTGGCAAGGAATTGTGGGCGACGAAGGTCGAAGTCACGTCCGGGGAGAAGTAGACCACTGGATCGTCGGCTCCATAATGGCCGCAAATCATGTCCGCCATTTCCAATTACGATGACGACCGCACCGCGATCCCGCGGTGCGGTCGTTTGTCTCTTTCAGCGTCCCGGGCCAAAGAGGGCTTGCCGATGGAGTCCAGCGACCTTGCCCGCCAGTTCGTCCAGCATCGCGATACGCTCTATGGGTATGTCTTCGCCCTTACCCGCGACCACAACGCCGCCGAGGACATTCTCCAGGATATCGGGGTGTCGATTCTGACCGAGGCCCAGCGCGGAACGGATCCCGCCAACTTCATTCCCTGGGCGCGCGGTCTGGCGCGGCATCGCGTGGCCGACCATTATCGCCGCCAGTCCACCCGCAACCGGCATGAAATCCACCTGGAGAAATTCGCCGACGCGGTGGATCTGGCCTTTTCCGAGCAGGCCCCGACTCCCGCGGACAACCATTGCCGGCTCAAGCTTCTGCGCGAGTGTCTCGACCGCCTGACGGATCGCGTTCGCACGATCATCGATTTGCGTTACAGCGGCCAAAAATCGATCGATGAGATCGCCAGCTCGCTGTCGTGGACGCCCGCTTCCATCAAAGTCGCGCTTTCGCGCGCTCGCCGCGCGCTGGCCGACTGTGTCGGACGCGGACTACGCCGGGATGAGGCCCCCGAATGAATCTCGATTCTTTCGACCACCTTCTCGATGCCTACCTGCTCGGAGAGATTTCCGAGGAGCAATCCGTCCAACTGCGGCAAGCGCTCGAAGCGGATCCCGCCGCGCGCGCGCGCTTCGTTCATGGCATCCTCATCGAGACCCATCTGCACCGCCTTGGCCGCGGCGAGGCGGACGCGCTTAAACCGCGCCCGCACACTTCGCGCGGAACAATTCTCCATCGTCTCGGGTCGGTTTTCGCGATCAACCGCCCGCGCCGCCTGGCTCTGGCGGCGGTGCTTTTGGCCGGTGTCATTACCACGGCCCTGTTCTACCTCAACCGCCCGCCCTCATTACCGACGGCACGCGTGGCGTCGGGAACTGTCACGGTCGAAGGCCATCCGGGGGATCGCATCGCCGATGGAGCCACGCTCAGCGTCGCCGGGCCCGCGCCGGCGGTGATCGATCTGTCCGATGGGTCCCACGCCACGCTCGAACCTTCCACCGTGCTGACGCTGCACGGGCGCGCGGACGGCATCCGGCAGGTTCTCCAACTCGTTTCCGGCGGCGGGCAGTTCCAGGTCGCCCAGGGCGGCGGCCAATTTCGAATTGACACGCCCGCCGGATCGGTCACCGTGCTGGGCACTCAATTCACCGTATCGCTTCAATCGCCCCGCAATCTCTTTGTATCGGTCGCCGCCGGAAGCGTGCGATTCGACGGCGAAGGCAAGTCGTTCACACTCTCCGCGGGCCAAAGCCGCACTTTCGGCCCGGAACCCGACCGCCCCCGGCCGCCCGTGACCCCCGACAATCAAATCCGGGATGGCTGGATAGAGTCGGTGGACCTGGAAGCCGGGCGCTTTGTCCTTCGCCACAAAAAGGGGGATGAGACTGAGAGCCAGACGACGTTTCGGATCGGCTCGAAGACGGGTGAAAGGGAGGCAATCATTCTTCTCGATGGGAAGAAGTCCACCTTCATTGCCGCGATGGCGCCGAAGCGCAGGGCGTCGGTCACATATTCCTCGATTGGCAATGAATATTGGGTGGTGAAGGCGTCGGTTATGTCTGTCGCGAAATCCCCGTGAAGCGCCGAGCGTTGCGGCGGAGTTCGCCTGTTTCAAGTCACCGCGCCGCGCCCCACGGCAAGGTCAGCCCATGCGAGCGCTTGATGTAACCCAGCACTTCGCCGCGCCATTCCTTGAACTCTTCGGGATCGCGCTGGGCGCGGTGGGCGGCGATCTGGGAGTCGGTCATGTCGCCCGGTGAAGTCGCGCCCTGATATTTCATTGCCTTGATGCCGACTTCAGCACGTTCGCGGCGCTCTTCCAACTTGGCGATCTTTTTCTGCAAACCATCCTTGAATGCGGGGTCGGAGGCCTGGGACAGTTCGACCTTTTTGTCCACGATTTCCTTCTGGCAATCGGCCTTTTCCGACATCAACTCGCTGATGCGCTTCCACCAGAGGCGATCGAGGCCCTTTTCGATGAAGTCATCGATATCCTTGGCGTATTGGGGATGATCCGGCTTGGCCTCGATAAGCCGGGCGATGCCGTTGGCGGGGTTGCTCTCGATGATCAGGCTGGCTTCGTAAATGCCTTCATATTTTGGATCCGATTTCTTCGGGTCGATTTCGGGTTGGGCGGTGACGACATCCGAATCGCCGCTCCTGGGCATTGGCGTGACGGCGACCGTTGGCGCAACCCTGGGCGTGGGTGCGACGGTTGGAGTTGCCGTGCTTGCGCCTCCCTTGGACTCGCGATTGTTGGGCATGTCGAAGATGCTGTTGCCCTTGGACTTGGGAGCCGAACCGCCGGGGTCCTGCATGATGATCTTGGGCTTGGCGGCTTCTTCGGCGTTTTTTCTCTGGGTATTGACCACCGCGATAATCATCACGATGGAGATGACCAGCGCCGCCACGAT
>JBBRTW010000267.1:0-9512 GCA_038244055.1 Tepidisphaerales bacterium | reverse complement strand
CCGCCCGCTGTCCGACAGAGTCAATCGTCTCGCCACCAGGACATCCATCCCGCAAATACGTCCACCCCGGCCGACTCCGGCAGACATCCTCCCTGAGCATCCCCTCATACTCCCCGAAATTCATCTCCATCAGCCTGCCATCCACCTCGGCCGACCCATACCCCGCCAACTCCGCTGTCCGCCGCGCTCGAATCAGCGGACTCACCATGACACGGTCGAATGACATCTCTTTCAACCGCCTCCCCAGCACAATGGCATTGCGCTCCCCCTCCTCTGTCAATGGAATGTCACTCCGCCCAGCGAACCGCCGGTAAGGGGACCAGGCCGTGTCCCCATGTCGACAAAGATAAATCGTCGGCGGATTTTTCATACCAGCCTCAACAGCACCAAAATCATCCGGGAGCATCGTCGCCAAAGCCCATCATCGTCACCCCACCCCAATCCGCAAGCTCAACGCAATAAACCGTCAAATATAGCGCCGTTTTCACATATCCGTGGCTCAATATGTGTATTTTGTTTTGGTTCCTATAGGAATTTAAGTGCATTATTTTACAGGACATTACATGCAATCATTATACCAATTTCCGGAGAATGTTCCACGTGGAACATTTTCAATTTTGTCCTCGCTGTCCGGCTTCGAAACTCCGTATCGCCCCACGGACGCGCCCTCCTCTTCAATCCGTACATTTAACACCGCACAATCTGAAATCATCCGCGAATTGGCCGAAAGGGTCAGGAGCCGGGGCACGATGATCAGCGTAGGGGGCGTTCCTGGTGGCCGGCTCCTGACCCTGGCGTGTGGATTTCAGCAGAATCCCCTCCCCACATTTGATATTTGCCTTTTGACATTTGACATCGGTCCCCAATTAAAAAAGGCCCAATGTTCCACGTGGAACATCGAGCCTGAATCCCCCCTATTCTTCATCCTTCATCCTTCATCCTCCCCCCTACTCCTCAACCTTCACCCCCAACCTCTCCAATATCTGATCGAACTGATCCAGACTCCCATACTGAATCACCAGCTTCCCCTTCCCCTTCTTACCTGATGCCTGGATCTTCACCTTCATCCCCAGATTCGATGTAATGGTCCGCTCCAGATCCCTCAGATGCGGCGAGATCTCCCGGCCGGCGGCCGGCTTAGGCGGGGCCACGGGTGCCTCCACAATCCGCTCCAGGTTCCGCACCGATAGTCCCTGCTCCACCACCCGCTTGGCCAGGTCCTGTTGCTGGAATGGATCGGTCACCGTGGCGAGGATCTTCGCATGCCCCAGGTTCAGCAGGCCATCCCGCACCATCTCCTGAACCCCGGGAACCAGATCCAGAACCCGCAGAAAATTGGCGATCGAAGACCGGTCCTCCCCCAGCCGCCCCGAAAGCTCGGCCTGCGTCAGCCCCAACTGCTCCATCAACATTCGATACGCGATCGCGCGATCCACCGCATTCAAATCCTCCCGCTGGATGTTCTCGATCAGCGCCATCTGCGCCTGCATGAACGCATCCACATCCCGCAGCAGGGCGGGCACGGTCTGCAACTCCGCCAGCCTGGCCGCCCGCCAGCGCCGTTCGCCGGCGATGAGCTGATACTGCATCCCCCCATCGGCCGCCCGCTCCTTCATTGGCCGCACGATGATCGGCTGAACCATCCCCGTCGATTTGAGCGAGGCCGCCAGCGACTGCAACCCCGCCTCGCTGAAATGCTTCCGCGGCTGATTCGGATTGGGAACGATGGCCGACAACCGAATCGCATTGGCCATCGTGAACGCGCCCTTGGCCGGGTTGGGCGCGTCGATGATCTCCACCACCGGCGCTGCGACGGTCGTCCTCGCGCCAGCCGCCGCGCCCGCGCCTGAACTCCCGGCCGGCACCGCTCCCTCTGCCACCACAGCAGGCACCACAGCAGGGGGGCTCGCCTCCATCTCCACCGGCAACTCCGAAACCGAAATTAACGATGACAACCCCCGCCCCAGGCGCGACTTCATTTTGGGTGGCACTGACATGGCACAACCTCCCGTTGGCGATGAAATGGATCATTGTTCCACATGGAACATTTTTCGAATGTAGCCTCGCGACTCCAAACCAGCAAACAAACTCCATAAACAGAATGCTATCCATCAAACGTCGAAATACCTAACAAATTACAAACAATTTTAATGCCCGTGTAACTTTCCAAAGGAACGCGCATGTCAATGGCTGCCGGACACCTCTGACAATCGGTTTCACTTCATTTACGCAGGAGAGCCTCATGAGGACTCGAAGACTGGCGATCGCGTTGACGGCAATTCTCTTTGCCTCGGCCCAGTTCAGTTTTGCCCAGGTGGTCATCAATGAAAAAACCAACCCCGGCGCGCAGGGAGGATTAGTCATCCCCGCCGGCGGATTCGGCTGGGGCGGAGGGGGCCCTAACTTCGAAATGTTCATGATGACCCTGACCCAGCTCAACATGACTCCCGATTTGACGCTCGACAAAGAGACCAAGCAGAAGCTGGCCGATGTGCGCACGGAATGGCAGAAGCACCAGGCCGAGTTCATGCAGGCGCATCGCGACGATTTCCAGAAGGCCGGCAAGGAGCAGATGGAAGCGTATCAGTCCCGGGACCAGGAGAAGATCAAAGAGGCGACGAAAAAGATGCAGGACCTGTACGCCTCGGGACCCAAGGCCGAGGATTACATCAACAAAGCCAAGGCGGTGATGCCGGCCGAGCAGGCCAAGCTGGTCGAGGAGAAGATCGCCAGGGCGGAGGCGGATCGCAAGGCGATGATGGAGAAATGGAAAGCGCGCGAACAACCCGGCGGCGAGGCGAATCCCAAGCCGGGGCAGCGCGGGGAGTTTTGACTGGGCGAACGCGCGGCAGCGTCATTACCGGAGTTGACTGAACTCGATGGTCCGTCGAGCGGATGAAATTGTGCGCATCGATGCACAAACGCTGGGGCTTATTGGCGGGGTCGTGGATATAATCCGCTTCAGGTGAGCCTATGACCACGATGACGATGCAGTCAGTCCCGGCCCGCTCCTTCGTGATGGAGGATGTGAGTTGGGACTACTACGACCACACTCTCCGCGAATTGGAGGCGGCCGGGCGGCACGTCCGCGTCACGTTTGACGATGGGAGGATGGAACTCATGACCGTCGGCGACATGCACGAATGGACGAAGAAGGCCATCTCGCGCCTCATCGAAATATACGCGCTGGAGCGGGACATTCCCATCTTTCCCAAAGGGTCGGTTACATGCCGGCGCAGGTCGCTGGGCAAGGGCGTGGAGCCGGATGAATCGTATTACGTCAACACGCCCATGCCGCCGATTTCGCTCGGAGAATTGAATCTGAACAAGTATCCCCCACCCGACCTGGCGATCGAGGTGGATATTTCAGAGTCGTCGATTCCGCGCGAGCCGATTTATGCGGCCTTGGGCGTTGGAGAAATCTGGCGCTACGACGGCCAGCGCGTGACGCCACTGCATCGCAGCGCGGAGGGGACGTACATCGCGGCCGACCGGAGCATCGCTTTTCCCGACCTGCCGATGGAGATCTTCAATCGGTTTTTGAAATTGGCGCTGGGGGAGGGGCATGTGCAGGCGATCAAGGATTTTCGGGATTGGGCGCGGGGGCAGGGCAAGAATCAGGATTGAATCTGCTCTGCTGAAATCCTCAATGTCACACTTAAAGCGCAGGCCCGGATACTGGCGTCAGCGGGAGATGTAGGAATTTCCAATGGCCAGCACCGCGCTTTGTTCTGGGTTTGGCCCTCCGCTATACTCCGGCCCATGCCCTATACGTTGACTCAGGAATCGCCGGAACTGATGGCTTCGGGTCCTTCGCTCGACCCGGACAATCTCTGGACGCTCAATTTCGGCCCGCAGCATCCGGCCACGCACACGACTCTTCGGCTGGTATTGGAACTGGACGGCGAGCGGATCATCCGGGCGATCCCGCATATCGGCTACCTGCATTCGGGGTTCGAGAAGCTGGGGGAGTCGCTGAACTACAACCAGTATGTAACGATCGTGGACCGAATGGATTATTCGGCCCCGATTTACAACGAGCTGGCGTGGCATGGGGCAACCGAAAAGCTGATGGGGATCGAACTGACTCCGCGCTGCAAAGTGCTCCGCACCATTGCCGGCGAGCTCGGGCGGCTGCAATCGCATCTGCTCTGCGTTGGTGCGGCCGGGCTGGACTTGGGGGCGTTCACGGCCTTCCTCTACGGATTCAACGAGCGCGAGGCGATTTACGATATCGTCGAGTACATGAGCGGGCAGCGCTTCCATACTTCGTGGACGCGCGTGGGCGGGCTGAACATGGATCTGCCCGATGAGGCGGTCTTCAAGCGGATGGTGAAGAAGTTCATCAACCAGGACCTGCCCAAGGCGATGGATGATGTGACGACACTGCTGAACAAGAATCGCATCTTCATCGATCGCACCAAGGGCGTGGGCGTGATCAGCAAGGAGGATGCGATCGCCTGGAGCCTGACCGGGCCGATGGCGCGGTCGGCCGGGGTGAAGCGGGATATCCGCAAGGATGAGCCGTATTTGTGCTTCAAGGACAACTGGGATGGGCAGGGGAGCTCGGCCGTGAAATTCAAGGTGCCGATCATGGAGACGGGGGATGTCTACGCGCGATACCTCTGCCGGTTGGAGGAGATGAACCAGTCGATCGACATCATCAATCAGCTCATCGATGATATCCCCGGCGGAGCGGTGAATGTCAGCCCGGAAGGGAAGGAAACGCTTCCGCCCAAGGATCAGGTCTATTCATCGATCGAGGGGCTGATTCAGCATTTCGAGCTGATCATGACCAACCGCGGCTTCACCGCGCCCAAGGGCGAGGTGTATGGGTGCATCGAATCGGGCAATGGCGAATTGGGGTATTACATCGTCAGCGCCGGCGAAAACGTCCCCTGGCGGGCGCGGACCCGGCCGCCATGCTACATCAATTACTCGGTGTTTCCGAAGCTGATCGAAGGGCATCAGATCGCGGATGTGGTGGCGATCCTGGGGAGCATTAATGTGATTGCGGCGGAGTTGGATAGGTAGTTGTGGATGGTCAAGTGTCCATGGTCAATTGTTGATTGTCAGTTGTCAGTTGTCCGTTGTCAGGTGTCAGTGGTGATGCCATGGATGGAGGCGGCCGCATCACGGTCAATCCGAAACAGTGCGGGCGGAGGGGTGTATATTGGAACAGGGGAATTGCTATAATTTGGCTTATGACAGTGCAGACTTTTCGAGAGATGTTGTCGCGGCGGCCGTTTCAGGCGGTGCGGATCACCTTGTCCAGTGGACAGAAGTTCGAGATTCGGCATCCGGAGATGGCGATGCTGACGCGAACGAGCCTGCTGGTGGGCGTGGATTACGAGGATGATGGGGTGCCGGCGGAGTTCAAGATCTTATCGCTGTTGCACGTAACTTCGATTGAGCCGGTAACGCCGCGGGCGGCGTGAGGGAGCGTATGGGAAAGGGTTCCGCCGATGGAATTCAAGGACGACATTCCGGATCGACATCCTTTGACCGATGCCGCGTTCAATGGCGACTTGGTGACGGTCAAACGGCTGTTGAAGGACGGGGCAGATCCAAACTTAGTAGCTGCTTCGATCAGCGGAACGCCGCTTCACGCGGCGATTGCGAATGGTCAACTGGAAGTAGTGAAGTGTCTGGTGGAGGCGGGGGCCGACGTCAATTTGAAAGGGCCAACACAATGGACTCCCCTGTTTCATGCGGTGGACGTTGCATGCGATTCCGCAAGCCAACTCGACGCGGAACAATTGAATCCGAATGACGTCGGCATCATCTGTCTGTTGATGGAGCGCGGCGCGGACCCGCGCATGACATCGACTGTGGCATCTTTCGGGTCTGCCAACCGACGGCAGCGACGCCAGGAAACGCCGGCACAAGCAGCATCGACATACGGCCGCGTGGGGCTGGCCCGATTTTTGGTGGTAATTGGCTGGCTGGCCGAGGGGATTGAGGCCCGTGAGATTCCAAGAAAGGTTCCCGGCACCACGGTGGATGATGTGAATGCGTACTTTGAGTTTGTAGCCGGCGGCGGGCCTCGCGGCGTGGTTCTGAAACAGATCAGCTCTTGAAATTGGTGTCCTTGCGGTTCTCGAAAAGTGTGGCGAATTTGGAGCGGTCATGAATGTGGATATCGTAATCTTTCGCCCCTCCGGGGCTTTGGGAATAAGAGGGGGAATGGTAGTTTGGTCGGCGCGTGCCTGCACTGCACCCAGGGCTTACGCCTCTGGGCTACTTTTTGTCGCCCCTCCGGGGCTGGCGGAGAATGGATCGAGGTTTAGATGCGAGCGAGCGGATGGATCATTGCGTTGGCTGGGATCGCCATTTTGGGTGGGTGCCAGGAGTCGGCGAAGTTGTTGCGGCCGGGGTTTTCGGATGGGGAGGTTCGATGGGGCGAGGCGGCGGGGGGGTTGCAGGCGGGGATTGCGAAGCGGACGTATGAGTTGGGGCGTGAGCCGGCCGGGGCGAAGCCTTCGATGATGTTTTATGTGTTGAGCGTGAGGAATGTGAGCGCCAGGCCGGTGAAGTTTCTGTGGCCGGGGAATCCATCGCTCGGGGAGCCGGAGATTCCGCTGGCGGGCAATGAGAGCGTGAAGATCGCGGTGACGGTGGACGCGGAGGGTGGGGCCAAGAGCACGGAGTTCAAGCCGGCGATGCGGCCGCTGATCCGGCAGATGGAGGCGGGCGAGGTGAAGGAGTTCGAGTTGCGGCTGGCCCCCAAGGGGTTTGGGATGGAGAAGTTCGGGGAGGGGAAGGTATGGGCGGCGTATTCGAATCAGCAGGGGGAGATCGATTATGGGGAGGGGTATGGGGGGAAGTCGACGGGGATTTGGGTGGGGGAGATTCGGGCGGGGTTTTGATGTCAAATGTCAAATGGCAAATGTCAAAAGTGGAGGAGAATGCGATGTCGGGCCTGCAATCGTGGGGCAAGATGCTTCGCTACGCTCAGCATGACGGGGCGCGCTGGTGGGGGTTGTCATGAAGCCGCAGACGGATCGGTCGCATTATGGGGAGTCTTATTACGAGCGGCGGCGGTTGTATTCGATGGGGGTGCAGGCGGAGGTTCTGGGGGAGCTTGGGCCGGGGAGTGTGCTGGAGGTGGGGCCGGGGTTGGGGGTTTTTGCGGCGATGTATCGGAAACTGCATGGGGCGAGGGTGGTGACGCTGGATATCGATCCGACGCTTCGGCCGGATGTGATCGGGAGTGTTTTTGAGTTGCCGTTCGAGGATGGGGCGTTTGATGCGGCGGCGTGTTTTCAAATGCTGGAGCATTTGCCGTTCGAGCGATTCGTGCCGGCCTTGAAGGAGATGTTGCGGGTGAGCAGGGGGGGGATGGCGCTGTCGCTGCCGGTTTGGTCGCTGGCGCTGAGGGGGCGGCTGGGGGGGAGGAATCCGCGGAAGGATGGGCTGGTGAGGGCGTGGAGTTTGCTGCCGAGCTCGTGGGCGCTGCGGAAATTCAAGACGATTCCGAACTCCGGGGGGCATTACTGGGAGATCGGGCGGAAGGGGACGCCACTGAGCATCGTGAGGAAGGCGATTGGAGAAAGTGGCTGGCGGATTGAAAAAGAGGTGCGAACGGCGGAGAATGCGTACCATCGGTTTTTTGTGTTGAAGAATTGAACCACGAAGGACACGAATGGCACGAAGAAGAGAAGATGGAGTCATGGCACTTACCGGCGCTCGCCACTGGCAATGGAGTACCATTGCCAGTGCCACCCAGATTTGGAAATGAGCGACTAGCCGCGATCGAAGACCCCTCACCCCCGCCCTCTCCCACGGCCGGTCATGCGGCGCCGCGTATGGGCTGATTTTACCGGCCTTGGGAGAGGGAGTTTGTGGCTTGAAGTTCGATGGTTGCTTGCACTTTAACCTTTTGTCTTTTTTGTCTTTCATTTTTTTCGTGCCCTTCGTGCATTTCGTGGTTAAGAACTGGAATTCGCTATGGCTTGGATTGTTGAAGATCGTCGGAAGAAGGTTGAGCAGGCGGGTGGGCCTTATTTGACGGAGGAGATCAAGAAGCATCTGTCGGAGGTTTACATTCCGCGCTATCCGACCAGGCGGGCGGTGTTGTTGCCGGCGCTGCATATGGTGCAGCACGAGTATGGGTGGATTCCGACGGCGGCGCTGGAGGAGATCGGGGCGTTTCTGGAGCTTGCGCCGGCCGAGGTTCTGGATACGGCGACGTTCTATGAGGAGTACTGGCTTCGGCCGAAGGGTCAGTATTTGATTCAGGTGTGTCGGTCGCTGGCGTGCGCGGTGTGCGATTCGAAGAAGCTGACAGCGCACTGCAAGAAGAAGCTGGGGATCGACATCGGGGAGACGACGGCGGATGGCCGATTTACGCTGGTGGAGTTGGAGTGCCTCGGGGCGTGTGAGGCAGCGCCCTGCGCGCTGGTGAACGAGATTTTGCACGAGAAGCTGACGGTGGAGAAGCTGGATCAGATGATCGAGGGGCTGCCGGCGGATGCGCATGATTATCGGGATCCGGTGGTGGAGGCAGAAGTTAGAAGATAGAAGCGAGTAGCGAGAAGCGAGTAGAAATGCTTTGGCGCATCACGGTGGTTTGGAGGGGGTGAGATTTTGCTCCGCCGCAGAGGACACAGAGGACACAGAGGCAGGATGGGGGGGGTTGGAGTTGGGTTGGCTGACACGACTTTTTGAATTTTGAATCCAGAGCTTTTTGTTTTTTCTCTTTGTTCTCAGTGTTCTCCGTGGCGGAGCGTTTTTCCGCATTAGTTGTGAGATGATGAGTGACGATGTGGACGAGCGATCGCGGCGCGGGATTCGCGGAATGAGGAAGGTTATGTGGTGGTACGCGCTGGCGATGATGGTGGTTGCGGCCGGTTTCTGCGTGTGGTGGAGCTATTTTGACACGTACCATCTGGCGACGGTGAAGGAGGGGGTGTTGTATCGGTGTGGGAATCAGGGGATGCGGGAGTTTGAGACGGCGGTTCGAAAAGTTCGGCCCAGGACTGTGGTGTTGCTGATCGATGACAAGGAGCTGGCGGATCTGGAGAAGGGGCAATTCGCGAAGGAACTGGCGTATTTGAAGGAGAAGGGGATTCGGGCGGAGCGGATCCCGGTGCGGTTGGGGGGCTGGCCGGGGACGGAGGAGATCAGGCGGTTTCTGGCGGTGGTGGAGGCGAAGGAGAATCAGCCGGTTTTGGTTCACTGCGCGCAGGGGGTTCGGCGGACAGGGATGTTCGTGGCGGCGTATCAGATGTCGGGGATGGGGTGGGATGTTCCGACGGCCAAGGGTGCGATCCTGGGTTTCGGGCACAGCGAGCGGACGACGAAGGATGTGGAGATGTTTATTGAGAAGGCGTATGAGGCGAATGGAAGGGTGGGGAGGGGGGCCGGGTTGGCGGATGGGAAGGACGAGGGGGGAGAATGGAGAATGGCGAATGGAGAATGGCGAATGATGAATTTTGAATGATGAATGATGAATGGGGAGGAGGACTTCAGGGATCAGGGTTCAGGGTTCAGGGTTCAGGGTTTAGGGT
>JBBRTW010000266.1:0-9578 GCA_038244055.1 Tepidisphaerales bacterium | reverse complement strand
GCGCGTGGATAGGCGTCGGCGAGTGGAAAGGGCTCGGGAGTCATTTTCCCTCCTGCCAGTTCTTGCCCCAGCCGGCTTCGACTTTCAGCGGCACCGTAACGCCCAAAGGCTCGCCGGCGCGGATCATTTCCTGGCGAATCCACCCGGCCTCCTGCTCGACCACGTCGGCCGGGGTTTCGAAGACCAGTTCATCGTGAACCTGCAGCAGCAGTTTGCTCCGCCAATGCTCCTTGGTCATACGAGCATATACGTTGTTCATGGCCACTTTGATCAGGTCGGCCGCCGACCCTTGTACGACGGAGTTGATCGCCATTCTTTCAGCGGCATTTCGCAGAGCAATCACGCCGCTGGTGATATCGGGCAACGCGCGGCGGCGGCCGAGGATGGTCTCGACATAGCCAAAGGCCTGCGCCTGGGCGACGCATTGCTCGAGGAATTTCTTGATGCTCGGGAAACGGGCGTTGTACGCATCGATGAGCTTCTGCGCCGCCTTGCGATCGAGTCCTTCGATGCGCCGGGCCAGGCCGTATGCGGACACGCCGTAGATAATGCCAAAGTTGATGGTCTTGGCCTGACCGCGCTGATCCTTGGTCACTTCCGCAAGCGGAACATGAAAAACCTCTGCGGCAACCGTCTTGTGAACATCCTCATCGGCCGCGAAGGCGCGGAGAAGCGCGGGCTCCTGCGTGAAATGCGCGAGCAAACGCAGTTCGATCTGTGAATAGTCGGCCGTCAGCAGCACATCCTTCTCGCGGTCGGCCGGCACAAACGCCAATCGAATGCGCCGGCCCTCATCCGTTCGAATGGGGATGTTCTGTAAATTCGGGTCCGACATGGAAAGCCGGCCGGTGGCCGCGCCCGCTTGATTGAAACTCCCATGAATTCGGCCGGTTTTCGGATTGACGTAATCCTTCAGGTTATCGAGGTAGGTATTCTTCAGCTTGACCAGGCTGCGGTACTCGAGAATCAGGCGCGGGACTTTGTGGATATCGGCCAGCTTTTCCAGGACTTCAACATCAGTGCTCGGGCCGGTCTTGTTGCGCTTGACGACTTTCAGGCCAAGTTTGTTGAAGAGCACATCGGCCAGTTGCTTGGGCGAATCGGGGTTAAACTCAACGCCGGCCTCTTCGATGATCTTGAGGCGAAGCTCATCGGCGCGCAGCCCGAGCACTTGGCTCTGCTCCTTGAGCATGTTCTCATCGATGGAAACGCCATTGAATTCCATCTCCGCCAGCACATCGATCAGGGGCGTTTCCACCGTGTCGCTGAGCTTCTTGAGCGCGGGAATTTCTTCAAGCTTTCCTTTGAAAAGGTCGGCCAGGCGCAGGGCGATATCGGCATCCTCGGCCGCGTATTGCGTGATTGTCTTGAGAATGACGCGGTCCATAGTGATCTGGTTCTTACCCGAGCCGATCAGCTCCGCCGTGGCGACCTTCTTGAAGTTGAGATAGCTCAGGGCGAGGCTGTCAATCCCAAATTGCATCCGTCCGGAATCGATGAGAAAAGCGGCCACCATCGAATCCATCTCGATGCCGCGGAGCATGATCCCGTGGCTGCGCATGACCAGCAGGTCGTACTTAATATTATGCCCGACCTTGGCGATGGTTGGATCTTCGAGAATCGGCTTGAGCGCGGGCAGTACCTTATCGCAGTGCAGCGCGGTTTCATCCGAGGGGCAGCGGACGGGAATGTAATAGCCGCTGGAGGCGGCCCAACTGATGCTGATGCCGACGAGATTGGCGGTGACGGCTTCGAGGCTGTCGGTCTCGGTGTCGAAGGCGAAACGCTTCTGCTTCTTGAGCTGTGTAACAAAGTCGGCCAGGGCGTCATCGGTGTTGATGAGTGTGTAGTGGAGATCGGCCGAGGTTTCGTGGCCGGGATCGATCGCGGGGGCGGCGGCGGAAGATGCCGCCGCATCGGAAGCATCCGCGGGCGGGCGCATGTCGAACAGCGTATCGACGAAGGAGGATGATGAGCCGGAGGATGCGGCGGTGGCTTTCGCAGGCGACATCATCTCACGCGCGACCGGCGCTGCCGAATCCTTCGCGATCGGCGCGGCCGGCGCGGCGGGAGCAGCGGCCGGGGAATATTTCTTCAGCAGACTATGAAACCCGCATTCCGCCAGATGCCGCCGCAGTGCTTCGACATTGATCCCCGAATACCGGCATTGCTCGGGATCGAACTCCATCTCGACATTGGCGCGAAGCGTGACGAGTTGCCGGGCGATGGGGATGTGGTCGGCGTTCTTCTCGAAGCTCTCCTTGATCTTGCCCTTCAGTTCGTCGATGTGCCGGAGAACATTGTCGGCCGTGCCGTATTGCTGAATGAGCTTGACGGCCGTCTTCTCGCCGACGCCGGGGATGCCGGGGACGTTATCGGTGTTGTCGCCCATGAGGGTTTGAACTTCGACCGCCTGCGCGGGCGTGTAGCCATATTTCTCGAGGATTCGCGCGGAATCGAGCACTGTATCCGAATACGCATCGTACATCCGCGCTGAATCGCTCACGACCTGGCGCAGGTCCTTGTCGGAGGAGACCATGAAGACTTCAAAATCCTGCCCGGCCAGGCGATGGGCCATGGTCGCCAGCAGATCATCGGCCTCGAAACCGGGCTTGGCGTAAGTGGGGATGCCGAGGTCCTTCACCAGCGTAATGATGCGCTGTTCCTGGGGGGTGAAATCCGCGGGCCGCTCTTTTCGATTGGCCTTATATTCCGGGAAAATCTCGCGGCGAAAGACGGTCTCATCACCCGAATCGATGACCATGGCCAGGTAATCCGGCTTGCGCAATTCGATCAGTCCGAGCAGGCGCTGGAGAAAGACAAATGTCGCCTTGGTCGGCTCGCCGGTGGGGGATTGGAGATCGCGAAAAGGCGCGTAATAGGCGCGGTAAATATGGGCGTGGCCATCGATGATATAGAAGGATTTGGGCATCGTCGCCGCTAATGGTAGGGGCTGGGAGCGGGGACGTCCAAGGGAAGAATGCGGAGATTCACCGCGGAGGCGCGGAGACGCCGAGAAGAGGTGAAGGGAGGGCGAGGCGTGAAGAACCCATGTAGAGTTGCGAAGTCGTGGCCGGGGTCATTCTGAGGGAGCTTCAGGCGACTGAAGAATCTGGCTGCGGCGTGGCGGACCATTCTATCGCAGGGAACGGGCCGCGATGGATACGCACGATCCTTCGGTCGCCTGAAGCTCCCTCAGGATGACCGCGCTGCGATGCATTAAACATTTGTCGCGATTCAGGTGATCGATGTCGCTCGGTGCGCCCGCCCTACGCGAAATCCCCCGCCGCCATGGGCAGCAGGCAGCCCGGCCTGATATCCAGCGAATCGAACTCCGCGCCAATCCGATAGCATGCCTCGGCGACGAGCGTGCTGCTGCGCACGAGACAGCGGACGGTCGCGGAGTCTTCGTTGGCTTCGCGCGGAAGCTGCAAAAGAAACTCCCCGCCCACGGTCAGCGGGCGGTGGTGCAAGATGGAAATGCCCTCGGGCGAAAGATCGCCGACGCGGACGCGCACCCAGTCCCCCTGCTCATCGGAGATCGGCAGCACCATCGCGCCGGCCGCGATAATGAGGCGCTCGTGGCAGCGGTGATCTTCGCCTTCGTGTGTGGCCGCGAACGCGCGCAAGAGCCGGTCGTAAATGGACGTACTGAGCTGCATATGGGTTGGATCGACCGGCGCGCGACCGAACTTAATCCCACCGAGGTCAAATCACTGCAAAAAGTACGATTTCTTCAGGGCAACGACCGCATCCAGTGTCGCGGATTGAATGCGCAACAGGAGATTGCCCAGCAAGTCGCCGGCCACTTCGCCCGCCTGCGCGTAGTGCAACTCGGCCTGCAACCGCCCGAGGATCGATTCGGTGGGATCGGGGTCCGATGGATTGGTGGCCGCATGAATCGCGCAGATCGCCTCGTGGGCGCAGCGCGAAGCGAAGCAGATGCTGCGCGGGAAACTGCGCTCGAGCAGGAGAAACGCCGCGATAGGATCGGGATCGATCTCGGCGGCCGTGCGGCGAAAGGCTTCCAATGCGCAGCACGAGCGCACCACCGAGAGCAGGTGCATGTTCCGCTCGGTGTTTTCGACGAAATCCTCGACGGCGCGGAGAATATCGAACTTGGTTTCGATCACCCGGCAGGAAACATCGATCCGCTCGAGATACTTGCCGAGCTGAATGAAGTGCAGCACCTGGCCATGCGAGAGCGTCTGCTCGGCCAATCCCTGGAAGAGAAATGAGCCGGTCATCACCTGCTTGAGCAGGTCGCTGGGCGATTCATCGAACCGGCCTGAGGCATCCTCGCCGCGCAGGGACCAGTAGAGCGTATTGAGGTTCTCCCACATCTCGGAGGAGAGGTTCTCGCGGATCGAGCGGGCATTCTCGCGGGCGCGGGTGATGCAGGTGAGGATGGAATTGGGATTGGCAGTGTCGAAAGTCATGAACTGGGCGATGCGGGTGGCGATGCCTTCGCGGGAGGTGCCCATGGCATCCTCGCCGCCGGGCGTGCCATCGACCAGGAAAATGCGCGGGCAGCCGCTCCAGAACTGCCGCTCGACCGCTTCCGTAACATCGCCGACATCCAGCAGCGAGTTGATGTTGACCAGCAGCACGCGCGCGACATGCTCGGCCCGCTCCATGTAGCGCGACATCCAGAACGCGGACTCCGCCACCCGCGACAAAAGCGGCCGCGGCGGGCGACTCACGGGAGAGTGGGTGATTTCAGGAGTGGTGATCATAGGGAGAGTTGCGAGTTGAGGGTTGCGAGTTGATTGACATATAAAAGTCATGCATTCCAGCAGCGCCTTCCTCCGAAGTCGCCTCGGCGTTCCCTATTACCCGGAAGGTCGGTACTTCCCATTCTCACTGCCGACTGCCCTCTGCCTACCGCCTACTGCTTCCCCGCCATCGTGGACGATGATGTAAGGCGTGACGGTGTGGTACTGATCGGGGATGGGTTTGACGGGCATGGGCCGGATTCTAACCACGAAAGGCGCGAAGGGCACGAAGAAATTCGCGAAACAAGCCTGAGGCTCCGCATGGAACGACGAGGCTGTGCGGAGCGCCGACTCGACATCGGAATGTCGATCTACGGAATGCCTGGTGCCATGCTTAGACCCGCGGCCGGAGGCTCGATCTCGCGAAGAAGGATCCTTCCGCGGGGATAAGCATGTCGGCACGGCACACCCACATGCTTATCCCCGCCGATGATCGCCTGCCCGCGAAAGGAATCCACCGGCGGCGGGTCTAAGCATGGCACCACCCACGGCATCCAACTCTTCTCATTGTCTCATTGTCCCATCGTCTCATTGTCTTCCCCCCTACACTACGCCCTCACCTCCGCATGATCGCCTCATCATGATTCAGCAGCGCCTGCGCCAAAATAGTCCCCGCGGCCAGCTCGACCAGGTCCAGTTTCGGATCGCTCTTGGCCTCCCCCATCGCCAGCAGCTTCTTCGCGGCCGACGGATCGGCTTTGAATATCTCGCGCTGCTCGGTGAGGATTTGCTGGAGGATGGGCAACTCTTTCTCCGTAGCCCGCCGGCCTGTGATGGTGCGAAAGGCCCAGCCGACGCGGGCGGCATCGGTCGCCCCGCCCTCTTCGAGCATCCTCCCCGCGATCAACCGCGCCGCTTCGATAAGCTGCACATCGTTGAGCATCGCCAGCGCCTGCAATGGCGTGGCCGTCGACTGCCGCCGCGCGGTGCAGTAACTGCGGTCGGCGGCGTCGAAGGTCATCATCGCCGGCGGCGGGACTGTGCGCTTCCAGAAGGTGTATAAACTGCGGCGGTGGAGATCATCGCCCTTGCCCTGGCCGTACTGCGGGTGGCCCATGGCAATTTCCTCCCACAGGCCGGGCGGCTGGTACGGTTTGACACTGGGGCCACCGATTTTTTCAACCAACAGGCCGCTAACCGAAAGAGCCTGATCGCGGAGCATCTCGGCCGTCAGCCGCCGCGCCGTCCCGCGCGCCAGCAGTTCATTCTGCGGATCGCGCGCGAGTAAATCGGGAGTCAAGCGCGAAGACTGGCGGTAGGTCGCGGATGTCGCCATCAGACGGAGCAGCGCCTTATAGTCCCAGTGAAGATCATCGACGAACGTGCGGGCGAGATAATCCAGCAACTCCGGATGCGTCGGCGGACTCCCCTGCTTGCCGAAATTGTCGCTGGTGAGCACCAGGCCGCGCCCGAACATCTGCTGCCAGGCGCGGTTGACGGTCACGCGTGCCATCAGCGGGTGATCCGGCGCGGTGAGCCACTTCGCCAGACCAAAGCGGTTCTTGGGCAGATCGGCCGCCATGTGCGGCAGCGCGCGCGGCGTGTCGGCCGAAACGGCCTCGCCCGGTGCATCGTAAGCCCCGCGCTTGAGGATGAAGGCGGGCTTGGGCGCGGGCATTTCCTTCATCACCATGATCTCAGGAATCGCATCGATCGCCTTGGACCATGCATGGCGCGCCTGGCGAAGGTCCTGCTCGATTTTGATCGCGGCGACATTGGCCGTGGCATTGAAATAGTCGAGAAGGGCCTGACGCTGCGCCGCGCCAAGCTGATCGGCCGGCGCGGCCAGCGCGCCGGCCAGCGATCCGAGCCCCGCAAGCTGCTCGATTTCCAGATTCGACAAAGCGCGGTCGAATATGCGGAATTCATCGACCTTTCCGCCCTTGAAGCCGTTATCGCGAAAGCGATGGCCGATGGCCAGGTCGGGCTCGCCGCCGCCATAGGCGATGTCTTTCGACAACCCATCGCGAATGATTTCGAGCTCCTGCGCCTTGCCATCGATGCAGATGCGAACGCCGGCGGCGCGGCTCGAGCCATCGTAGGAAACCGCCAGATGTGCCCATTGCCCCGGCAAGAGGGCGGCGCGGGTCGCCACCTTGAGCGAGTTGCCCGGCCACATGTGATGCAGCCCAAAAGCGACCCGGCCACCTTCCAGCAGAATCTCATAGCCGCGGCTTCCCGCATCGATCGGCGCCTTGGATTGATGCAGAATGAGGGCGCGGGGTTGGAGGGGTTGGAGCGCTGCGGCGCTGACCCAGATGGACAGCGTAAACGGATCCGAGCGCGTGAAATGCCCCAGCCCGGGGAAGGTGAAGCCATTCTCACCCGAAAGCGCCGCCGCCTTGCCGAATTTGCCCTCGACCAGGGCAGGGTTGTCGTTGGCATTGCCCGGCTTTTTCGGATCGACGGCATTGTCGATCTTGTTGGCTTTGATTGCATCGAAGGAAAACGAAGCGATCTCTCCGCCGATTTTCCCGGCCGATTTCGGATCGCGCCCAGCCAGCCATTTTTCAAACTCGGCCGAGGAATCCGCGCGGGCCTTCGCGAGCTGCGCTTCCTTCTCCCGCGCCGCCGCCGCGAGTTCGGCCAGTTTCTCATCCTGCTCCTCCGTGCTCAGAAGCATCGCCGGCACCGGAGTCGAGCTGGTGAAATACGATGTCTGCCCCGATTCATCGATATTCTGGAAAAACGCGAAGAGCGAATAAAAATCTCGCTGCGCGATCGGGTCATATTTATGGTCGTGGCAGCGCGAGCATTCGGTGGTCAGCCCGAGAAATGCCGTCGAAAATGTATTCACTCGATCGACCACATACGCCACCCGAAACTCCTCCTCGACAATCCCCCCTTCCTCATTCTGCATGTGCAGCCGATTAAATGCCGTCGCCAGCCGCTGCTCCTTTGTCGCATTCGGCAGCAGATCCCCGGCGATCTGCCAGGTGGCGAATTGATCGAAGGGCAAATTCTGATTGAACGCCTTGATCACCCAATCACGGTAAGCCCACACCGGCCGATACCGGTCGCTCTGATACCCATGCGTATCCGCATAGCGGGCGATATCCAGCCACTCCACCGCCATGCGCTCCCCATAGCGCGGCGACGCCAGCAGGCGATCGACCAGCTTCTCGTGCGCATCAGGAGATGAATCGGCCGCGAACGCATCGATCTCGGCCGTCGTGGGCGGCAATCCAGTCAGATCGAAAGTCACCCGCCGAATCAGCGCTTCCTTGGTCGCCTGCGCTGAAGGCGAAAGCCCCTCCTTCTCCAGCCGCGACAGAATGAATGGATCGATTCCATTCCGCCCCCACCCGGCCATCCGCGTCTTCGGTGTCGCCGGCCGCCTGGGCGGAATCAGCGCCCAATGCTCGCTCCAGACCGCCCCCTGCTCGACCCATCGCTTGAGCAGATCGATCTGCTTGGCGGAAAGCTTGCGATTGGAATCCGGCGGCGGCATCTGGTCGTCGGGATCGGTCGTGCTGATCCGCCGGATCAATTCGCTCTCGGCCAGTTTCCCCGGCGCGATCACCGCCTTTCCATCCTTGATGCGAAACGCCCCCTCCTTCGTATCGAACCGCAGTTTGGCCTTGCGCCCCTTCTCATCCGGGCCGTGGCAGTGGTAGCAGGCATCGGAGAGAATCGGCTCAATATCGCGTGAGAAATCGACGGGGGCATCGGCCGCGCGGAGGGCCCTGGACGGCGCGATCTGAATGGACAGCAGAGCCGCGAGCAAAGCAAATTGGATGGGGATTGGACGCATGCTGAATATGTTTAGACGGCGACCGCGACGAGAACGGAATTTACCACACTTCCATATACGCGCGGGATGGGCCGCGTGTTTGGAACAAAAGGCCACCTTACATGTAGCACGGGCATCCTGCCCGTGTAAGAGCCTCGACCAATGAAAGGCTTCGCTGTTTTCCATTCGCGCACTCCACATGGGCAGGATGCCCATGCTACGAATGCGTCATGTCATTCAGCGCGGGAAACTCATCGCGCCATTTCGTCACTATCTCACGCCGAAGTTCCGCATCGATGATGCCCTCATCATTCCCGCCATCCGCCAGAATCGCCCCATGAGGATCGATAATCATCGACCGCCCTGAATACACATGCGATGGATCCGTCCCACTTCGATTCACACCGATCACATAGGCCTGATTCTCAATCGCCCGCGCCGCCAGCAGTGTCGTCCAATGATTCTCCCGCCGGTTCGGCCAATTGGCGATTACCACGAACGCCTGGGCACCCATCCGCACCGCCGCGCGAAACACTTCCGGAAAGCGCAGGTCGTAACAGATCAGCGGGCAGACTTTCATCCCGCCCCAGTCGAACATTTCAATGCGACCCCCGGCCGCATAATGCGCGGATTCACCGCCGAGTGTGAACGGATGGATTTTGTCGTAGCGGCAGATTTCAGCACCATCGGGCGCATAGACCACCGCCTGATTCCGCCCCCACCCATCATCCCCAACATTCACAACGCCCCCGAGCATATGAACTCCATATCGACGCGCGACCGATTGCAAATACGCCTCCGCCGGTTTCGCCTGTCCTTCCGCGATCGCGCCAACATTCATCGAAAAACCCGTCGAAAACATCTCCGGCAATACCACCAGGCTCCCCGCCTCGATTCCCGCGCCGCCGAGCAGACGATCGATGCGCGCGAAATTCGCGGGCTTGTCTTCCCAGGCAATGTCCCACTGCAATCCATACACTTTGGGCATCCGCGAATTATCCGGTGAATCCGGCCGCTTCACAAATTCCGCACCACCGGCCGCGGCGGGAAAATCTGATGCACCGGCCCCT
>JBBRTW010000265.1:0-9581 GCA_038244055.1 Tepidisphaerales bacterium | reverse complement strand
GGGGTTCAGGGTTCAGGGCAAGAGAAGTTGGAAGCGAGAAGCGAGAAGCGAGAAGGTCCATTGTCCGTTGTCAGTGGTCCGTTGTCAGTTGCTGAAGGAGACGGTTGCTCAACAACGGACAACGGACAACGGACAACGGACAACGGACAATTGACCATGGACCATGGACAATTGACAGTGGACTTTGCCGCCTTGAAAGAAATCTTCCCTTCCCTCGATCCGGCCATTCCCATGGTGACTTATCTTGGCCGGCAGGACCCGGAGAAGGGGATCGATCTGCTGCTGTACGCGGCGCGGATGGTGGGGGATCGGGGGGTGAAGCTGCAGGTGGTTTGCGTGGGGGGATCGAGTTTTGGATTGCAGTATCGCAAGTCGATGGAGGCGATCGCGGAGCATTTGCGGCTGGTGGTGTTCTGGAAGGGGCGGGTGAGCAACGATCTGCGGACGGCGCTGTTTCGGCGGAGCCGGTGCATCGTCTATCCATCGATCCACCGCGAGCCTTTCGGCATGGTGGCGGCCGAGGCGATGAGCTATGGAACGCCCGTGCTGGTGCCGGCGCTGGGGGGGATCACGGAAGTGATCGAAGTCGATGGCCGGCGCGGCGGGCTGGCGTTCCGGGCGTGGGATACGGTGGATCTGGCGGCGCAGTTGGAGAGGCTGCTCGTGGATGATGGGCTTTATGCGGAGCTCAAGCGAAACGCCCGGCCAGTCGCGGAGCATTTCAGCGTGAAGCGGATGACGGATGAAGTATTGGCGCACATGGGGCTGGCGGCGATGCCTACAAAAACATGATGTCTTACTCCCGCTCCTGTACTCGAATGAGGGCGGGGGTGAGGGCGGCGGCAGTGGCGGGGGTGAGGGCGTACATCAAATCGCGCCGCATTCCCTCCCAGCGATCCGCATTGGCGTTCGACAAAATCAGCCGCCCGCGATCGTGACTTCGATCGCGGGCGGCCGGGGTTTGATCCTGCGGCTTGATCCTCAGCCGCGCACGTCCAAGCCGCCTGATCCGCCCTCGGCCGCTTCCTGGGCGGGGGATTCAGAGGCTTCTTCGCTGGACTTGCCCTTGGCGGGCGGCGAGGCGGCGGGCCTGACCGCGACGGGGCGTTGAGGCGGCAACGCGCTTCCGATGCTTCCGATGGCTGACATGCGATCCTTCTGTCGAGTGACTCGACGGTAGTCCCCCATGGAGGATCATCGGAGGATGAGCGATGGAGCGGGATATTTGCCGGGAGTTCTCAGGTTGGCTTCACGCAAGGGATGGGCAGGCGAGCGTGAATCCCCAATGGGTCATCGGTGGTTCGCGGTTTTGTTGGTCGTGTGCGGGATTATTGATTGGGTTCGATGGGGAAGGCGTGCCACGCAACGCTATTGCCGGGGAAATGCCATGCAAGTTGGTGACCGCCTATCGTTAAGGCGAGCGCATTTCGCGAGCAAGCCGTCGCAGACTCCTTCACAAAACTTCCCGACATCTTCAATTACCGCGCGCCGTGCTGAATCAGCAACTGTTGCAGATCCTTCCGGTAGTAATATTTTTGTGCGATGGCCAGCACCGTTCGATTCGAGTCGTCGGCTTTATTGGGATCAGCTCCCGCACTGAGCAGCAGCTTCGCAATCTTGATGTCCCCGCGCTCGACCGCATAATGCAACGGTAATGAACCGTTCGGCATTTTCGCATTAAAGTCTGTCTTGCGCTCAACATACTCGGCCACTTTCGCTGCCTGGGAATTGTCGATCGCCTGCGCCAGCCCCGCATCCGGATTCTCCCGCCTGAGCAAAAGCCACGTCGATCCTCCGGCCACCAGCAGATTCATCACGAACATGGCGACCGCCATTCCATCGCCTGATGGATCGGCATTGCGCTTGTCTGTCCACGTATAGGCCAGGAATGTCCATAGCGCTGCGACCAGAGCGCTCCCACCGTACATTCCCAATGCACGGTACATCGGGACCCCATAGGATGTCATCAGCGACACCATCGCGATGCTTACCAGCACGCTCGATACGCCAAGCCACATAGACCAGGTTGCCAGCGAACTCTTCGAACGATCCCAATTTCGGATCGACTCCGCGGCCCGCACGATCATCATGGCCGCGGTTCCCATGACCACTATTTCCAGTATCGTCGCGAGTTTCCACTCCCATTCGCCACTGTATGAAAACACATCATAGAACACCAAAAACAACCGCAATCCGGAGAGTACCAGAAGACCGATCGCGGTAATGATGGCGAGGATAAGAAACGTCAACGGCGTGGCCGAGGCCTGTCCACTGGCCGGCGAGGATGCCCCCTTCCGGCCTGCTGAAGGAGTAGTCGTCAGCGCCACCGCCTTGGGCATGACCGCTACGGGTGAAGAAGCCTGCTCCTGCGGCGCGGATTCCACCACAGGCGCATTCCTCGTCGAGGTTGCGATGGCCGCCAATTGCGATATCCGGCTCACCTCCACCCATTCCGCAAACCCCTCCCTCCACAATAGATCTTCCAGCGTCAACTCCCCCGCCGCCGCCATCGCTTTCAGATCGGCCGCGCTCACCGGACCGGTTTGCTGGCCGTCGCGCAGGTAGTACCATTCGCTTGCCATCACCTTCTCCTTTACCGGCATTTTCTACACCGACCCGATCGCAACATCCACAGCATTCACGGCAATCCAACGAGCCGCGTCCGATTCAAACCATCCCCGCCACAACACCCGATTCCAGTGTCTGCCCCACCTGCTTGAGTATCTGCGCCGCCACCTGCTCCGGATTGTAACCCCCCGGCAGACGCACGAAAGGTTTGCCGTACCTGGTGCAGACCCGCGCCAGTTCCCCGTAGCTGTGGCTCGACCAGCGGATCGCCAGAAGGACCACCGCCGTTTCCCGCCGCGCGACGGCGGGCTCGAATGTCTCCAGCGACTCATGCTCCTCGCTCACCAGCCATTCAACTGCTTCCAGTCGAAATGCCCGCTTCAGTTTGGCGCTGGCGAATGGACGGTTTTGACCGCCCACCAGAACCAGCACCCGCCCTTGCAGAAGGTTGGCCACGCGCTGCACATCGGGCGATGAAACTTCGGCGCGATCTTCGGCCTCGGGGCGGTCATTCTGCGCCTGCGTGGCGAGATAGGCATCGAGATTGCTTAGCACCAATCCCATGCCCGGGCCGAGTTCCAAATCCTCCGGAATGCGCTCGGCCAGCGGCTTGATCGATTCGCGCAGTTCGCTGTTGCTGGCGGGCATTCCCTCGGCGATCAGTTCCTCAACGGTGTTGGACAACGTCGCCCAGTCATGTTCCCCGCCATGATCGTTGGCCAGCCGAAGCGCGTGATATCGAGCCTTCTTCAGCAGTTGGTCGCGTCCGTGGGTGCGGCGGCGCAACGCCTGGCGCTGCTGGATCATCTGGTTGGCGCGATCGAGGCGCTGGCTCCACTGCGCGGGATCGCCCGGGTCGTCCACGCGCATATAGCGGCTCAAATAAATGTGCCGCGATTGCGTGGCGTTGCGCAACCAGGAAAAAACCGCGAACTGATCGACATCCTCCTTTTCCATCCACTCCAGCGCCACCCGCATCGCCGATTGCGCCTCGGCCAACAGCCCGACCGCCTCCTCCACCGCCTGTTCTCCATCCATCTCGCTCAGGACGATCAAATTCGCCGCCGCGGCCAGCGCCTCGTAGCAGCCGGCAATCCGCTCTAACTCGGCATCATCCGGAAGCGGCGGGCCATTGGGATCGATGCACCATATCCAGCAATCGGGAAGCGCCTTCGCATCGGCGATCAGTTGACGCCGCGCCGCCGCAGCCGTCTCGCTTTCAGCGCCGCCGGCGGCCTGCTCGGCGCGGCTCTGGATGGCCCAGCGGCAGGCCCGCACTTTCACGCCCAGGCGCTTGATGACCCCCTCGAGATCCCTCCCCTGCACCGCGTGGGGTGCATCGTAGGCCGTCGCATACGCATCCTGCGCCGATTTCGCCGATTGAGCCAGTCGGCGCGAGGCGGTTTCCCGAGGGCGATCGATATTGAACCTGGCCGATGCACCATCCGAAGGATCGATCCGCACCATCACAGGAAGAGTCCCGTCCCCCAGACGCAGGGCCGTCGCCACGCGCGGCACATCGCGCACGATTATTTCGGGCGCGGGAGAAATCGGATCGGCGGACGCCGCGGGCGCGACAGCCGGCGCAGTGACCCCCGCCCCAACCGTCGCCGCCGCTTCCGATTCTGATACCTTGAAAGCCGTGGGTTCGGCATGCGCTTGCTGGCCCGTAGTCTCGGCCGCGGCGGAAAAAATGGAGCCGGCCACCCCTGACGCCTCGACTCCTGGCTCGTCGACCTCTTCATCCAGCCCGTTGTCTTCAGCGCCCACTTCAAATGATGGCCCGGGCTCCATTCGCTCCAGGTCCGCCAGGAGCATGATGGCCGTCCGACGCAGGGCAGCGCGGAATTCACCATCCTCCCGCGCCAGTCGCTTGACGCGATCCAGGATCACCCGCCAGGAATGGTCGCTTCGGTTGCCCATATTGTTGGAGCCGAAATCAATACATCCGCTCCGCCGAAGGCCCCGCCGCGGCTTTGGCGGCGAAATAGCGCTTGGCCTGGCCGACGAGATAGAAGCTGCCGGTGATGCAGATCAAATCCTCGCGCGTGACGGCGCGATTGGCGATCGAGAGCGCGCCTTCGAGGGTCGGGGCGACCTGGGCCATCTTGCCGTAAAGCTCGACGTAGCGGGCGGCCAGTTCTTCGGGGTTGGCGGTGCGGATCGAGTCCACGTTGGTGAAGATCACCTTATCGGCGCCGCTGGTGATGCGCTCCAGCATGCCCGGGACGTCTTTGTCCGCGCAGCAGCCGAAGATGACCACCATCGAATCGTACGGAATGTGCTGACCGACCGCCTTCATCAGCGAATCGACGCTGGCGGCGTTATGCGCTCCATCCACCAGCACGCGCGGGTTCTGGGCGATGACTTCCATCCGCCCGGCCATGGTGGTCTTGTTCAGCCCCTCCATTGCCTTGGCATCCGATAGCGCGAAACCGCGCGTCTTGAGTTTGTCGATCACCGCCAGCGCCAGACCGCAGTTGATGGCCTGGTGTTCGCCCATGAGTGGGACGGCCAGGTGTTCGAAGCGGGAATTGGCGGTGGTGAGGCAGATGCGGTTGTGAGGGCCGAGCATGCGAGTGGCTTCGAAGCGGTAGCTGAACTCGATCGACTTGCCGGTGATGTCGAAGGGCGCGCCGACTTTCTCGGCCGTCCGCTGCAACACGCGCTCGACCTCGGGATCCTGGCTGACGGTAACCGCCGGAACACCCGTCTTGAAAATCCCCGCCTTCTCTTCGGCGATCTTGGGGAGCGTATGCCCCAACTGCTGCATGTGGTCCTTGGAGATCGAAGTGACGGCCGTCACTTCCGGCTTGAGGACGTTGGTTGAATCCAGACGCCCGCCCAGGCCGGTCTCGACCACGGCGATATCGATCTTCGACTCGGCGAAGTATTTGAAGGCGACGGCCGTGAGGACGTCGAAGAACGTCGGCATCGGCTTGGCCTTCATGACGATCGGCTCGACCAGGCGAACCAGCCGCGCGAAATCGGCGTGGGAGATCATCTCCCCGTTGACGCAGATGCGTTCGCGAATATCGACCAGGTGCGGGCTGGTGTAGAGGCCGACCTTCAAGCCATTGGCCTGGAGCATGTTGGCGACCATGGCGCAGGTGGAGCCTTTGCCCTTGGTGCCGGCGATATGCACGGATTTGAAATGGTCATGCGGGTTGCCCAGTTTCTTGAGCAGGCTTCGCATACGTTCCAGATCGAAATTATCGGAGTTATAGCGGACGATGCGAAGGCGCTCGTAATCGGTCAGGGATTCGAGAAATCGCACCGCCTTGGTGAAGCCAATGCCGCCTCCGGGGGCCGGAACCGGTGTTTTCGCCTCTTTAACGGCTTCCGGGGCCGGCGCATGCTTGGCGGGGATTGTTTTCTTGATGGTGTGAGCCTTTTCGCGGGGAAAGCTGTGGGCCGCTTTTGCAGGCCGGGAGGCCAATGCGGGGGTGCGGCGTCGGGCGGTCACGCGGGTGGTTTTGGCGGAGAGCGGCATAAGTGGGGTGATTTTAGCAGTTTTGGCAGGCCGATACAAATTTCGTTCACAATTACAGCAACTACAGGGCGTTAGGACGATTCAGCGCGTAGTCCAAGCCCAATTCTCCCTGACACTTACCGTACATCCCGGATTCTCCCTGACAATCTCTGACGCCGCGAACTGCAGCCCGCCTCGATCCATACCTGGATATATTTCCCGGACCCGAGGAGCGCTCTGGGAAGTAATAGCTTACACACAATCACTTGTTGCCGTATATGTGAAAAAACGAATGCGGGCGCAATCCTCTGACGTTTGCCGTCGTATGCGATATATTGGGGGTTTCCCCAATTCCATGGTTCTGATGGTGCGCGCTTAAGGAGAAACGATGGCCCAGCCGGCCAAGAAGACTAAGTCCAAGGCGGATAAGAAGATCCGCACGGTTGCGTTTGTATCGCTGGGTTGCCCGAAGAACCTGGTGGATAGCGAGCGGATGCTCGGATTGCTGGCGGAGGATGGGCTGGCGCTGACCTCGGATCCCAGCCAGGCCGATGCGATCATCATCAACACCTGCGGATTTCTGGAAGCGTCGAAGACCGAATCGATGAAGGAAATTCGCGATGCGGTGAAGATGAAGGAGGATGGGGTTTGCAAACGCGTGGTGGTGGCGGGATGCCTGGTGCAGCGGCATAAGACCAAGCTGTTGGCCGATGAACCGGGGATCGATCGGCTGGTGGGCGTGTTCGATCGCGAGCATATTGTGGAGGCGGTGCGCGGCAAGGAGAACCCGCGGCAGGAGCATGGGCATTTCCTGGGGAAGTATCACGATTTGTCGAGGGAACTTGCGGAGGCGGCCACGAAGGGTTCAGGGTTCAGGGTTCAGGGTTCAGGTGGAAATGCGCAGAAGTTAGAAGTTAGAAGCGAGAAGCGAGAAGGTCATTCGTCCGTTGTCAGTGGTCCGTTGTCAGTTGCAAAAGGCCATCGAACATCAACAACGGACAACGGACAACGGACAACGGACAGCGCGCAATTGACCCGCCCGCGTGAAACCAAAACCAACCGCCTGCCTGTCTTCGAAAACGATCGGGCGCGGTTTCGGCTTACGCCTCGGCATTACGCGTATTTACGCATGAGCGAAGGGTGCAACCAGGGGTGTACGTTCTGCACGATTCCCTCGATTCGCGGGCCGATGCGCTCCAAGCCGATCGAGCAGATTCTCCTGGAGGCGCGCGAGCTCTCGGCCGATGGCGCGGTGGAACTCAACCTGATCGGGCAGGATACGACTTCCTACGGCACCGATATCAATTATGGGCCCGGCCTGTCCGGCCTGCTCAAAACCCTCGATACGCAACTCGATCGCGATGTGCGCTGGGTGCGTCTGATGTACGCCTATCCCTCCTGCTTCACCGATGAGATGATCAAGACCATCGCCGACAGCCAGCGGGTGGTGAAATACATCGACATGCCCCTGCAGCACATCAGCGATCCGATCCTCGCGAAGATGAAGCGGCGGGTGACGCGTAAGGAAATCGAAACGCTGCTCGCCAAACTCCGCAAGTGGGTTCCCGGCATCGCGATCCGCACAACGTTTATCGCCGGCACGCCGGGTGAGACGGAGCAGCAGCACAAGGAACTGGTCGGGTTCGTGAAGGATTTCGGATTCGACATGATGGGGGTCTTCCCCTTCTCGCAGGAGTCGGGCACGCCCATGGGGCGGATGGAAGATCAACTGCCGGATTCAGTCAAACAGGCGCGGGTGGAAGAATTGATGCTGGTGCAGCAGGAAGTCGCCTTCGCCAAGGCGAGGGCGATGGTGGGGCAGTCGGTGGAAGTCCTCATCGATCGCCCGGCCGGGCGCGATGAGGAAGATGGCTACGTCGCCCGCACGCAGTCGCAAGCGCCGGATATCGATTCGGTGGTCTTCGTCCACGGCAAGGACCTGCACACGGGGCAGATGGTGGATGCGAAGGTGACGGATTTTCAGGCGTA
Organism: Tepidisphaerales bacterium; assembly: GCA_038244055.1. GTDB lineage: Bacteria > Planctomycetota > Phycisphaerae > Tepidisphaerales > Tepidisphaeraceae > DASPKW01. Next base: position 1,552 of record JBBRTW010000265.1, on the reverse strand, counting down.
CGATCTGGTGGCGACGGTGGCGCGGAAGAAAGGCCGGAGCCTGGCCGTCGTCAAAGGATAATTGCTTGGGTGCCCAATCGATTTTGGGTGCCATGCCCTGACGAGCCGCCCCAAAAGCCCCTTCCGCCGCGCCCCTTAGTCGGCTCGTCTGGGCATGCCCCCCGCGCAAAGCCAATCTCACTGCTGGTAATAACCGCCCTGATTCTGCGGCGGATACCCGCCGCCGCCCTGGCCGCCGCCGGCGAAGGCGGCTTTGGCCCTCTCTGTGCTCAAGAGAGCCATGTAGACGATGGGCAGCCCGACGTTGAACAGCGCCGTGATCACGATGCCGACGATCTGCCCGCCCTTAATAAGCCCCGTCATATCGGGAGCTGCCCCGCCGCTCTTGGCGCGTTCTTCGGCCATGATTTTGCTGATGAACTTCTCGGTGAGCGGGCCCGTGTAGGCGAAATACAGAATCAGCATTCCGACGCAGAAGACGATGGAAATAATGCTGTACGCCATCAGCATTCCCCGCGCGGCGGGCTTGAGCGAGAGAGCGCCGATGCCGCCGGCCAGGGAAAGCGAGCCCAGAAGCAGGTAGCCAACCGAACTGCCAATCGTGGCGGCCGCGGTCATCTGCTTGAGTTCTTCAGCGGAGGCGTTCTTGGGACCTATCGTCATGAACTGCTGCAACAGGCCGCACCCGCCGCACAGCAGCACCATGATCGATCCATAAATGATCGCCAGGATGGCGACGGTGGTGACCGAGCCGGGGCGCGGGTTGGGATTGAGAGGCTGCATCGGTCCGCCATAGTAGCCGGCGGGAGGCGGGTTAAATGATGACATGGGGGATATCGTCGCTTGGAGGGGGTGGAAAAGTCAATGGGAAGTTGCGTCTCTTCCTCACGCCGATGCCGATTCCGCCGCCCACTTCTCGAACCGCTCCAGCATCTCCCTGGTGACACTTCTCGGCGTCGACTGAATCACATCGGCGATGATCTCATCGGTGATCGGGCCTTCGTTGCCGGTGGCCACGCTCTTGAGGAAGGGAATGGTGGCCGAGCGGTCGCAGATGTATTTGATGTCCGCGCCGCTGAATCCCTGGAGCTTGTCGGCCAGCAGGTCGAGGTTCATGTTCTCTTCCAGCGGCCGCTTGCCGAGATAGATTTCGAGCATCTTCCGGCGGGCGGGGAGGTCGGGGAGGGGGATGTAGACTTTTTCATCGAAGCGCCCGGGACGGAGGACGGCCGGGTCGAGCTGCCAGGGGACGTTGGTTGCGCCCATGAAGAGCACCGCCCGCTGGTCTTTTTTCTGATCGAACCCTTCCATCCCCTGGAGAATCTGCGGGACGACCCGCTGCATAACCGAGGAACCTTCATCCTTGCGCGCGGGCACCAGCGCCTCGATCTCATCGATGAAAATGACCGCGCGCTTTTCGGCGAAGGCGGCGTCGAAAAGTTTCTTGATGTTCTGCTCGGCCTCGCCGACCCATTTGGAGAGCATGTCGGCCGGGGAGACTTTGAAAAAGGTGGCTTCGAGCTCGCCGGCGGTGGCTTTGGCGAGCATGGTC
>JBBRTW010000264.1:0-9594 GCA_038244055.1 Tepidisphaerales bacterium | reverse complement strand
AGAGCTCCGACGACCGTGGCAAGACCTCCGACGACCGTGGCAAGAGCTCCGACGACCGTGGCAAGACCTCCGACGATCGTGGCAAGACCTCCCACGACCGTGGCAAGACCTGGCGGGGCCGGGAGAGAAGGCGGCGGGGGTGGGAGAGGGGGCCTGGCGGGAGTGCGCGGGCCTGCGCCCGCCGAGGGGGCGATAACTCATCCTGTGAGGCGGGATCACTCCGTCGTCGTCGGCGGATGATGAGAGAAGAGGAGTCCCAGAATCGCCACCACAGCCGCCACGCCCTCAGGCAGCGCGGCCAGGGCGAGCAATTTATACCAGGCGATGAACACAATCAGCGGTGAGATCAGCGCGCCTAAAAGTCCGGCGATCAAACCGATCACCGCGATGGGCGTGGATTCCTGCCGGGCGGGGCGATGGGTGAGCATCGCCAGCAAAAGCCAGGCGTTGCCGGTGAGGCAAATCGCCCAGAGGACGATGAAGGGCGTGGCCAGAAGATAGCGGATGATCTGGAAAGTCATACGGCCTCAGATCCAAATAACCGTGCGCAATTCCACGCATTCAAACAGGCCGGGCCGGAGCGCCGGGAGCGCAGCGACCCCAGCGCTATCCCGGATGGCGCGACCGCGAAGACCCGCGTTCCCTCGAATCGACCTCCCGGCTCAGATCAACTCATCGAGCTCACCGACCAACCGGTCAAAATAGGCCAGCGCGGTATTCACCGGCTCGGGCTTTTCCATATCCACACCGGCATCGCGCAGCAGATCCAGCGGCCACTTCGAGCAGCCGCCCTTGAGGAAGCTCACGTAGTCGCTCAGTTCCTGTTGGCCGCCGCCCAGGACGCGCTGCGAAAGGGCGATGGCGGCCGACAGGCCGGTGGCATATTTATATACGTAGAAGGCGCGGTAGAAGTGCGGAATCCGCAAACATTCGAGGTCCAACTCGGGGTCCAGGGCGAACTGCGGGCCGAAATAGAGGTCGAGAAGCTTGCGATACTCCCGCCGCAGGGCCTCCACCGTCAGCGGCTCGCCCGCTTCAACCAGCTCGTGGGTGATCTTCTCGAACTCGGCGAACATGGTCTGCCGGATGATCGTACCGCGGATGCCATCGAGCTGGCGGTTGATGAGGTAGGCGCGCTCGCGGGCGGTCCTGGCCTTCTTCATCAGATGCTCGGCCAGCAACTGCTCGTTGAAGGTGCTGGCCACCTCGGCGACGAAGATGGTATAGCTGTAGTATTGATAGGGCTGGTTGCGGGCCGAGTGCCACGAGTGCATCGAATGGCCGGCCTCGTGGGTGAGCGTGAAAACGTGATCCAGCACGGTGGGCTGGTAGTTCATCATGATGAAAGGCGCGGCGTCGAAGGTGCCATAGGAGAAGGCGCCGGACTGCTTGCCGGCGTTGGGATAGCGATCGGCCCAGCGCGCGGCGGTCAGGCCTTCGTGGAGCGTGCGGCAGTATTCATCGCCCAGGGGCGCCAGCGACTCGATGACGACCTTGACGGCCTGCTCCCACGAGTGCTTCTTCTCCAGGTCCGAAAGAATGGGGACGTAGGTATCGTACTGATGAATATCCGGGAGCTTCATCTTCCGCTTGCGGAGATCGTAGTAGCGGTAGAGGGCGGGGAGATTCTGGTGGACCGAATCGATCAAGCTGTCGTAAACACTGAGCGGGACATTGTCGGCGAAGAGGGCGGACTGGCGGGCGGACTCGAAGCCGCGCACGCGCGCGTAGTAGACATCGCGCTTGACCGAGCCATCGTAGGCGGCCGCGATGGTGTTCTTGTGGGCCTCGTACTGGGTGTAGTAAGTGTGGAAGGCTTTCCTACGGACCGCGCGATCGGGAGAATGCAGGAAGGCGGAGAAGCTGGAATGGCCGAGCTCGATCAGCTCACCGGCTTCGTTCTTAATGGTCGGCCACTTGAGATCGGCATCGTTGAGCTGGCGGAAGACCTGGTTGGAGGCATCGGCCATCTGCCCCTGCATGGCGAGGATTTCCTCCTCGCGCGGGGAGAGCGTGTGCGGCCGATAGCGGAGAATGCGCTCGAGGGCCAGCTTCCACTCGGCCAGCTCGGGTGCTTCGAGGAACCGCGCCATCGTCTCGGCGGGGATGGCCATCAATTCCGGGCGGATGTAGGAGGCGGCCTCCGAAGCCTGCGTGGCGGCGTGCTGATAGCGGCCCTTCATGCGCTGATAGGAGCTGTCGCCCTGATCCTCGGCCGTCTTCAAAAATGCGTACACCCCCAGACGCTCCCCCGCGCGATCGAGATCGGCATCGAGCTTGAGGCAGTCGGCCAGCAGCGCGGCCGAGTCGGCCAGATGGCCCTTGAATTGGGCGTACTCCGGGATGCGGGCGCTCCAGGCGGTGAAGGATTGCTCCCAATCGGCATCGGCCGCGAAGAGCGTGGCGAGGTTCCAGGTGTCGGTGGGCTTGACCTTCTCGCGCGGCGGCAGGGTTTTAAGGCGCGGGGCGGCGGCTTTGGCGGCTTTCAACTTGCCGTGGGCGGAAGGCTTGCGGGCGGCGGATTTAGCGGCGTTCAATTTGCCATTGGAGGAGCTTTTTCGAGCGGCCGATTTGCCGCGCGCGGCGGGCTTGGCAGGCTTGGAAGTCTTTTTCTTAGGGGATCGAGCTTTAGTCGCGGATTGGGCCATTATTCAAGTAGTAACCCAGAAGATGCGGGCAGGCAATATCATGGACCTTATGCCGAGAGGGCAATCGCATGTGGCATGAAGCGGGCAACAATTGCGGATTTCGGATTGCGGATCGTGGATTGAAATGCGGTTTTCAATCCGCAATCCGCAATCCACAATCCGAAATCGATGCGATAGGAGTTACATGCGATTGCCCTGGCCCCGCTCCCGCCATGGACAATTGACAATTGACCATGGACAACTGACAAACCCAGACATGAAGCTTTACCGCACCTGCGAGGCGTGGCTGGTTGAGAATAATCATGTGGTCTTTCGCCTGTCGCGCTTCGACATGGATGCGTGGCTGGGGGGGGAGAATCCGGTGGCCTATCTGCATCATCTGACGCGGACTCTGGCGCCGCATCACGTTCCGGTGCCGGCTTCGCCGCTCCTGCCGCTGGGGACCCAGGAGATCTGGGCGGCGGGTGTGACCTATCAGCGCTCCAAGGTGGCGCGGATGGAGGAGTCTCAGAATGCCAAGAGCGCGTACGACATGGTGTATGAAGCGGACCGGCCGGAGATTTTCTTCAAGTCGACAGTGGCGCGGGCGCGGGGGACCAAGACAGCGCTGACCCTGCGGGCCGATTCGAAGTGGATGGTGCCCGAGCCGGAACTGGCCCTGGTGATTTCATCGCATGGGCAGATCGTCGGGTACACGGTGGGCAACGATATGTCGTGCCGGGATATCGAGGGGGAGAACCTGCTCTACCTGCCGCAGGCCAAAACCTGGGATGGCTGCTGCGGCCTGGGCCCGTGCATCCTGATCGCGGACCCCGCCCACGACATCCGCGCGGCGCAGATCAAGCTTTCGATCACCCGCGCCGGGGCGGAGGTGTTTAGCGGGCAGGTGCAGGTGTCGCAGATTAAGAGGTCTTTCGAGGAACTGGTGGGCTGGCTGTTTAGAAGCCAGAATTTCCCGGCCGGCGTGGTGCTGCTGACCGGGACGGGGATCGTGCCGCCGAATGAGTTTTCATTGAAGCCGGGCGATGGAGTGAGGATCGAGATTGAGGGGGTGGGGGTGCTCGAGAATACGATGGCCTAACGTCTATCGTCCATTGTCCATTGTCAATTGTCCATCGTCAGTTGTGGACTGTTCATAGCCGACCGGCGCGAGTTAGCCGCTCCGCTTGCGGAGCGCGTCCCGCGGCGCGGTGTTCGTTGCCGCTTATCAGCGTGAAGAGCGCTCCGCCGAAATTCTCCAATATGAGGGCAGCAGAAAAGATCGAGTGAAGAATCTGCGCAAAGACGCAAAGGGACAAAGGTGCAAAGAAGAGGATGAAAGGGATTGGAGTGAATTGCGGGGTGTGCCGCGATTGGCGTGCCCGCGGGATCAAACCCTTTTCTTCTCTTCTTTGCCTCTTCGCACCTTTGCCTCTTTGCGCCCCTCTTCCATTCGCAGCCCAGCAGCCCGAAACCCGCCCGAAACAAATTCCCATCCCCCGGATGCAATTTTCGGCTCTGAGCGTGGTAGGTAGGGATGACCGTTTCACTTCTGGAGCCGCGCTATGCGAAGAATCTGCATGATTGGGCTGGTCATATTGGGTTGGAGCGGGGCGGCTTATGCGGCCGGTGCGCCAAAGGCGGTGGCTGAGAAGGGCGTCAGTTTCACCCTCCATTCATCGCGAAACGGGAACTGGTCGGATATCGGAACCTGGAAGGAAGGCAGACTCCCGGCCGCCGGGGATAATGTGCAGATTCGTGCGGGCGATCAGGTGGTTTACGATGTTTCATCAGACGCGGCCATCCGCACCATCCATGTGGCCGGGACCCTGCGCTTCTCCCGTGAAAAATCGACGCTCCTGAATGTCGGCCTGATCAAGATCACGCCGGGGGAGAGTTGCTCGGAGGATGGGTTTGCGTGTCATGCGGCGGGGATGGCGGCGGTTCCCGCTACGGCGCCGGCCGGAGCCCCTGCGGGCGCGGCCGATGGGTCAACTGCCTTGCCCGGCCTGGAGATCGGGACGGCCGAATCGCCGATCCCCGCCGGTGTAAAGGCCACCATTCGCCTGGTCTATTTCGAGGGCATGGATAAAGAAACCCTCCCCGCCATCATCGCCTGCGGCGGGCGCTGGGATGTTCACGGCGCGCCCCTCTCGCGCACCTGGCTCAAACTCGGCGCGGATGCAAAGAAAGGGGATCGGGCGGTCACGCTGAGCGAGGCGGTCACGGGCTGGAATGTCGGCGATAAGGTGATCGTGACCAGTTCCAACGACAACTACGGCTATGGCGACACTTTTCGGCCGACCGCCAAAAAGCCGATCGCCAGCAACACCGAAGAGCGCACCATCACCGCGATCGAAGGCATGATCGTCACTCTGGACCGCGCGCTGGCGGTCCCCCATCGCGGCGCGGGCGACTATCGCGCCGAGATCGCCAATCTCTCGCGGAATGTGGTCATCGAATCGGCCGATCCGGCCGGCGTGCGCGGGCATACGTTGTTCCATTCCAGCGCTACCGGCGGTATTTCCTACGCGGAGTTTCGCCACCTCGGCAAGGAAAATGTCCTGGGCAAATACGCCATCCATTTCCATCTCGTCCGCGATGGCATGCGCGGCTCGGGCGTGATCGGGGCCAGTGTCTGGGATTCGCACAATCGCTGGATCACGATCCATGCAACGGATTATTTATTGGTGCGCGATTGCGTGGGTTACCAGAGTGTCGGGCATGGATTCTTCCTGGAAGATGGCACCGAGCAGTACAACATCCTCGATCGCAACCTGGCGGTGCAGGCGTTTAGCGGCAAGCGGATCAAATCGCAGGCGCTGCCGTTCGACAACAACGAAGGCGCGGGATTCTGGTGGGCCAATGGCCGGAATACTTTGACGCGCAATGTCTCCTGCGAGAATGATCGCTATGGCTTCAAATTTGAGCTGCGCGGCAAGAGCGCGGGATTCGATCCGATGACTCCGCTGCGCCAGCCCGATGGATCGATCAAGAACATCGATATCCGCACGCTGCCGTTCCTGCGCTTCGAGGAGAATGAGGCGCATTGCGATGGGCTCTACGCGATGAACTTCGGCGATGAATCGAACAAGAACCCTTCGGTGCATGGGGATCGCGAGCATCCGTTTATCGTGCGAAACTTGAAGATATGGGAATCGCACTACGTTCTGCGGCCTAATTTGCAGTATTTCCTGCTGGATGGGCTGGATGCCTACAACGGCGTCTACGGCGTCTACAACCCCGATTACGATGCCCACGTTTACCGCCATATCCACATGAACAACATTGTCTCCGAGCCGATCAACCGCGGCCTGGATGATACCGATGAGCAGCGCGGCACCTTCACCTACGAGGATGTGCTGGTGGAGAATTGTCGCACCGGGCGCGATCCGATTATTCAGATGTCCGTGACCAGCCCCCGGCCAGGGCAGGCCGGGCATTTCCGCAATCTGACCATCAAGAATTGCCGCTCCAATTCCAACATCGTCGATCTCGGCGGCGGCCCGCGCAATAAGACTGTTCAGAATGGCGTGACCTACTATTTCCACGATTATCTGAAGGCGGGCGAAGTGACGCGCGTCGAGAGCGTGCGCACGCCCGGCGCATCGGAGGGCGCGGAGTACGCGAGCATCAAGGGCTTCACCGGCAAGGATGTGCGGGCGGCGCAGGTGAAGGGCGTGGAGTTTCCAACGCTCCTGAATCCGGTCGATGATCTGCCGCCGGCGACGATGATTACTTCGGCGGTTTTGCGCGGTGGGAAAGTGCTGGTCACGGGTGTCACGCAGGACAATGGAGAGGTGGCCGAGGTGAAGGTGAACGGCGTGGCCGCGCGGGTGGTGGGAATGCGCGCGGGCGTGACGGATTGGAGCGTGGAGATCGACCGCCCGGGCGATGGGGTGATTACGGCCGCGGCGAAGGATGGGGCGGGGAATGTGGAGAAGATGGGGGCGCGGGTGGTGCGATAAGTTTGTCCTATATTAGGGAGTACGCTAAACGCGAGTTGAACAAATTCGCGGATCGCGCCGCCCGGAGCTAAACTGTCCGAATGGACCTCGAGTATGCCAATCTCAACACTCCGAGCGATCCCGGTCCTGCCGAAGAAGGGGTTTTCGCCAGCGGTGACGTATTGCTCATTCAAAATGGCGCTGTCGGACCTGATCGATGTGTGAAATGCAATGGGCCTGTACACGGGCATCGTTTCACGCTGAAACTGCGCTGGCATGCTGCATCGCACTGGGTCTGGCTGGCCTTCGTCGTATTTGGGACATTCGGAATCATTCTGCTGTTCGGCGGCGCGCGGGAAGTCCGTGTGCGATTGAGCCTGTGCCGGCAACATCGCGCCCAGCGAATCCTCATCGCGCTGGCAATCTACTCAAGCATCATTACTGCCATCGTGACGCTCGTTGGAGGTTTTACGGTATTCGTCCGATCCACTGGGCAGACCGTCGGCGAGTCGATTCCGTATTTTGTTGGAAGCGGCATTTGCTTACTCTTCACTGCAATCTTCGCCATCGGGCTTGGGCCCATCTTGAGAGTTCACCGAATTGAAGACGACATAGCCTGGGCATCGGGCGCGAGCAAAGATTACCTGGCATCCCTGCCGGAAGGACGTGTCGAATCAAATGATGGAGTCTGAATATCGAGGCAAAAAAACCCTCACCCCCGCCCTCTCCCGAGTACAGTACAGGAGAGGGAGTCAAAAAGTCCGCCTCTACTTCTGCGTCAGATCATAAATCCGCAGCCGCTCCTTATCGTTCCGATAGACAATCTTGTAGGGAAATTCGTAAAGATTCCCGAGATTGTCTTTCAGCGCCTCGCCGTTGCCATCCACGAGCTGCCGAAAGACCCCCCGCGCCTTCTCAACCGAATTCGGATACCGCGAGATATACCCCTCGCCGATCGGGTGGCCGTGCCCGGTGGCGTAGTAGAGGGGTGTCGAAAGTTCATTCTTGTAGGTGGTATCGATCAGCGCCCCGGGCGGCAATTCGCGCATCTTGAGGACCCATTCCGGATAGCCGGTGGGCGTCGTCGTCTGCGGGCGCGGGAGCGATTCGAAGGCCCACAACCCCACCAGCGGCAAAAGCACCGCGATTGATTTGAAGCGCAATGAGCGAATCAAATCGCCGACCGCGAACGATGAGAGCGTTGCCATCGCCAGCAGTGTCATCGCCATCAGCCGCATCGGCACACCGCCCATTTTCAGGGGCGGGAAGATCAGTTCGAGCAGCGAGTAGGGCATGAGCGGAATCGCCTTGCCATGCACCTCGATCGCCTTCCAATGCCCGGCCACATGGACCGTCGGCCCGAGCGAGAAAAGAAAGAAAAGCAGCGCCAGCGTCACCCAATACCCGAAATCCCGCGCCTCGATCAGCCGCTTGCGCCGCAGCAGCGCATACCCGGCCAGCGCCGTCACCGCCCACCCGACATACAGCGCATGCTCGATGTAGACGAATTCCTTCCCTTTATCGTCCTCATCTTTCACGAGCTTCCGCCAGACCGCGTGGGTCATGTCGCTGTAGCGCCATTCGTAGCCGGGCACCAGCGGGTCGACCAGGTCCGTGCTCCATTCCTTGGGGTCGTGATTCTGCTGCAGCGGGTCGGTTTTATTCAGGTGCAGCAGTTGCCACGCCAGCAGGCCGGTGGTGCCCACGGTCAGCACCAGGAACACCCCAACGGACATCGCGAATCTCGTAAATCCATTAAAGCTCGCTCGGATATAGCGCACAAATACGATCATTCCCAGGATCGTTCCGGCCATCACCACATAAAACGTGAGATGGAAATCGCACAGCGCCACCAGGAACACCGCGCCGGCCGCCCCGACCCCTTTGAGAATCGTCGGCCGGGTGAAAAGTTCATAGACGGCCAGAATCGCCAGCGGCAGCCACTCCAGTGAAACCATCTGGAGATGATTGTGCGAATGCGCGAAGTGGAAGTGGCAGAAAGTAAATGCCGCCCCCGCGAACAAAGCCCCGATGTACGAACGCGAAACCCGCCACCCCAGCCAGAACGTCGTGATGCCGGTCATCGTGAAGGAGAAGATGACCAGCGCGTTGTAAGTCTGCGCCAGCGTGAGTCCAAAAAGATTCTGCAGCGCGATCCCCATAAATCCATTGAACGGGGCGAGCGTATGCGCGATCAGCGAAGTGCCCGTGGGGTGATGCAGCCAGGTGGTAAACCAGGGGAGTTGGTGCAGGTCCACGGCCGCCTTGTTGGTCCACCAGAGGTTCCAGATGTTCTGGTAGCCATCTTCGGTGCCGCAGAAGAAGTGGGTATTGAACTGCGCGATCAGCGGCCAGGTGAAGGCGGCGTAGATGCCGAAGTAGAGGCTGGCGGGAAAGAGGAAGAACCAGAAGAGGTTAAGGGAGGCGCGTTTCATGATGGGGTTCCGGAGGGGATTGTAACAGAGCGGGGATGGGTCGGGCGAAAACTAAAAACGAAAAAATCAACCCAGATTATTCACCACGAAAAACACGAAATGCACGAAGAGAAATGAACCAAAGAACTTACAGTCAAAAAGTCGGTATCCGGTGAATTGCACGTTGCGCAAATTGCATTTCTACTCTTCTCCGGTCTTCTTCGTGCCCTTCGTGTTTTTCGTGGTTCATCTGAATTATTCGGGTTAAAGCAGGGACGCGCGCACTCCAATGTTCGGATGCCACGGACGTGGACAGTGGACAGGGCAATCGCATCTAACTCCTATCGCATCGTTTTCGGATTGTGGATTTCGGATTGCGGATTGAAAACCGCAATTGTTGCCCATTTCATGCCACATGCTATTGCCCTCGGACAGTGGATGGGTTGGGGGCGTTTTTTTGTTGCTGGAATTGCCGCTTGTCGCGTAAAAAGAGGGGCATGCCCAAGCTGAACTACCAACGCGGCGACGGTTTGAGCAACCCCTACGCGACGCCGGCGCTGGTGTGCGGGTGGTTGTCGGTCATCTCGATTATCACGCTGGTGGGGT
>JBBRTW010000263.1:0-9698 GCA_038244055.1 Tepidisphaerales bacterium | reverse complement strand
GGGCGGCGCTGTGGGTGACGGCGATGAGGATGACATCGCTGGCGACGCTGAGGAGGAGATCGGCGATGGAGTCGGCGGTTTTGGAATCGAGGTTGCCGGTGGGTTCATCGGCGAGAATGATTGCGGGCTGGTTCATCAAGGCGCGGGCGATGGCGACGCGCTGGCGCTCGCCGCCGGAGAGCTCGGCCGGGAGATGGGTGGATCGCTGGGATAATCCCACGCGCTCCAGAAGCTCGGCCGCGCGCTTGCCATCATCGGCCGTGGTCTTCCCGAGCGCCAGGCGAGGGAGCAAAACATTCTCCATGGCGGTGCATTGGGGCAGAAGATGATGATCCTGAAAGACGAAGCCGATGGAGCGGCTGCGAAAGGCGGCGAGCTCATTGGGCGACAGGGCGAAGGGATCGGTCGAGCCCAGGCGCACCGAGCCGGCCGAGGGGGAATCGAGCGTGCCGATGATGTTCAAGAGCGTGGATTTGCCCGACCCGCTGGGCCCGAGAATCGCCAGGCGCTCGCCGGGCGAGACTTTCAATGACACCCCTTTAAGCACCACCAATGGCTCGGCGGGGGTGGGGTATTCCTTGCGTAAATCGGCGATAAGCAGTTCCGCGGTGGGCATGGGAGCCGATCATACAATTGAACCACGAAGACACGAAGGCACGAAGAAGAGAATTCAGCCACAGATCAGCACAGACAGGCACAGATAAGAACAAATTGTTGTCCTATCTGTGGACATCGGTGTTCATCTGTGGCCGTTTTGTATTCTTTCTTCTTCGTGTCTTCGTGCCTTCGTGGTTCCAATCACTGATTCCCCGGGATTCCCGCATCGTATATCCGATAATAGCATTTCCAGCTTCCGACCGTCGATCCCAGGTCGATGGACCAGCCGTTGGGCCTGGAAGCATCGGCATTCATGTCGTACCAGGTCACATGGCCATCTTCGAAGAGGAAATTGCCGCCGCTGGGTTTGGCGCGCTTGATGTGGCTGGTGTAGGCGGCCCAGGAATTATTCGAGCCGTTGAATTGCAGCATGTCGGTGACGATGGGGGCGGCCTTGTGTTGGCCGGAGAATTTGCGCTTCTCCACCCACGATTTTCCATCGGCGAAACCGGCCGGGGCATAGTTCATGCTGTTGCCGGGGTTGGCGGAATTGGGCTCGCGATAGGGGAGATAGAAATAGCCGATCAGGCCCCCGGTGCCGCTGGGATCGTTGGCGGCGCTGCGGTGCCAATCCTGGCTGGGGCAGTAGAGAACGTTATCCTTCTGGCGATCGCCGACGGCCTGATTGGCGGTGAGATAGGCCGCGAAAAAATCCTGCATGACCGAGCTGTTCCATGACATATCTTTCCCCCCCACGGTGACGCCGGGAATCACGCCGCCGTTATAGGGCAGCCAGCCTTTGTTGGCGTTGGAGTAACTCTGCAGCCCGCTGCCCCATTGGCGGATATTGCTGGCGCACTGCACGCGCACCGCCTGCTCGCGGGCTTTGATGAGCGAGGGGAGGAGGATGGAGATGAGCAGGGCGATGATGCCGATCACGACGAGAAGCTCGACGAGGGTGAAGGCGGGGGCGGCGCGGCGACAGCCACGCGGAATAAGTCCGCCCATCGGCGAAAGTCTGTGCATGAATCGACTCCTCGAAGACGTGATCGAACCCGCGCCGGCATAGTTTATTGGGAGGAGGGCAAATCCGGCAAGCAAATTCCGGATGCAAAAAAGAAAACACCGGCGCGGGGTGGCGCCGGTGTATCGATGGCTATCGGATGAAATCGTCAGCCGCTGCTTTTAGTGCTCCTGCGGGCCTTCCACGCCACCGGACACTTGCTCGCCGGTGAGGTGAATCTGCTTGTATCCGCCCTTGGAGACGAAATACATGACCAGAAGCAGATAGCACACGGCCATGGTGGCCGGCACGGCGGCGGTGATCTTCAGGGCCTGCTGGCCGCCGTAGATGTTGGCGTCCTTGACGATCTGATCGTCGTTGTGGGCATAAGCCATCGCGCCGAGTTTTCCGCCGTCGCCGACGGCCTTGCGAGCCAGCGCCTCGGCGGCTTCGGCGGCATCTTCAGCCTTCTTGGACTTGTCAGCATCAGCGCCCTTGGATAGTTCGCCCATCCGCGCGTTCACGCCCGCGAGTTCGACGGTTTCCGCGGTGTCGCCATCTTTCGTGGCGGCTTCCCTGGCTTTGGTTGCGGCTTCATCGGCGGCTTTGACCTTGTCGGCGGCCGCGCCCTTGGCGAGTTCGGCCTCTTTGGCCTTGGCGGCCGCGATGGCCACACCCAGCGTCGCGGCGCGGTCGGTGCGGAGCAGGGCCGGAAGCTTATCCTTCTTCTTTTCCGCCATCACCTTGGTGGTTTCGACCACTTCGATCGGAGCAAGGCCCTGCCACCAGGCTTTCAATCCCAGGAGATTCTCATCATCCCAGACATGCTTCTTGGATTTGCTCAGCGCGTCAATGTCGGCCTTGAGCGAACCGCCATTGTCCGCAAGCACGGCAACGCGAGCGCCGTTCAAGCCCGTGATTTCCTTGAAGAACAGGAAGTGGTTGGGCTCTTCGGCCTTGTAGCGCGCATAGACCTCTTTGAATTCCGGCTTCTCCTGAAGGTAGTCGGCGGCGTTGCGATCCTGCTTGTATCCGATGCCCGGGCCGCCAAGCCAGCCGGCCGACATCATTCCAAAACCGCCCAGAAGACCCATGCCCAGCGCGCCGGATTTGGGGAACTGCTCGCCGGCGACACCGAGCATCGTCGGCCAGTAGAAGGTCTTGCCCAGCGCGAAGATCGTGCCGGCGATGACCAGCATCGTGCCCGTCTTGAACGAACCGAGCATGAACAATCCCACCGCGCCGCAGCAGGCCGCCACGAAGAGCAGGCCCAGCGGGTTGATCCGATGAACGATCGGACCGGCGAAAAACCGGAGGATGAACATCAGGCTGGAAATGTAGACGAACAGCAGCAGCGACATGTTGCCCACGACGTTATTCAGGATGTTGGCGATCCAGGAATCGGTGCCGAGCTCGACGTAGCCGACCATGGCGTGAATCAGAATCAGGAAGATGAACATCGGAGCGATCACGGCCGTGATCTGGTCGCCGATGGTCAGGCCGGCGGCATGCGTTTCAGAGGAGGGGAACTTTTCCTTGAGGACGATCAGACCGTACCACACCGCCGGCACCAGGAACGTGGCGATGAGACTGTCCCAGCGCAGATGCGTGATGGCGGCGCCGGGGCCCGCGAAGAGGAAGGCCATCACAGCGCCGAGGACCAGACCCGCCGGCCAGCCGGCGTGGAGGATGTTCAAGTAGTGCGTCTTGTTCTTGGGATAAAGCGTCGCGACCAGAGGATTGATGGCCGCCTCGCACAGGCCATTACCGAGCGCGAACATGAACATGCCGACATAGAGCGTCCAGTAGGTCGCATCTTTGCCCGCGGCCGCAAAGACCGGCGTAGCGGCCAGAGTCAGGACGGCCGAAAGAACATGCAGGATGAACGCGCCGCTGAGAAGGGTCTTGTATCCAATCTGATCGGCGAAGAACGAGCAGATGATGATGGTGATGCCGAAGCCCGCCAGCCCGCCGCCGGTGATCGAGCCGAGTTCCGACTTCGTGAAGCCGAACTGCGCGCCCCAGTCGCCGAGAATGCCGCCGCGTACGGCAAAGCCAATGCCCGCCGCGATCAGCGTCAAAAAGCTCGCCCAAAAGATGCGCCCGGTGTGGATCGGACGCCCGGTCTCCATAGACGCGCTTCCCGCGCCTGCTGTCGCCTGTGCCATATGCCAAACTCCTCTGGTTTCCTCGGCCTCTGCGTTTGAAATGAGAAACAACGAACTGAGCCGCCTATAATGACCGTTTGCCTCCAACTTTTCAAATTTCCCCGCATCCGCCATCGGCCGATTCGCCGCCGGCGGGTCTTCATCCTTCCGGCCGTGCCGTCTATTGACCTTTGATTCGTCGCTAGCCGGCCAGTTCCCGGGCCTTTTCAAACACCGCTTTCAGCATCGCCGGCGTCAGTTTTCCGGTGAAGGTGTTCTGCTGGCTGGGATGGTACGACCCGATCAAGAATCGCCGCGGGCCGGATGGGTTATCGGACCATCCCACCGCGCCGTGGGCGAAGGCGGCCGGCCGGTTTGCGGCATCCATCGGGCGGGTCCCCCCTGCCCGGATCAGCAGTTTGGCGGCCGCATCCCAGCCGATTCGCCCCAGGGCCATCAGGCCGCGAACGCCCGGAAGCAGGCGTAGCGTTTCATCGAGGTAGGGGCGGCAATTCTCGATTTCTAAGGGGGTGGGCTTATTGGCGGGCGGGGCGCAGCGGCAGGCGGCGGTGATGGCGCAAGCAATCAATTCCAGGCCATCCCCCTGCCGGACGCTGGTCGGCTGGGTGGCGAAGCCGGTCTCGAACATCGCACGAAAGAGAAAATCCCCCGAGCGATCTCCCGTGAACATCCGGCCGGTGCGATTCGCCCCATGCGCCGCCGGAGCGAGGCCGACGATGAGCAGGCGGACGGTGGAGGGATCGGGCGGGGCGAAATTGGGGACCGGCCGGCCCCAGTAGGTTTCGCCTGAAAAGGCCGCCCGCTTGACCCCCGCGGTTTCGAGGCAATGCTCGCGCAGGCGGGGGCATTTCCCGCAGGCAACCACGCGCGACTGCAACAAATCCCATGCTGAGACGACTTTCCGCATCAGGCCTTTTCCGGCTCGCGGATGTGGACCCAGGTGTGGACGTGGGGCGAGCCGCGGAAGTACCAGACCATGTTCTGCGCCTCGAGCTTCCAGACATCCCAGACGCCATCGTTGCCGATGTCCATCTTGCTGAAGAAGGCCATCTGCAGATTGTCGAAGCCGCCTTTTTCGATCAGGGCGAGGGCTTCATCGGCATCGGCCTTGCGGAAGGGCGCGAGCAGGTCGGCCAAAACCTTGCGCACCAGGTCTTTCTGGTCGCGCGTCAGCTCGGACATGGGAATGCCATCGAGGTCTTCCTTCTTCGTCGGCAGGGCGACGGTTTCCTTGGCATGCTCGCCGGGTGGGTTGATATCGAGCAGGGCGAGCTTGCGCTGTTTGCCATCCAGCGCCTTATAAACTTCATTGGCGCGGACGGCCTGATACCAGTAGGCGTTGCCCTTGTGGTCGGCCTTTTCGTTGAAGCCATCGGCCGCGTGGCCGTAGAAAATCGGCCCGCCAAAGGCCGCCCCGGCGACGGAATTGCCATCGCAGCGGCGCGTGGTGTGCCGGCCGGTGAGAACGAATTCGAACTTGGATTTGCTGGCGTCGCCGGTGTCATCGGGCTGGCCGAAGAGCGCAACGGCGCAGCCGCCGAGGCCGCCGATGTCTTTGTTGTCGTGCTCCACCTGATCGAGGACTTTGGCGGCGTATTCCTCGGAGTGGATCGACATGAAAATATCTTTGATCAGGGCCTGCTGGTCCTTGGAGAAGAGCTTGCCGATCTTATCCTTGACGATGAACCAGTTGTTGTCGACATCGGAGCGCTTGGGGCTGTCGAAGGGGAAACAGATGGCCTGCTTCTGGGGCTCGGTGAGCGATTTATAGAGCTGGGCGACGAGCGTTTCGGAGGAGGGCTTGGCGGGAGTGTTGGGCGGGTAATCGGCCGCCAGTGCCGAGGACCAGTTGCCGATCAAGGGCAAACCGCTGGCGGCCACCAGCGCCCCGGCGGCCGTGCCGAGCGTGGATTTAAGGATCTGGCGACGGGAGTGGGAGTTGGTTGAAGAGCAGTCGGGGCAGGACGGTTGGGTTTTGCGCGGGGAATCAGACATGGTATCTCCTGTTAGTAACAGGATGGTAAACCGGGGGAGGTGGGGGATGCCAGCGAATTCCTGGTTATTTTGTCGTGGCCGGATCCTGGGTGCCACGGCCAAGCGACTGACCGATCTCGCATATGTAAGGGATTGTCGCTTGGCCGTGTTTCGCGGGATGGGCGCGACTCGGTGAATAACGGCACGGCCAAGCGATAACCGTTCTCATATGCGAGCGCACTCTGGTGCTTGGCCGTGGCACCCAATTCGGTCACCCATCCCGGTCACCCAGATTGTTCACCCGGCGACTCAGGCGCCATTTCAGGATCGGCCGCAGAACGATCACCGTCGCGAGGTAGATGCAGGCGCTGCCCAGGGCCATGACCAGGCCGAGGCTTTTCAGCCCGCGGTGGTGGGCCAGAATCGCGAAGAAGCCGAAACTGGCGGAGGTGACGAAGGCGCAGAGGAGCAGGGCGCTGTCGGCGACATCCCAGGCCGGCCAGGCGCGGGCGCGGCGGGATTTATCGGGTTTGCGGATCGATTCGCGGTAGCGGTGCATCATGAAGACGCCATATT
This sequence comes from Tepidisphaerales bacterium, assembly GCA_038244055.1. GTDB lineage: Bacteria > Planctomycetota > Phycisphaerae > Tepidisphaerales > Tepidisphaeraceae > DASPKW01. Next base: position 3,380 of record JBBRTW010000263.1, on the reverse strand, counting down.
CATGCCCCGCGCCGATGAGAATGGGCAGGCCGAAGAAATTGGCGAAATTCCAATCGACTTTGAGCAGGCCCATGAGGAGGATGAGCATGGGCAGGCCCAGGCCCAGGACGCTGATCGCGGCCAGTGTGTGGCCGACATGACGCATGTCGATGAGGACCAGGAGGACGATTAACGCGAGGGCATAGCCGGCCGCATGATAGAACGATTTTTTGATGTAGGCGGTGGAGTGATGGATGTTGTGGGCGATGCCGGTAAGGATGCCGCCGCCTTTGGAGGCATCGGGGGTGGAGGCGCTAATGCGGGGTTCGATGTCTTCGATGAAGCGCATCAGGCTTTCGTGATTCCAGAGGTCTTCTTTGGGATAGATGTAGAGGGCGTAGTAGCCATCATCGCTGATGTAGTGGCTCCGCATATCGGCGGGGAGCGCGGCGAGATCGATGGGCGAGGGGGCGGGCGAAGGGGAGGGCGAGGAGAAATTGAACTGGGCGAGAAGATGGCGCAGTCGGCCAATGAAGGATTGCTGCCATGCCGAGAGTGTCGTGGCGGATTTGTTGGAATCGGTGGCTTGAGAATCGGGAGATTTCAGAATTGATTCGAGCTCGCGCAGGGAGGCGGCGGCGGCGCGGGTCTCCGGGGATTTGGTTCGCGCGGATTCGTAGTGGGCGGCCAATCGGCCGGCGGCGGCGGTGAGGCGCTTGAGGTCCTGCGGGGCGATGGGTGGTGGAGCGGCCCAATCGACCTTGGCGAGTTTGGCGCTGGCGGAGAGGTAAGCGAGGTTGTCGTAGGCGGTCAGGACGGATTCGGTGGAGGCGACCGTGGGGCGATTCTGGATGGCATCGCGGGCGCTGCGGAGTGCGGCGAGGTCTTTGGAGAGGACGACGGCGTTCCAGGTCTGGAGCTTGCGAACGAGTTTGACGGATTCGAGATTGTCGGCCTGGAGATCGAGGAGATTCGGATCGAAACCGGCGCGGGGAGCGATGAGAAACCCGATGAAGAGGAGGGTGATCCAAACCGCCGGGCCGAGGAGAGGAGGAAAAGAGGGTAGAGGGTTGAGGGTTGAGGGTGGAGAGGGAGGCAAAGACGAGGGTAGAGGGGGAGGCAAAGACGAAGGTAGAGGGTGGAGGGTAGACGGTAGAGAAGAAGAACTTGCTACCCTCAATCCTCTACCCTCTACCCTCTCTTTCTCTTCGGCGCGTTTCGTGGTTAATCCTCGTCGAATCGGCAGGACCGTAAGAAGCGCGGGGAGAAACGTGTACCCCGCGATGAGGCAGAGGATCAGTCCGCCGCCGGCGATGAGGCCCAGCGATGCCGCGCCTTCGAAATCGGTGAGGAGGGAGACGAGAAAAGCCCCGGCCGCGCCGAGGCAGGCGGTGGTCACCGGCGGGCCGACCTGGCGGAACACTGCGATCCAGATTTTTCGGGCATCCCGGCCTGGATCGCGCCCCGGGCGCAAGGCTTCGCGGCGATAACGCGAGAGGATCTGCACGAGGTAATCCATGCCGATGCCGATGAGGGCGAGGAAGAAGACGATGGAGAGAAGGTTGAGCTCGCCGGCCGCCAGCGTGGCCCAGCCGAAGGTCCAGGCGATGCCGACGCCCAGCGCGAGCTCGGCCGCCAGCGCGAGCCACCACGAACGCAGGAGAAGCACCATCCCGATGAAGACGGCCGAGAGCGCGGCGATCTCCGCCTTGCGCGAATCGTTATCGGTGGTGCGCATCTCATCGGCTTCGAGCGCCGGCCGTCCGGTCACGCCGACCGTGAATTCGGGGAATGATTTTGCGGATTGATTGACGGCGGCGCGGATAGCTTCGATGGCTTCGGAGATGGCCGTTAGCGATGAATAATTCTGCATCGGGCGCACGCGGATCAGGAGCATCCTGCGCTGTCGCTGGGGGTCGGATTCATCGGGGATGTAGTAATAACCGAGCAGGCCGGGATCGGTTTGGCCGAGCGATTCGAGATCGGGGGCCAGGGCTTTGCCGGCGTGGAGCGAATCGACGATGGAGCGGGCGATGAGTTGGATGAACGAGGCGGATTCCGCATCGGCCGGCTGCAGGGTAAGCGCGTTGAGCAGTCGATCGAGAGGCGTCGGGCCGAGGGCCTGGGTGAGGAGCCCGGGTTTTTCGGCGGTGGTTTTGATGAGGGGGATGAATCGGCGGGCGTCTTCGACGTTTTGCTTCAGGCGCGCGGGCTCATCGAAGAGAATTCCCTGTCGGCCGAGATCTTCCGGGCGGATGCGCTGGTCGACGCTCTGGACGTAGGTGGTGACGGTGCGGAGTTTGGCGGCGACGGCCTCGGCGGCGGCGGTCCAGCGCTCGAGGGGCGGCGGGGCCGATTTCGCATCGCGCGGCTCGATGAGGATATAAACGGCCTGATTTTCCGGGAAGCGTTTTTCGAACTCGATAAAATCGTGGAAGAACTGGACTTTGCTGGAGAACAGCTTGTTCTGGTCGGCGGAGATGGCGAGGCGGGCGATGGCGAGAAGAATGCAGGCGGCGGTGAGAGCCGAGGTGAGGGCGAGCGTGATGCGCGGGTGCGACACCACGGTGAAGACCAGTCGAAGAACGGGGCGGGGGCGTTTCATGGAAGACGCGTGAGGTTTCTTGCCTTGGATGCCATGCATGGCACCCATGAGAGAACCCATTTCTCGACTTAGTCTTCGCTGCTATCGTCGCTCTCTTCGGGTTCGGGTGCTTCCTCGGCTTCCATCGGCGCTTTCCGGGGCACTTTCATCAATTCGCCCAGCAGGACCGTCGCGAACGAGCCGGCCGGCAGATCGAACTTGACCTCCACATACGCTCCATGCTCATCGACGCCGCCCGCCAGTTCCAGGTTCGACGGCTTGACCCGCGCGAATCGGCGCGTGCCCTTGGCGCGCTCGCCCCCTTCGCGGCGGAAGTCGCCGGGCTTGAGGTTGACCGCGGCGAAGGCCTCTTCCTCCATTTTCAGCGGCTCGCCCTGGGGGAGGGTCACGCGATAGCCGACCATCGGGGCGGTGGGGCTGATCTCGTAGGCTTCGCAGCGCGGTTGTTCCTTGGCGGCATCCTCCACCAGAAAGCCCGCGCCGTTTTCATGCTTCATCGCGAAATCGCCATCGACGAGCTTGTCGATCCAGCCGCGCTGCACGCGCTGGGCGATGATGTCGTTGCACACCTTGGATTGCAGTGCCGACACCCAGAGCTTCTGGATGCGCCAGTCGATCTCGCGAATGGCATGCTTGGGCTTGCCCGTCTTAATCAGACGATGCAGCACGCGCCGCTCCATGCCCGAATGGCGCGGCCAAAGCTTCATCGCGCGGGAAAGATCGTTCATATCATACGCCTTCCGGCCGCCCAGTTGCTGCGGGTCGTCGCTGCCGGGGATGGGCCGGCCAAGGAGCT